>JBEKZJ010000076.1:0-38341 GCA_049509995.1 Occallatibacter sp. | reverse complement strand
GTGGCCAGCAGGGCGAAGACCGCCAGCAGGCCGAAGTAGTGCGCGGCGCGGGCGCGCTGGCCAGATTCCTTCCGGATGTCGTAGAAGGGAATCAGAATCCAAAGCACGATACCCAGTGTGAACAGCAGTATCCCGGCAATCTCTCCCATCTCCTCATACTTGCTGGAAAACACCATGCCAATCAGCTTGAGCATCTCGAAGGGACTCATGAAGTACCACTCGGGATGGATTCCGGTAGGGGCGGGGACGAGGGAATCGGCCTGCCTGCCGAGGGCCCAGGGAAAGACCGAGGCCAGCAGGGCGAGGATGTTGAGCGAGATGAGCCACATGGCCAGATCCTTGCGCAGGAAGTTGGGCATGAAGGGAATGCTCTTGCGCTTGTTTGCGGGTTTGGCTTCTTCGCTGGGGGGCGAGGCGTTGCCGTGGCGCTGGACAAGCCAAAGGTGAAACGCCAGCAGCGGCAGGAACAAGGCCGGCAGCACCACGACGTGGAGGGCAAAGAAGCGCTGCACGGTGAATTCGCTGACATCCGGGCCGCCGCGCAGCATGTTGGCCACCCCCGAGCCGACAAAAGGAATGGCCATGGGAATCTGGAGGCCAACCTTGGTGGCAAAGTAGCTGAGCTCGTCCATGGGCAGCAGGTAGCCGGAGAAACCGAAGACCGAGGCGATGCCCAGCAGGACCATGCCGCTGAGCCAGCCGAACTCGCGCGGCTTGCGGTAGGCCTTCATGAAGTAGACCGAGAACATGTGCACGAGGATGGAGAAGATCATCAGGTTGGCTGACCAGGCGTGGGCGGAACGGATGAGCCAGCCGAAGTGCATGACGAAGGTGATCTGGCGGACCGACTCGTAGGCCTCAGCGCCGGGGCGGTAGTAAACGAGCAGCAGGACGCCGGTGAAACACTGCACGAGGAAGAGGAACAGCGAGATGCCGCCCCAGTAGTACCAGAAGGATTGGGAGTGGACGGGGACGGTCTTGTGGCGCGCAAAGGCGGCCAGCTCAGAGAGGCCCAGGCGCTCATCGACCCAGTCGTAAACAGTGGATGGAGTGGTCTTTGAAGTCATGCCTTTTTATCCTTTGCGTTACGCGCGCGAGACTTCGACGCCGGCATCGTTGACAGCCGTTTTGAAGAGCTTGAGCGGCTTGGGCGGCGGGCCGCTGACGTTGGCGCCGGTGTAGGCGTTGTAGACGCCGCCGTGACAGGCGCAGTGGATGCGGTCGGCCTGGGGCTCATACTGCACGGTGCATCCGAGGTGGGTGCAGACGGCGGTCAAGGCTATCCAGCGGCCGTCGGCGTGATGGATGAGCATGGCCGGAGCGGTGCCGAACTTGAACATCAGCACCGAGGCCAGGGGCAGTTTTTGCGCGTCCTTGAGCGTGACCTCAGTGACGGCCGTGGCAGAGAGCGCCATCTCCTCGGGCGAGGCGAGGTAGCGGTAGATGGGATAGGCAAGGGCAGCGGTATACAAGAGGCCCGCTGCGCCGGCGGCGGCCAGAAAGGCGCGGCGCGTGGCCTGCTCGCCGGGCGTCTCGGGTTCCTGGACGATGGTTGCGGGATTCGTCAGTTCACTCATATAGAAATCGCGCCCTCCATAACTTTCCTTGCGCGCGCCACAACGGACACGAGCCAGCCAATGACACCCAGGCCTGCGACGAAGAGGACAAGGAACAGTCCCACAACGCCCCAGTTGGTGACTACGGCGCGATCCCACACGTCGTAGCCTTTGCTGAGCAGGGTGAGGTCGCGCACGCCGTCGCGGTAGACGGTGAAGGCGATTTCGACCAGCACGGCAAGGAGCACACCGGTCCAGGCCAGCACGCCGGACAGGCTTGTGGAAATTTTGCCGAATCCGGCCAGGACGCCGACCACGATGGCCACCACGACCAGGGCCAGCCAGCCGTAACCTGCGAAGCCGGCGAACTTGTAGAGAGGATGCGTGGCGAGACCGGCTTTCACCACCGCGGGCTGGACGCCGGCGGCCCACAAACCGGCTGTGAGATAAACGAGGCCGAAGACAGCGGCGACCTTGCCACCGAGCGAGGCGACGAAGCGCTTTTCCTCCGCGGTGAAGGTGCTGCGGCCGGAGAGATAGATGAGCCACAATCCGCCGATAAAGAGGCCGCCGGCCAGCATGAGCAGCCAGCGCGGGGTGAGCGTGGGGTCGCCGGCGGGCAGATAGGCGCCGGCGGCCGAGGCGGAGTACATATCGCGCCAGACTTCGGGGCGCAGCATCAGCGTCATGTTGGTGGAGAGCAGGCGGGCAATGACACCGGCCAGCAGCCACGCGCTCAGGCCGACCCACCAGGCGGATTCGCCTGCCTCAAGCCGTGCGGAGAAGCGGTAGAGCAGCCAGTAGGTGAGGATGAGGATGGCGATAAGGGAGATCCAGTAGAGGCCGATGAGGACGCTGCTGGTGTAGAGCGCGCGGCCGTAAAGGACTTGAGCGAACAGGAGCGGCGGCACCGCGAGATTGATCACGAAGGTCATCACCACCGTGAGGCGGCGGCCCAAGGCCCTGGCGGTGACCAGCGATTGCGGCGAGCCGCGGAAGAGACTGAGCAGGACGGCGAGCAGCAGTCCGCCCAGGAGCATTTCAACGGCGACAAAGTGCAATGACAGCGTCACGATATGGAGCAGCTTGAGCAGCCATATCGGGGCTGGCAATGGAATGGGATCTACAGCGGGAAACGATTGCATGGCAACCTTTGAAACCCAGGGAATTGGTTTGAGTTTAGCCACGCTCAGGAACGGGCGATTGTGACCCGGCTCACTCTAGTTCATTGAGGTGCGAGCCGGTTGCCGGAAGGCGACAGCCGGGGGCTGTGTGGGGCGTAATTCGGGTGGGGAATGGAGCAACTGACCCTGTGCTTAAGCCGCTCCGGAATGGGCACTCCACCTTTCGGACGATACCTGCCCTCATCCCGCCCCGTATACTGGCTGCCATGTTTGAGGCACTGCGCGCGACCACTTTCCAGGGACTGCTGGCGGCGGGAATTTCCGCACTTGTTTTCGCACAAGCCACAGGTCCCGGTGCTCTTTCCCCAGGGCAAACAACCGAAAAACCCGCCGCGAGCGCGGTTTCCCAGGTTTCAAATGCGAAACCCGTGGCTTCCGGCGGCCAGGAAACCGGCTCGCCTCACCCGCTCCTGCTCGACGCCCAGCACCGGCCGATTACGGCGGGCGGATTCGTGAAGACCGGGCCGGTGGTGTTTATCGACGACTCGGAAAAAGCGGGGCTGACCCACTGGACGCACAAGATGGGCACGCCAGAGAAGAGCTACATCGTCGAGACCAAGGGCTCGGGGGTGGGGCTGATCGACTACGACAACTCGGGCTGGCTGTCGATCTACGTCGTGAACGGCTCGACCGTGGACGCGCTGACGGGCAAGGAGACGCCGCCGCACGCGGCGCTCTTCCGCAACAACCACGACGGAACGTTTACCGACGTGGCGGCCAAGGCCGGCGTGACCAACGACCGCTGGGGCACGGGCGTGGCGATTGCCGACTACGACAACGACGGCTGGCCGGATATTTTTGTGTCCAATGTGGGGAAAAACCGCCTGTACCACAACAATCACGACGGAACGTTTACCGACGTGGCGGAAAAGGCCGGGGTGCAACTGGGCAACTGGTCGAGCGGCGCCACGTGGGGCGACTACGACGGGGATGGGCGGCTGGACCTGTTTGTTGCGGGCTATCTGCACTGGGACTGGAACAACCTGCCCAACAGCAAGGAAACCGGGGGCAACAACGCATTCTGCACCTTTCGCGGCGAAGCTGTCGCTTGCGGGCCGCGGGGGCTGAAGGGCGAGCCGGATCATCTGTTTCACAACAACGGCGACGGGACGTTTACCGACGTGAGCGAGAAGGCCGGAGTGGCCGACAAGCCGGGCTACTACGGGCTGGGCGCGGTGTTTGTGGACATCAACAACGACGGCAAGGCGGATTTGCTGGTGGGCAACGACTCGACGCCGAATTATATGTATTTGAACAAGGGCGACGGGACCTTTGAGGATGTGAGCTACGCGTCGGGGTTCGCGCTGAACGAAGCCGGGCGCGAGACCGCGTCGATGGGCGTCGCGGTGGGCGACTACCAGAACAACGGGCAACTGGCGATCTTCGACACCACATTTTCCGATGACTACAAGCCGTTCTACAGGAACGAGGGCGACGGCAACCTGACCGATATCAGCTACCAGTTGGGAATTGCGGAGATTTCAGTTCCCTTCCTAAGCTGGGGCGACGCGTTTCTGGACTACGACAACGACGGCTGGAAGGACCTGCTGATGGCAGACGGGCACGTGTACCCGGAGGCGGACAAGTATGCGTGGGGCACGAGCTGGGCCGAGCGGCCGATGCTGTTCCACAACATCGAGGGCAAGCGGTTCGAGGCAGTGCCGGCGGTGGAGGGTTCGGGGCTGGCGGTGGTGATTGCCGGGCGGGGAATGGCAGTGGGCGACCTGTTCAACGACGGCAAGCTTGACGCAGTGATCAATGTGATGGATGGGCACCCGGTGCTGCTAAGGAACGTGAACCCGGACAAGAACCACTGGCTGGAGCTGAAGCTGGTGGGCGGGGCGAAAAGCCCGCGCGACGCGGTGGGGGCGACGGTCTATGTGACAGCCAACGGCATGAAGCAGCGCGGGGATGTGATCAGCGGGGGCAGTTATCTTTCGACGAACGATCCGCGGCCGCACTTTGGGCTGGGACAGGCGACGACGGTGGACGCGATCGAGGTGCACTGGCCGAGCGGAAGGCAAGAGAATTTCACCGTGCCGGGAGTGGACCGGATTGTGACGATTACGGAGGGGACAGGGAAGTAGCTGCGCAGTCATCAGTGGACAGTTGTCAGTCGTCCGGTGGGAGCAGGAATTCCCTGTCTCAAAAGCGAGACCTGCGGCACCCAGATTATTATCGATCTCCGCAACAGAAGAGAATGGCCGTGGAGGCGATTGCTTCCACGGCCCTTTTGCCTTGCTTGAAAACACCTGTTGGAAAGTGATGACTGCAAGTTAGAAGGTGATGCGGCCGGAGAGTTCCAGGCTGCGCGGTCCGGCGCCTTCGGCGGTTTGCAGGGCGGTGATGGAGCCGAAGCCGGAGGAGTCGACCTGCATGTTGGGCGGCTCGTAGTTGCGGTGGTTGAGGATGTTGGCGGCTTCGACGCCCAGCTGGAGTTTGGACTTCTCATAAAGCGCGAGGTTCTTCATCAGCGAGAGAGAAAAATTGGCCGTGCCGGGACCGACGACGCCGCCTACGGGAGCGTTGCCGAAGCGGCCTATGCCGTTGCCGGCGGGGGTTTGCAGGTTGAGATAAGGAAAGGCGGCGGGATTGAGCCACTGGGAGGTGGTGCGATGGGGCGCGTAGAGCGAGACGTTGGTCAACTGATCGGGGCGGGCCTGGCCGACGGTGGTGAGGATGTTGGTGTTGGCCGGATCTACGGAGTCTTCGTAGGGAGTAAGGAATGGGCCGCTCTCGAGGATGGCGACCCCGGCCAGTTGCCAGTCGCCGACAAAGCGGTTCAAGGCAGACCCTGAGTTGAGCCAGCGCTGGCCCTTGCCGAGGGGCAAGTCGTAGAGGTAAGTAGCCAGAAAGCGGTGCTTGCGGTCGTAGATGACGTTGCCGTAGTCGTGGCCGGGATTGAAGCGATCGGTGAGAAAGCTGCCGCCGGCGACGGCAAAGGCGTTGGGCGTGGCGCCGCCGGCGTTGGATAAGTCGCGCGTAAAGGTGTAGCTGGCATCGAAGGAAAGCGACTTGCCGCTGTGGCGCGAGAGTTCGACGGCGCCGCTGGAGTAGTTGCTTACGGCGGCATTGACGACGCTCTGGATGACGCTCCAGCAGGGATAGGGGCGGTGGTCGGCAATGAGGGTTCCTCCGTCGGAGATGCAGGCGCCGGCGGCTGCGGGCGCGGGATCGGTGTTGAAGTAGCCGATGGAGTTGGCGGGGACCTGGTTGAGGTCGACCATGGCCTCGAGGTTCTGGCCGTGGCTGCCGGTGTAGGAGAAGCGCGCGCCGATGCTGTGGCCGAAGTCCTGCTCGAGGGTGAGGTTCCACTGCTCGACCGAGGGGTCGCGGTAGCGGATGGGAAAGGCGTAGTAGAAGCCGGCGATTCCGGTTGAGCTCCCGGCGGCGGTGTTGAAGGGGTTGGCGAAGGACAGCAGCGGCGTGACGCCGTCGGATTCATAGGCCTGGTTGTAGGTGGCCACATAGCTGGAGTGGACGGCCCAGCCGGAGACCAGCGAGAAGCCGAGCGGAGTTTCAATGAAGCGTCCCCAGCCGCCTCGCAGCACGGTTTTTCCGTCGCGATAGGGCTGCCAGGCAAAGCCCAGACGCGGGCCCCAGTCGGTCCTGTCGGTGTAGCGCAACCCCTCGGGAATGCCGGCCTGCGCGGCAGTGAGGAGGGGCGTGGGCGCGATGGCGCTCAAAAAAGCGGAGGAGGCGAAGGACTCGGCCTGGGCGTTGGAGACAACGACAGCGCCGTTCACCGGCTCACCGCCGATGGTGGCCGAATAATCAGGCTGGAAGGTAGCGGTATTGTAGTGAATTTCATGGATGGGGGGATGAAGTTCGTAGCGCAGGCCAAGATTCAGGGTGAGGCTGGGAGAAATCTTCCAGTCGTCCTGGGCAAAGAAGGCGTAGGCAAACCCAAGGCCGTTCATGGTTGGGTTGTTGGTGGAGCTGACCTCGGTGTAGTCAGGTAGCCCAAGCAGGAATGCGGTGTAGGGGTCGCCGATGGCCTCGACGACAGCGGAGGTGTCGTTGAAGACATACCAGCCGGAGCGGTAGTTGCCGTAGACGTTGTCGTCGTGGTCGGAGATGCGTTTGAAATCGGCGCCTAATTTGAAGGCATGGTTGCGGTGAGTCCAGCTCACGTTGTCCAGCGCTTGGACGATCTGGCCGCGCTGCATGCCGGGGTTGCCCGCGCCGGTAGACATGAATCCGTTGATGAGCACCTGGGGAGCCTCAGACCAGTCGACGTCCGGCTGGGGAACGGCGATGCCGGTCTGATTGAGGAGCGTGGAGGTGGAGTAGCTCTGAGTCTCCGAGGTGTGCTGGGCGTTGTATCCGCCGCGAAACTCGTTGAGCAGGTGGGGTGAGAAGACGAAGTTGTGGGCGAAGGTCAGGCCCTCGTCGATCTCGGGGGTGTTGTAGGCGCCTTGCAACGGGCTGCCGGCCTCAGCGCAGTAGGTGAAGGTGCAGGCGGCCGAAGGCGCGGTGGTGACCTGGCGGTTCTTGTAGGAGAAGCGGGCGAAGATTGTCTGCCGGGAGGAGAGGGTGCGGTCCAGGCGCACGTCGCCCTGGTTGGAGGAGATGGGCGAGGGGAAGTTGATCTGGTAGTTGTTGGCGTAGGAGCCGGTCGCGCCGTAGTCGGGCGTGGGCATCAGGTACTGAAGCAGGTTGGCGGAGATTTGGCTGACGGGGACGTTGGCGGGATCAAGGGGGGTGACGCCGTCGGGCTCGTAGATGGCCGTCACGCCCTGGCCGGCGAGGTAGCTGGCGAGGTTGCCGTTGCGCATGTCCATGGAGGGCACAGAGAGCAGAATGGGCGTCTGGCGCGGCAGACGCAGGCCCTCGAAACTGATGAAGAAGAACGTATTGTCGTGGCCGTTGAAAAGGCGCGGAATCTCGAGCGGGCCGCCGAGGGTTCCGCCGAAGTCGTTCATGATGATCTTCGGCTTGGAGAGCGCAAAGATGTTGTTGGAGTTGAGGACGGTGTTCTCGTGGTTCTCGAAGGCGCCGCCGTGGAAGTGGTTGGTGCCGGCCTTGGAGACAGTGGTGATATCGGCCACGCCGCCGAACTCGGCGCTATTGTTGGACTCCGAGACGCGAATCTCCTCGATGGAGTTGAAGGAGGGGAACATCTCGTTGACGGGGCCGGAGTACTCGACGCCGACCGAGGAGATGCCGTCGATGGTGACGCTGAGCAGAGCGGCGGTGGTGCCGTCGACGGCCAGGTTGCCGCCATCGTCGGTCTGCACGCCGGCCTCGGTGGTGAGCGTGGAAATGGGGCTGGTGGAGCCGGTGGAGCGGGAGTAGATGGCCACCGGAAGCTCGACCAGCTCGTCGCCGACCTTGGTTTCGGCCAGGCTGGAAACATCGGTGGTAATCACGGGTTCGGGATCGTCGATCACAATGACGGTCTGGGTCTCGGCGCCGGGCTTCAGGGTTGCATCCATGCGCCGGGTCTCGCGCGCCGTGAGCACGATCTGAGGAAGCGACTCCTTTTCAAAGCCCGGCGCCGTGAGGGTGAGGGCATAGGTTCCCACGTCGATATTCTTGAAGGCGTAGTTTCCACTCGCGTCGGTGCCCACGGTGCGCGTGGCCGCGGTGCCGGTATTGGCCAGCGTCACCTGTGCGCCCTGGACCAGCGCCCCGCTTGAATCGCGCACGGTGCCGAGGATGGCGCCGAAGGTGGATTGGGCCGGCAACCGGCCGGCCGCGAGCGCAACCAGGCAACAAGCCAAAAGCAGCCGCGGAGCCACCAGGCGGCGCAAACGGACAGAGGAAGAAAAACCGCGCATGTGGTTGCCTTTCAAGAAGAGTTCACGGAAGAAACGCTGTCTGTTCGCTTTTGAATTGTTCGCATTTCAAATGTAGCGCCTGCGGCGGTGCACAAAGCGGAATTTTTGACAAAAATTTATCCGGACGAAGGAAGATGGCTCACAGGACGGCCTGTCGAAGCTTTGTTTGACGGCGCTTGACGCACCTGCGTGATAGTCTGCCGGTGTGCTAACGGAAAAGACAGCGGTTGCCGGGCAGCGCCCACTTGACCAGCCAAAGGTGCATCGCGCCTTTACAGGCTGGCATCTGGCTACCATCGCGCTGCTGGGAGTGGGCTACTCGGGCTACTACTTCTGCCGCTCGAACCTGTCGGTGGTTTTACCCGACCTGATTCACGATCTGGCACAGCATGGCATAACGGCGAACGAGGCGCAGGTGCGGCTGGGATTTATCGCATCGGCGGGCACGGTGGCCTATGCGGCAGGCAAGTTTATCTGCGGCTCGATGGCCGACATGTTCGGAGGGCGGCGGAATTTTCTGGGCGGCATGGCGGGATCGATTCTGTTCACGCTGGTGTTTGTGTTGAGCGGAGGGTTTCCGCTGTTCACGCTGGCGTGGGTAGGCAACCGGCTGTTTCAATCGGCAGGCTGGGTGGGACTGGTGAAGGTCTCGTCGCGCTGGTTTTCCTACTCGACCTATGGCACGGTGATGGCGGTGCTGAGCCTGAGCTTTCTGTTTGGCGACGCGGCCTGCCGTTGGGTGATGAGCCAATTGATGGCGCACGGAGTGGGCTGGAGGGGCGTGTTTCTGGCCGGGGCCGGATCGCTCGGGGCGCTGCTGGTGGCCAATCTGATCTTTCTCCGCGAGACGCCGGAGGAGCGCGGCCTGCCGTCTCCGGAGGCCAATCCGCTGAACGTGTATGGCGCTGACGGCGAACACAAGGATGAAAAGCATCCGGGCCTGAAGGCGATTCTGGGCCCGCTGATGACCAGTTTTCCGTTCTGGCTGGTGTGCCTGCTTTCGCTGGGCACCACGCTGCTGCGGGAGACCTTCAACTTCTGGACGCCGACCTACTTTGTGCAGTTTGTGGGGCTCACCAGCAGCCAGGCGGCGGCACGCAGCGCGCTGTTTCCGCTGTTTGGAGGAATCAGCGTTCTGTTGGCGGGCGTGGTGAGCGACAAACTGGGGCTGAACGGCCGCAACCTGGTGCTGGTGTTCGGCATGGCAGCGAGCACAGCCTGCCTGGTGGTGCTGGCGCGGACGCCGGGGCACGCCAGCCAATGGACGCCGGTGGTGCTGGTGACGCTGGTGGGGTTTCTGCTGCTGGGGCCTTACTCGTATCTTGCCGGGGCGATGAGCCTGGACTTTGGCGGCAAGCGCGGCAGCGCGACGGCGGCGGGAATCATCGATGGAGTGGGCTACCTGGCGGGCTGGCTTTCCGGCGACACGGTGGCGCGCATCACGGTGGCGTTCGGCTGGAAGAATGCGTTTCTTTCGCTGGCGGGCGTGGCCTTGCTGACCGCGCTGGTGGCGCTGGTGCTGGCGGTGCATCAGCGATTCAGGAAGCCGGAGGTTGCGGAGGCATGAGACAGACGGCGCGGATTGCATCCGTTGATGAGGTCTTCAAGCTGCTTGCCACGGGAGGCGGAGCGGCTTACTTCGGCGAGCCGGTCACCGTGCTTGAACATTCCCTGCAAGCGGCCTGGTTCGTTCAGTGCTTAGGAGGCGACGATGCGCTGATTGCGGCTGCGCTGCTGCACGATCTGGGCCATCTGCTGCACAGCGAGGGCGAGGATGCGGCCACGCGCGGGCTGGACACGCGGCACGAAGAACTTGCGGTTGCGGCGCTCGGGGAGCACCTGCCCGCATCGGTTCTGGACCCGATCCGCCTGCACGTGGCGGCCAAGCGTTATCTTTGCTTTGCCGAACCGGACTATCTGGCCGGACTGTCGCCGGCGTCCGTGCAGAGCCTGGCCTTGCAGGGCGGGCCGATGAGCGCGGCGGAGGCCGAGGCGTTTCTGGAGCTGCCCCACGCGCGCGCGGCCCTGGCGCTGCGCCACGCCGACGATGCAGCCAAGGTGCGCGGGCTTCAAGTGCCGCCGCTCGATGCTTACCGCGCACTCGTCGAGTCGCTCTGGCGCTGATTCCGGAGCCAAAGACCGGTCGCAAGGAAGTTTGCATTTTCCTCTCTGCCGTTAATCCGGCCGGCAAAACAATTTGCCAAACCCGCCCCAGAGTGATTCAATTTGATTGTTGAAACAGGGGTGCTCCACGGAGTGGGGCTGAGAAATACCCTAGAACCCGATCCGGATAATACCGGCGTGGGAAGTTTCCTGGGCCTGACGGCCTTCTTCCTCGAAACGCAGCGTGAGTTCTCTTGTTTCAAGCAGGCTGAAACAAGGGGAGATCATGCTTGATGTTGCAGGCAGCGCCTCGGTTCACAATCCAAGCCAGTCTTTCCGAACAGCCGGGTCAGCATACGGTGAGCGGCAACGTGCCGGCCGCGGGTCGTGCGTCCCGGTTGTGGGCCGCGGGGCACTGGTGAAAGCGTCAATGCTGGCGTGCTGTCTGTGCGCTTCGGTTTGCGGACTCTCCCAAAGCACGATAGCGGTCGGCACGGCTCAGGCGGCCGATACGGCAAAGCCAACCGCGCAGCAGGTTCCGGGCGTGACCACCACGGTGGTGGTGCACGGCGAGGTGAAGGACGATTATCTTCCCGACGCGGTTTCAGTGGGGACTCTGGATGGCGCGACGCTGAAGGAGACGCCGCTTTCCGCGATGGTGGTGACGCGCGATCTGCTGACCGACCAGACGGCGCGCCTGCTCTCCGACGTGGTGAAAAACGACGCGTCGATTGGAGAAGATTATGCCCCGGTGGGTTACTACGGCGACTACGAGATTCGCGGCTTCACGATCGATCTTGCGACTGGACTTGAGATCAACGGCATGACCATCGCCGGGGAGCAGGATGTGCCGCTGGAAAACAAAGAGCGCGTCGAGTTCCTCAAGGGCATAGCGGGCTTGGAGAGCGGCGTGGCGTCGGCCGGCGGGCTCGTCAACTACGTAACCAAGCGGCCGGCGACGGTCGAGGCCGTGGACCTGGCTACCGATCATCGCGGGACGGCTTATGGAGCGGTGGATTTGGGCCGGCGGTTCGGCAGCCGAAGCCAGGTGGGCGCGCGGTTGAATCTGGCCGGTGAAAAGATTGAGAGCTATGTGAACGACGCCAACGGCTGGCGGGGGGTGGGCTCGGGCGCCGCCGACTGGAAACTGAGCCCGAAGGCGATTCTTAAGACGGACTTCGAGTACCAGCACAAGGTGGAGCGTTCGGTTTGCGGCTATCAATTGCTGGGCGGAACGACGGTGCCTGATCTGAGCCAGGTTTACCCTTCGACGATGCTGGGCGAGCAGTCGTGGGCCAAGCCGAACACATTCGACGTGTATAACACCGGCGCGCGCCTGGACTACGATCTGCCCGGCGCGTGGCGGGCCTTCGCCGCGGCGAGCTTCAGCCATTCGCTGATTGACGACAACGTGGTGTATGCGTATGGGTGCTCATATGAGGCTTTGTGCACGGGGAGCGGCGGCACAGCGCCTTCTTATTTTTTCGCTCCCGACGGCGGCTACGACGTCTACGATTACCGCGACCCCGGAGAGCTGCGTATCGACGCGCAGGCGGAGGCGCTGGTTGCGGGACACATCAAGAGCGGGGCAATCGGACAGGACCTGACGGGCGGGGGCGAGCTTTTCCGGCGCAGCGTGCAGCAGCCCGGCGCGCCGCCCAGCAGCGCGCCGGGCTGGGTGCAGGATGGAGCGGTATACAGCTACATCGGGTCGGAGAATATCTATCAGCCCATCACGGCGTTTGCCGGCGCGACTTACGACGGGGTGCGGGAACAAGCCGGCCCGCGCGCGCTGTGGGAAGACAATCATCAGGCGGCCGCGGTGGCGCAGGACCGGATTCATCTGCCCGGCCACATTCAACTGCTTGCGGGGGGACGATACGATTCCCTGCGCGACCACAACTACTCGCTCTCAGCCACGAGCCCCGGCACCGCGTCCATTCTCACGGACAAGCCCATCTGGCTGCCGCAGTATGCAATCACCTTGAACCCGGCAGGCAGCCTTACGCTCTATGGCAACTACGGCGTGCTGCTGTCGCTGGGTCCGCAAGGGCCGTGGTGGGTGGATAATGCGAACCAGTTTCTTCGGTCGTTCCTGACGCGGCAGGCCGAGGTTGGCGCGAAATACGAGCCGGGCCAGCGCATTCTGCTGACCGCCGCGCTGTTTCATATGAGAGCGCCGTTCTTTTACCCCAAGGTGATTCAGGCCCCGGACAGCTTTTGCACGGCAAGCGAGTTCAACGAGCCCGGCGATCTGTGCTTTGAATCCGAGGGTCGCGAGACGCACGACGGCATGGAGGTGAATGCGGAGGGGAAGGCCGCGAGCTGGCTGCGGCTGACTGCGTCGGCGGCGGCCATACGGGCGCTCTCCAACGAGACGGGCACGCCGGCCTTCGACAACAAGCAGGTGCTCAATGTGCCACATCTGCGCACGGCGTCTTTTGCGGATATTTCGCTGCCGCGCGCGCACGAATTGCACTTGATGCCCGGTTGGAGCTACACGGGGCGCAAGGAGGCTACGCGCGACGACCTGGTGAGCGTGCCCGGCTACAACCTGTTCAACCTGGGCGCGCGCTACACGCCCGGCGGCGAGCGGGGGCGCGTGACGCTGCGGCTTTATGCCGACAACATTACCGACAAACGCTACTGGAAAGACACGGGGGCGAGCTACGGAGATACATTCATTCACCTGGGCGCGCCGACGACGGTGCGGTTGTCGGTGCATTACACTTTTTAGGCTTGCGGATTGCCGGTTTCGCTGGTTCTGGTGAAGGACGATCTTTCGATGAGCGCAACAGCAAGAGCGCACGGAATGGACGGAACGCTGGTTGAGCCTGACTGGGCGCCGCTTAGGCTCGGCGAGGTGCGCTCGCTGCTGAGCCAATTTCCTGACTGCGGCGAACCGATTGAGATTCTGTCGGTCAGTCCGCGGCCGTTTTCGGCAGCCGGCGTGGTGGCGACGCGGAACGGGCGAGTGTTCATCAAGCGCCATCACCGGACGGTGCGCGATGCGGAGGGATTGCTTGAGGAACACCGCTTCGTGGCGTATCTGCTCGGCGCAGGAGCTCCGGTGCCGCGGGTGTTTGCGAACGCATCGGGCGAGACGGCAATCGAAAGTGGCGAGTGGACGTATGAGGTGCACGAAGCGCCCGAGGGCGTGGACCTTTACGGAGACGCGCTTTCTTGGACGCCATTTCGCAGCGTGGCACATGCGGGTTCCGCAGGGCAGGCACTGGCGCGGCTGCATCGTGCGGCGGAGGGATTTGCCGCGCCACGACGCAGGCCTCGGCCACTCGTGGCAGGCTTCACGATCTTTGCCGCGGAGAATCCGCGCGCTGAGGTGGAACACTATCTGGCTGCACGGCCGGCATTGAGTGAGGATGCGGCTGTGCGCGAACACTGCGAAGGGGCACTCGAACTGCTTGCGCCGTTTCATGCGGAGTTATGGCCACTCCTGCCTGCGCTCGAGCCGCTGTGGACGCACAACGATCTGCACGCGTCGAATCTTTTGTGGAGCGATGCATGCGACGATGCGCAGGCCACGGCGATCATCGACTTCGGCCTTGCCGACCGCACCAACGCCGTCCACGATCTGGCCCACGCGATCGAGCGCAACATGGTGGAGTGGCTGATGCTCGTGGCGGACCCGGCGCACCCTGAGAATGTGCGCGTGCATCTTGACCATCTGCACGCCCTGCTGCACGGATATGAGCAAATACGTCCGCTCAGCGATGAAGAGGCCGCAACGCTGGCGCCCATGGCCGCGTTGTGCCACGCGGAGTTTGCACTGAGCGAGGCGGATTATTTTCGCGGCGTGCTACGATCGGAAGAAAAGGTGCTACTGGCCAGCGACGACTACATGGTGGGACATGCGCGGTGGTTCTGCGGTCCGGGCGGCGCCAGGTTGCTGAATGCGTTGCGCCGATGGGCCGCGGAGCGCAAGCGCAAGCCGCGAGAAGTTTCGGCCGTGGGATCCGGGCATTCATGAGCTGGATGGCAATTGCGAACTATTTCGCCGCGAACTGGGTGGAGATTGCGGGGACCGTCACCACGGTGCTGGGCATCTGGCTAACCACGCGGCGGCTGCTCATCTGCTGGCCGGTGGTGTTGGCAGCGGACATAATCTACCTGGTCGTTTTTTATCGCGCGCGGCTGTTCTCCGATGCACTGCTGCAGGTCTTCTTCGTGGCGTTCACGCTGTACGGCTGGTGGCACTGGTGGCGCGGCGTCCGCGAAGAGGGCGAGGTGCGCGTGGTTCCACTCAGTGTGCGAGGCTGGATTGCGGGCCTTGCCTCGGGCGCGGTGGGCGCGGTGCTGCTGGGGTGGCTGATGGTGCGCGTGGGAGCGGCGCTGCCCCACCTGGATGCCGCGCTGACTAGTTACAGCCTGGTGGCCAGCTGGTGGCAGGCGCGCAAACACACGGCCAACTGGTGGCTTTGGATTGCGGTGAATGTGGTGTACATCGGCGAGTATCTCTACAAGGACCTGAGGCCAACGGCCGCGCTGTACGCGGGGTTGGTGGCGCTGGCCGTGCTGGGGCTGCGGGACTGGCGGCGCGCGGCGGCGAGCTATTAGATTGCGGCCTGGACTACGTTGTGCATCCGCTCGCCGTTGATGTAGCGGCGGAGTTCGCCGGCAGCGGTACGCAGCGAGCGGGGCGCAAACTGCGGGCTCGATCCGGCTACGTGGGGGGTGAGCAGCAGATTGGGACAGCTCCACAACGGGTGTCCATCCGGAAGCGGCTCGGGATCGGTCACGTCCAGGGCGGCGCGAATGCGGCCCGCGTTGAGTGCCTCGACCAGCGCGTTGGTATCTACAATGGGTCCACGCGCGGCGTTGACCAGCAGCGCGCCCTGCGGCATCAAAGCAAGCCGGCGCGGACCGATCAGCTTTTGCGACTCCGGAGTGAAAGGCAGAATCAGTACGACCACTTGAGCCAACGGCAGCAGGGCGTCCAGTTCGCTGACGGCGTGAACCTTGGGTTCGGTGCGCGCGGTGCGGGCTACGCGCAGCAAGTCCACATGAAAGGGCGCGAGCATGCGCTCAATCTCCTTGCCGATGGCGCCGTAGCCCACCACCAGCACCGTCTTGCCGGTGAGCTCCTCCAACAGCACAGGCGGATACAGGGGCCGCGTGTCGCCGGTGATGGCGGCATAATGCGCGCTGGCCTGGAAACGGCGCTTCCACTGGCCGGCCCGCTGGACATCGAGATAGAACGGAAAGTACTTCAGCATGGCCAGAATCGAGGCCACGGTCCACTCCGCTGTGGAGATGTTGTGCGCGCCATGGGCGTTGCAGATGGTGACATGAGGGCCGACCGCGCCCGGAATCCACTCCGTACCGGCCATGAGTGACAGGACCAGGCGTACTCCATGAAGCCGCGGCCAAAGCCGAATGGCGCGCATCGGATAGGGATCGGGAATCCAGACGTCGATGTCAATGTCCTGGTCCAGTTTATCGGGCAACGGAATGAGCTCGACTTCCGGGGGAAAACCGCTCAACAGCTCCGCCGCCAAGGTTGCGGGGTATCCGACTCGCAGCATGGTATTTGCCGCCCCGACCGATGCGGGCGCCTCAATGTTATGTTAAATGGGCAGGCCGATAGCGGGCGCTTCGGCTAAGCTGGTAGCCTTTGATTGATTGGCATGGGACAAGAGTGACATTAGCCGCCGCCGGGATGGACAGGGTCGGCGGTCCTGTATCCATGAGAATCCTCAACCGCAGATTGAAATCATGCGCCTGAAGGCAAACAAGACGATGTCCCAGCAGCAGCTTGCGATCAAGCTGCGCGTGGAAGAGACGGAGAAGCCGCGGATTCTTTCCTGGGAGCGGCAGCGGCTGCTGATCCACGCCGCAAAAACGGCGCTGGCCGCGGCCCTGTGCTGGTGGCTGGCGCTGCGCTTCGGGTGGCGCGACGGTTACTGGGGCTCGATCAGCGCCATCATCGTGTTGCAATCGAATGTCGGTTCCACGGTGAACGCCTCGCGGGATCGGATTCTGGGCACGCTGATCGGCGCCGTGCTTGGCTTTTCGTTTTCCCTGTTCGGCACGCTTCCGTGGAACTACATTCTCGCGGTGCTCGCGGCGGTTATCGTCTGCGGCTTGCTGGGACTGCGCAGCAGCTCGCGGCTGGCCGGGGTCACCATCACGATCATTATGTTGGTGCAGAAGACGGGACCACGCTGGATCCTGGCGCTGGTCCGCGTGGGCGAGGTGGTGCTGGGCATCGTGGTGGCGCTCGCCGTGACCACGCTGGTGTTTCCTGACCGCGCGAGGCTCAGGCTGCGCGACGGGCTGGCACAGGAGTTTCTGGTTCTGGGCGCGTTCTTCGAGGCGATTCTGCAGGGGTTTCGCGGCGCGCCGGCCGGGAACCTGCCCGCGCTGCGCGAGGATGCGCTGGCCATGCTGCGCGGCAACAATCAACTGCTCGACGCCGCGCGCAACGAGCCCTCAGGGGGGCCTGGATGGCGCGAGGGACTGAGCATGTTGGCGCAGTTTGGCCGCTCACTCTTCGACGCCCTGGTGGCGCTGGAATTCTCAGTCAAAGACAGCCATCACGATGCGTTTGCGCAGCAACTGGAGCCGGAACTGGGAAAGCTGGCCGTGGACATTCGCAGCGGATTTCGCCACGTGGCCGGCCGTATTCACGCATGGCGCTTCAATGTGGCGCCGCCACAGATGAATCTGGAAGAAGACATTGCGCAACTCGAAGCGCGCATGGACGCGGTGCGGCACACGGGCATCGGATTCTCGCAGGCCGAGATTCTGCGCGCCTATGCCGTGCAACTGCACCTGAAACAGATCGCCCGGCTGCTGCGCGCCTCGCGCGTCGAGACCAGCCGCGCCATCGGAGAGGCGCAGGAATAAAATGGCCTGCTACGCGAAGAACCTGCGCAGCGCTTCCACGCAGTCTTCGATCTCCTTCAGCGTGATGGCGTAGCCGAAGCGCAAATGTCCCTCTCCCTGGGCGCCGAAGACCGATCCCGGTATGGTGGCGATGTGCGCCTTATCGAGCAGGATTTGCGCGGCCGTGCGGCTGTTCTTGTGCACCTTCTCGGCGTTGGGAAAGGCATAAAAAGCACCCGCGGGCGACGGGCACTCGAGGCCCACTTCATTCAGGCCGGCGACCAGCAGATCGCGGCGCTGGCGATACTCTTCGCGGAGGCGGGCGATCTCTGCCTCCGGCGTGGTGAGCGCCTGGATCATCGCGTATTGCACCGGCGTGGCGACGCCGTTGGTGGAGTAGAGCACGATCTTGCGCAGGGCAGTCATGAAGGGCTCTTTGGCCACCGCGTATCCGGCGCGCCAGCCGGTCATGGCGTAGGTTTTCGAGAAGGTGAAAGCGGTGATGGTCCGCTCCGCCATGCCGGGCAGCGAAGCGATGGACACATGCGCGCCGTCATAGACCAGATCCTCATAGGCCTCGTCGGCAATCACGATCAGGTCGCGCTGGATGGCGAAGGCTGCAACCTCTTCCGCTTCAGCGCGCGTGAAGACCAAGCCGCTGGGATTCTGCGGCGTGTTGTAGTAGATGGCGCGCGTCTGCGGAGTTGAAAACTGCTCAAGAGTATTGCGAATGCCATTGCGGCGCGCGGTGGATGTGGGCACAAGCAATGGCCGCGCCTGTGCTCCGGTTACGAGGTCGCCGATCGGCGTCCAGTAGGGCGAGAAGACCAGCGCATCGTCACCGGGATCGAGCACGCTTTGAAAGGCCGCATACAATCCCTGCGAGCCACCCACGGTGGCGATCACTTCGTCGGTGGTGACGTGGATGCCGTTTTTGGCCGCCAGCTTGTCGGCCAGCGCCTTACGCAATGGCAACACACCGGAAGACGGCGCATAGTGCGTCTGATTCTCCACCAGCGCCTTGATGGCCGCGTACTTGATATCGGGCGGCGTCTCAAAGAACGGTTCGCCCCCGTGCAGCGCATGCACATGGAGACCTTCCGCGCGCAATGCCATCACCTTGTTGCGAATCTGCACAATGTCGGAGAAGCCGACCTCGTCCAGACGCTTTGCCAGCCTGATCCCGCTCTGCCTCCTCATCATGGTTCCGTTTCCTTTCGTAACAGGGTGGGGGAAGTTTTTCTTACCAGCATATCCGATTCCCGCTTTGGCGCCTTCAACTCTCCCGCTTAACCGTTCAGGATCGCGCGGCCAGCATCAGACCGCGAGCAACTCGGTGTAGACGGCCATGCCCACCACGGCGTCTGCGCCCAGCGCGTCCAGTGCATCCACCTCCTGCTGGCTGCGAATGCCGCCTGCCACAATGAGCTGCCTTTCAGTGAGCTTGCGCAGGCGCGCGGCGGTCGCGATGGGAAAGCCCTGCATCAGGCCCTCGCCGTCCACGTGGGTGTAGAGGAATGCGGCAGCGTAAGGCTCAAGCTGTGGAATCGCTTCGTCGGGCGTGAGAGCGACCTGCGCCCTCCAGCCTCTTACGGCGATGCGGCCGCTTTTGGTGTCGATGCCGGCGACCACGCGCTCCGCGCCCACGCTGGCGGCCAGCGCGGCGGCAAACCCGGTGTTGACCGCGCCTGGTTCGGAAAAGAGCGCGGAGCCGATGATGACGCGCCTGGCGCCCGCATCGAGCACCTGGCGGGCGCGCTCGATGGAGTGGATGCCGCCGCCCGCCTGGACTGGCAGGCGCTTCGCAATCTGCGCGACCAATGCGAAGTTATCGCCCTGGCGCATGGCTGCGTCAAGATCGATCAACTGTACGAGAGGAAAGCGCGCGAATTTTTCGATCCAGTATTCGAAATCGTCGAAGGCGAGGCGCAGCTTTTCGCCTTGCACTAACTGTACGATGCGGCCGCCCAGCAAATCGATGGAAGGAATCAGCATGGAAGCCTCACGGAGACGCCGGCGCGAGCCAATTCTTCTTTAAGCGAACGTGAGCTCGAAACGCCGAAATGGAAGATGCTGGCCGCGAGCGCGGCGTCGGCTTTGCCGCGTGCGAATACTTCGATAAAGTGTGCTACGGTTCCAGCTCCTCCCGAGGCAATCACCGGAATGCCGACGGATTCGCTGACCGCGGCGGTCAGTTCGCAATCGAAGCCGGCACGGGTGCCGTCGGAGTCCATGGAGGTGAGCAGGATTTCGCCTGCGCCCCGGGCTTCAGCCTCGCGCGCCCACTCGACCACGCGGCGGCCTGCCGGCTTGCGTCCGCCCTGCACAAACACCTGCGCGTCGCGGACCGGATCGGCGGCTTCCGGGTCGCGGCGCGCGTCGATGGCGACGACCACGGCCTGCGCGCCAAAGCTGCGGCCGATGGCGTCAATCAAGGTTGGGTCGGCGAGCGCGGCGGAGTTGACGCTGACCTTGTCGGCGCCGGCTTCAAAGACCTGCGCAGCGTCATCGGCGCTGCGAATGCCGCCGCCCACGGCGAAAGGAATGAACAACTCACGAGCGGTTCTGCGCACGGTGTCGAGCAGTGTTTGCCGGCCTTCGTGCGTCGCGGTAATGTCGAGCAGCACAATTTCGTCGGCGCCTTCGCGGGCATGGCGCGCGGCCTGCGTGGCCGGATCGCCCGCGTCGACGAGATCGACGAACTGTACACCCTTTACGACACGGCCGCCGTGAACATCGAGGCATGCGATGATGCGCTTGGTGATCATTTCTTTTTTCTCACATTGTTGTGTTCGACGAGATCATTGAGTTCCGTTCGCTGGTCTGGTGACAATATTGCCGTCGGGAAAAGCAGAAACCTATCCTCATAAACGTAAAGCAACGTAATCTTCTCGTCCTGAACGAATGCCATAATTGTGTTCCAAAAATGCTTCTCTGCAAATACTCCTGGAATTTCCGAAAGAACGTATTCGTTGTCAATGTTGATGGACATTTTTCGATCTGCCGGTGCAGACAGAAAAATTCGCTTGAAGCATTTGCGTCGATTGAAACAACGCGCAATGGGCGTGGCAATCGACATCAACAAACAGAATTGTCCAAGCGCAAAAAACTCCCCAAATACCTCCGAACCCGATTTCAGACAAAGGGTGATAAACAATAACAGTACTGCGAGACATGGATAAATGAACCTGTTGAGACGACGACCAAGTTTCTGGCTTCGGTGGAGACGGAGAGCAGCTTTGTAGTCTGCCATCGTGAGTAAGTAGGTCAGCTTCATCTTTCAACCCCCAAGAAGTTCTTGAGAATCTTCAGCCCGGTTGTGCCGGACTTTTCCGGATGAAATTGCACGCCCATCACGTTGGCGCGCTCCACGGCCGCGGCGAAGGGCTCAATGTAGTACGTGACGGCGGCGGTGTCGGCGGCGACTGGCGCTTTGTAAGAGTGCGTGAAGTACACGAACTCGCCGGGTTCCACTCCGGCTAGCAGACGCGAACCTTCGCGGACTTCGAGGGAGTTCCATCCGACGTGCGGGACTTTTTCGTTGCTCTCGGAAAAGCGCGTACACTGCTCGGCGAAATGCGCGAGGCCCGGCTGGTTGGGAGCTTCGCTTGAGCCTGCGTAAAGCCACTGCATGCCTACGCAGATTCCGAGGAATGGAACGCCGCCGGCGATGGCGGCGCGGATGGCGGTTGTGAGTCCGGTCGCATCAAGGCGTTCAGTGGCCGCGAAGTGGCCGACGCCGGGGAGGACGAGACGCTCCGCTGTTTCGACGGGCGCAAGATCTGCGTCGGTGACCTCAGGTTCCGCGCCGAGATGACGGAGCGCCTTGAGCACCGACGTGAGATTACCCGCTTTATAATCGATGACGGTTACGCGCATTACAGCAATCCTTTTGTAGAAGGCAGCATTCCGGCTAGTTGCTTGTCGCGTGAGCAAGCCACGCGCAGGGCTCGCGCGAAAGCCTTGAAGATGGCTTCGATCTTGTGGTGGTTGGAGCGGCCGTACATGGTCTTCACGTGCACGTTGGCGCGGGCGCCGCGGGCAAAGCCCTCGAAGAAGTCAGTGACCAGTTCGGTTTGCAGGTCGCCCACCAAGCGGGCGCGGACTTTGGTTTCGACGGCGAAGGCGGCGCGGCCGCTGAGGTCAACGGCGGCGATGGCGAGGGTCTCGTCCATGGGCATGAGGAAATATCCGGCGCGGAGAATGCCGCGCTTGTCGCCGAGGGCGCGGTCGAAGGCCTCGCCCAGCGCGATGCCCACGTCTTCAACGGTGTGATGCTGATCCACGTCGAGATCGCCGTCGCACTGGAGTTCAAGGTCGAAGGCGCCGTGACGCGTGAACAACTCCATCATGTGATCGAAGAAGCGAATGCCGGTGGAGATTTTGTACTGGCCGCGACCTTCCAATGTGAGGCGGATGGCGATGCGGGTTTCCGCGGTGTTGCGCTCAACGATGGAAGTGCGCGCGCTTGATTCGATTGCAGATTTCGCTTTTTTCCCGGTTGTCATTGCGCTTCTCCTCCCAGTTTCAAAGCGGCGGTGACTTCATTGAGGGCCACAACGGCTTGCTGCATCTGCTCGCGGGTTCCAATGGTGATGCGGACACGGCCGTCACAGCCGGGATCGCTGGAGCGGTCGCGGACCAGCACGCCGGCAGCGCGCATGAGGCGCACAAACTGCGCATGCTTTGGGCCGATGTCTACGAGGATGAAGTTGGCGCGGCTGGGCCAGCGGCGGAGTTTGGCTGTATCGAGGGCGGCTTCGAAATCGTGGCGCGCTCGAAGCACTTCGCTCACGTACCAGTCGATGTAGGCTGCGTCTTCGAGAGCGGGCGGAAGACAGGCCAGGGCGAGCGAGTTGACGCTGTAGGGCGAAAGGACGCGGCGCACCCAGCGCATGAGTTCGAAGGGACCGGCAAGCAAGCCGAGGCGCAGCCCTGCGAGACCGTAGGCTTTGGAGAAGGTTCGCGCGACAACCAGATTGGGCACGACGCCGATCAGGTCGATCACTGTTTCACCGTGGAAGTGAAAATAGGCTTCATCTACCAACAGCACGGCGTGCGGCGCTCGACTCGCAATTTTGACCAGTTGCGCACGAGTGGCTGCGCTGCCGGAGGGGCTGTTGGGATTGGCGATGGCGATGATTTTGGTTTGCGGGGTGATGGCGGCGAGCAGGCGCTCGAAGGGAAATCGCAGGTCGTCGGCGGCCTGAACTGTGAGCACGCGTGCGTCGGTTGCGGAGGCGTAGACCTCATACATGGTGTAGGTGGGGACGGGCAGCAAAAGCTCGTCGCCTGCTTCAAGGTAAGTCTCGAAAAGGACGTGAATGGCTTCGTCCACGCCATTGGTGAGAGCCACTTGCGGCGCGGCGAGACCGAGATGCGCGGCGACGATCGCCTCCACCGGTTCGCGCTCGGGATAACGCGTGAGATCGCCGGCAGAGACGCGGCCAAGCACTTCGCGCACCCTGGGCGAACAGGCGAGCGTGTTTTCGTTGAAATCGAGACGCAAAGCATCGCGACTGCCGAGGGGAGGGTGATACTCCTTCATGGCCTGCACGCGGGCGCGGGGGGTTGGTTGGGTCCGTGAAAGGCATACCTCTGCGGAAAAACTCGGGATTTCGTGCGAAATCGGCGAAAAGCGTCCCTCCGGGGCTAAAGCCCGCGTTGATCCTGTTGGCTTTATGCGGGGGTTGAAACCCCCGCCTCCCTCCGGATCGAGTTTTTCCGCAGCCTGTAAAGCCCCCGCCGTTTCTGCTGGCTTGACGTCAGGGCTAAAGCCCTGACCTACCAGCCCCTGACCTACCAGCCCCGGACCCTCCGCCCGGCCTGCCGTTGAAGTTAGTTTTTTCGTCGCCTGTTCAGACATGGGGCCTCCTTTTCTGAAAACGGGTGCGAATGGCTTCGGCGTGGCCTGTGAGGCCTTCGGCATCCGCGAGCAACGCGGCTTTTGGACCGAGCGAGCGCAGCGATTGCGCGGAATACTCCTGCACGGTGATGAGCTTGACGAAGTCGTTGACACTCAAGCCGCCGCGGACACGGGCCGTGCCGCCGGTGGGCAGCGTGTGATTGGGTCCGGAGATGTAATCGCCGAGGGGCTGCGCGGACCAGCGGCCCACAAAGACCGAGCCCGCGTTCTGAACCCAATTGAGGTCGCTGGGGGCGTCCACGGTGAGGTGCTCGGGAGCAAGCCGATTGGTGATGATACGCGCCTCGTCGACGGCGGAGGCGACGATCACGAGGCCGTTGCGATCGAGGGCTGCGAGCGCGACGGGATTTTTGCGGCTGCGCAGCTTTGCTTCGGCGATGACCTGTTTCGCGAGCTCTTCGCGCGTGGTGATGAAGATGGCGAGGGCCTCGGGATCGTGCTCGGCCTGCGCGACGAGGTCGCTGGCAATGCAGCCTGCCGGACCGCGATCACTGACGACGACAATCTCCGTGGGGCCGGCGAGCATGTCGATGGCGCAGTCGAAGGCTACGAGGCGCTTGGCCGCGGTGACATAGAGGTTGCCGGGGCCGACGATCTTGTCGACGCGCGGGAGGGTGGCGGTTCCGTAAGCCAGCGCGGAGACGGCGTGCGCGCCGCCGAGGCGATAGAACTCCGCGATGCCGAGCAGGTGGGCGGCGGCGAGGGTCTCCGGCGCGGGCCGGGGCGAGACGACCACGATGCGCGCGACGCCAGCGACCTGCGCGGGAATGGCGGTCATGAGCAGCGTGGAAGGCAGCGGATGACGGCCACTCGGGACATAGCAACCCACCGAGGCGAGAGGGCGGACAAGCTGGCCGGTGGTGAGGCCGGGGACGGGAGATAAGTTCCATGAGGCAGGAAGTTGTTGCTGGGCAAAAGTGCGAATCTGCCCGGCCGCCGTGGACAATGCGTCGCGCAGCGCGGGATTGATGGATTCCCATGCAGCGGCCATTTCTTTTTTCGTGACGCGCAGGCTCGATGTTTCGGTGAGGCCGTCAAACTTTTCGGCGTAACGTAACAGAGCGCGGTCGCCTTGTTTGCGCACATCGGCGACGATGCGCCTGACGGCGGGGAGAACGGTGTCGAGTGCGGCGCCGCCACGCTGTTCGAGCGCGGCAAGGATTGCTGTCGCTTGTCGAGCGTCGCGTCCTTGGGTCCGGATTGTCTTCATGGTTGCCTCCGGGCTAGAGAACGACCTTGTTGAGCGGGTATTCGACGATGCCTGTCGCCTTGGCTGCTTTCAGGCGCGGGATTACGTCGCGCGCGATGCGCTCTTCGACGATGGTGTTGACCGCGACCCATTCCGAGTCGCTCAACTGGGAAATGGTGGGCGAGTTCAAGGCGGGCAGCACGGCGAGAACGGCTTCGAGGTTCTCGCGCCTGACGTTGAGCATGAGGCCCACCTGCGATTGGGCATCGATGGCGCCGCGCAGCATGAGGGCAATCTGATCGAGTTTTTCGCGCTTCCACTGGTCGGCAAGCGTGGCCTTGCCGGCGATGAGATGAGTCTCGCTCTCCATGACCGTGTCGATGATCTTGAGGTGGTTGGCTTTGAGGGAGCTGCCGGTCTCAGTGACTTCAACGATGGCGTCGGCGAGCATGGGCGGCTTGACTTCCGTTGCGCCCCAACTGAATTCGACCTTGGCGTTGACGCCCTTTTCAGCCAAGTAGCGCCTGGTGACTTCGACCAGCTCAGTGGCGATGATTTTGCCTTCGAGGTCCTCGGCCTTTTCAAAGCCGCTGCCTTCGGGAACGGCGAGCACCCAGCGAACCTTGCGGCGGCTCTGCTTGGCATAGGTGAGCGAGGCGACGCTGGTGACGTCGAGGCCGCTCTCGACCACCCAGTCGATGCCGGTGAGGCCCGCATCGAGAACGCCGTGATCGACGTAGCGCGCCATCTCCTGGGCGCGAATTAACATGCACTCGATTTCGGGGTCGTCGATGGAGGGGAAGTAGGAGCGGCCGTCGGCGTAGATGTTCCAGCCGGCGCGTTTGAAGAGAGCGATGGTGGCATCCTGCAGGCTGCCCTTGGGGATGCCGAGTCTAAGCTTGTTGGCCACGGGTTTCCTCTTTCTGGCGGTTGGATTCAAAGTTGGCTGCGGGCAGTGCGAGGGGGCGTGTGAAGCAACTGACGGTGCCCTCGTGGCAGACCAGGCCGTCGCCCTCGACCTCGACGCGGAACAGCAGCGTGTCGGCGTCGCAGTCGGTCGAGGCGGAGATTACACGCAGACGGTTGCCGCTGGTCTCGCCCTTCATCCACAGCTTCCGGCGGGTGCGGCTCCAAAAGGTGACGAAGCCGGTTTCAAAAGTTTTGGCGTAGCTGATGGGGTTGAGAAATCCCAGCATCAGCACTTCGCCGGTGCGCGCATCCTGCACAATGCCGGGGACGAGGCCATCCATCTTGTCGAAATCGATTGTTGTTGACTGGTTGTTCATTTTTTCCTGTTTTTTCTCGTTTTGGCCGAGATCTTGGTTTGGAAGCGTGAAAAAGCCCGCCGGCTTGGATCGCCGGCGGGCTTCAAGTGTCTTTCGATCTCTCTGGCCGTTTACTTCAGGCCATGGCAGTCCGCCGGCATGGAAGTTCCATGATGATGGTGGTGACCGGGACGGCGGTAGCTCTGCATCTGTTTAGAACCTAAGGGGAAACCCCCTGCGGTGTCAAATGTTACTGTTACGGCCATGTGGCGGCGCATAGCGGATTGCGAGCGTTTTGAGCAGGCAGGGGGTGGTCCCAGGCGGCTTCGAGTCTTTTTCCTTCGATCCCCGGCCAAGCCGCCTCCGGCTCAAGCGCCGGTCAAAATGGCGTGCACGATCTCGGCGTTCTCCTTGACTTCGTCCTTACCCCTGGGGAACACGCCTACATATACGCCATCGTGCGGCTTGATGCTTGCATACGCGGTGCGGAAAGCCTGCGCCACGCCGTCGTCGGCGATGCGTCCGGCGGCCAGAATCTTGAACGCGAAGCAGGTTTTTGCGGTTTGCCGCATGACCTTGTACATGCGCGCCGGATCGCTCTGCAGGTAGATTTCGCGCGGCATCTCGAGCAACTGGCCGTTGAGAACCTGCTTCCATTCCTCCCCTGTCCTGGTGCGGTTGTAGACGCAGCCGGCGTAGAAATCGATATCCCAGCCCTGTTCCTCCACCAGTTCGATCACCTCCGGCTTGTGAGTGCCCACGCCGACCAGCACGCCCAGGTCCCGCGCTCGTTTGCACCACTCCCTCTCGCTCGCCATCGTGCCATTCTGGAAGGCTGCGTCGATCTCCTCGCCCCGCCTCTGCAAGGCCAGCGGCTTGAGATTCTGAACCAGCGCGGCCGGATCGTCGTTCGCCGTAACCTGAATGATGAGGTGCATCCTGCCGCCCTCGGCTTGAAATCGCGCCAGGTCCTGCGGGGCGCGGCCCATGTTCACATAGTTGAACGCATTGATCCCGAAGCGGTTGGCGCGATGAAGGACCTCGCAGACCCTGTCCTGCGTGTACCACTCTCTCATCGCTCCGCTGAAGTTGTTGTTGTAATGGGCAAATCCGTAGAGGGGGTTGACGCCGAGCACCAGACGGCTGATCTCGGCATTGCCGAACTTCATCGTGGGAATCTGGACCTCCGGATTGGAAGCCGACGGCGCGGCGCTCTGCGTTTCCTGGGCTCCCGCAGGCGCGTTCCGGGCCTGGGGCCCCGCGGCCGGCTCCGCTGCCAGCGTTGTTGCCGCGCCGCCCACCATTCCGATGGCGAGAGCCGCGCTGGATTGTAAAAATTCCCGACGCGTATTGGACATAAAGATGCCTTCCTTCCCTAGCCAGTTGAGACCGCCAACCTGGCGCGCGGCTTTCAAGACGGGCCATTTTAGCGCTCGCCTGGCAGGAGTCCATGTGACAGGGGACACGGCGATCCGGACCTGCCGCAGATCTGATGTGAGCGCGATTTCAAGGCATTTTCAGGGATGGTGTGGTGTTTTGAGAGTCCTGCACGGCAGTCGCCCCTTCCACGCCAGCGACCAGGATCCGATTTTGATGGTCGCTTCGACTCGCGTGCTGTAGCTCCGGGATACGTCACCCCGGTTTTTCTGGATCCTGCTTCCGCAGCAGATCGATCACACGCTGGTACAAACGGTTGCGCAACTCAAATCGCGCGGATGCGCGCGTAACATAGCGCACCTGGATGTCGATATCAGATCCCGACGGTCGCAGAGTCACTATCGGAGTCGCACTGAAACGGCTCAGGCCATCCCCACGGGTTCCACGTTTCCACTCCTGTTCCGCTACACGGACATTCTCTTCCGTTTCCTCCTGCACCATCTTCTCGATGCGATCTACCATCGCCTGTGTGCTGACGGATGCGGGAACGGGAACGTTGATCTCATCCCACATCCACTGCCCGGTCGTGGAGAAGTTGAAGTACTGTCCCCGGATGGCGAAGCTGTTGATGAATGTAATGCGGCGGCCTGTCGGATGTCCCCTATCCTCCAAGTTCCCTGTCTCGAGAAGAGTGGTGTAGATCATGCCGATCTCGGTCACCTCGCCGCGCACGCCGTTAATCTGAACCCAGTCTCCAATGCGAATGCCGTTCTTGCCCATGAGAGCGAACCAGCCGAAAAACGCGATAATGAAATCCTGCAGGGCGATGGTGAGGCCGGCGGTGACAAGACCCAGAATCGTAGTGATTTGCCGCGGCTGGCCGAAAACGACAAACAGAATGAGCAGAGCGCCAAGAACCTGTACACCCAACTCCAGGACGGTGCGCAGCGTTTGCATCCGCCTCCAGTCAAGCGCTGGATGGGCCGTCAGCCGCCGCACAAGCGCATCGCAGAGAACCACGCAGATGAGAATGAAGACGATCAGCGCCAACGACTGCAGAATGAGATGCAGCACGATACGGTGCTGAAGGAGCACCTGGGCAGACCACTTGCCATAAACGGCGGCAAGCTGCTGCTGGGTTTGAATGCGGTCGTCGTAGATGCTGAGAAGCTGGCGCTGGTCGCGCCTTTCTGTTATGTCGGCGAGCCTGGCTGCACGGTCCAGTTCACCGGTTGCCGCTCCGGCCGAGCTTGCTTTGACCTTGGCCTCAAGATCGCTGTGTTCGGAGGTCAGACTGGCGATATCGGTTTGGGCCTGCCGCAATGCCTGCTGGATCAACTGATAACGGTCGCGTTGTCCGATCAATGCCTTCAGCCGTCCCGCGAGCGTGGCGTGTTGCGTGACGGAAAGAACCGCGACCTCTCCAGGGGCGTGCGTTTCGCTGTCGTACTTGCGCATCAGCGCTTCATGCGCGGCAAGCTCGCTTTGGATTTGGGCGCGGTCATCGCCCGAGGCGCGACTAAGATCCTGCAGTGCGTCGGCAAGCTGCTCGGAATCGAGGCCGAGTTGGGCTTTGGCAAATTCAAGATCGTCACCGCCGGGACCAGGCTGCGCGACCCCCTTCGCTGAACCGGCCGGGGAGCTTGATTTGAGCGTCAGGCTATCTACCAACGCCTGGTCTTGTATTACGAGTTGTTGAAGTTGTGCGACCTTCTGCGAGAGGGCAAGCGCATTCCCAGTGAGAACACGATGCTGGGCCTGCGCGCTGGCCAGCCGTAACGCCGAGGCGAAGGCCTGATCCACTTCATGATCGGCCAGGCGTTCGGCCTCGCGGGCGTACTCGGTTTCCTCGGCGGTCACGGCCAGTGAAGCCAGAGCCTGGGCCGTTTGCCAGGGGCGCAGATCGACGAGCGTCTTCTGGTTTCCATCAGGCCCTTGCACGTTGCCCTGCCTTTGGAGGAAGGGAAGATGCGCCATGGCGTCACGTGTCGTCCAGGCAAAAATCAGACATAAGAAAAGCAGAACAACCAACGATAGAAGGAGAAGGAGCCTAGCGTGGCCGAAAATGCGCGAGTTTGCCGCACCGGCAGCGATGGGAGCAACGGGGGGCATTTCCATAGCTTCATTGTCACAGAAATCCCTCAGGATTGCTCTCGACAAGCGAGCGATCTTCAAGGCCCCTGGGGGAATAAAAAGCGAATGGCGTGCTTTCAAGATGCCTTCCACCGTGACTGTCCGCGTTCAGATCAACGAAGCACGGTGCTTGCGGTTCACCGTGACTGTCCGCGTTCAGATCAACGAAGTACGGTGCTTGCGGTTCATTCAAGGCAGGGCGGAGAATGGAGCTGTGCGAGCAAAAGCGCAATGGACGGCTTTGGCGGTTGCGATTCTGTGTGTGTGCCTGGGCGGGGCGGCGCAGAACCAGCATAGAGATCTTTACAGAGCCAGCAAAACATCCGCGACGGCTCCGGCGGCGGAGGCGCGGGTGGATATCAATCATGCCACCGTGGATGAGTTGCTGAAGGTTCCCGGCATGACGCAGAGTTGGGCAGGACGCATTGTGCGCTTCAGGCCCTATCGCACCAAGCAGGACCTGGTGGAAAAGGGCGTGGTGAGCAGCGAGGTCTATGACCGCATCAAGGATTACGTGATTGCACACCACGAGAAGCAGTGACGATTGACACTATGCCGCGACCGGCTCTCCGGTGCTTTTGTCCCCACTCTTCAGCAGCCGGCTCAGGATCACGTAAAGAACCGGAATAAAGAACAGATTGAGGACCGTGGAGAGCAACATGCCGCCCACGACGGTGGTGCCCACGGAGCGGCGGCCCAGGGCTCCCGCGCCGGTGGCGAAGACCAGCGGAAGAACGCCGAGGATGAAAGCGAACGAGGTCATGAGAATGGGGCGCAGGCGCAGTTCCGCGGCTTCGATGGCGGCCTCGGCTATGGAGCGGCCCTTGCGGCGCAACTGCTCGGCAAACTCGACGATCAGAATCGAGTTCTTTGCCGAGAGGCCGATGAGCATGACCAGACCGATCTGGCAGTAGACGTCATTGGAGAGGCCGCGCAACGACACCAGGCCGAGAGCGCCGAGCACCGCCATGGGCACGGCGAGAAGAATGATGAAGGGCAACGCGAAGCTCTCGTATTGCGCCGACAGGGTGAGATAGACGACCAGAATTCCCAGGGCGAAGATGATGAGCGCCTTTCCGCTGGATTCAAGCTCGTCGAGAGTGAGGCCGGTCCACTGGAAGGCCATGCCGGGCATCTTGTTTTTGATGAAGAGGTCTTCCATGGACGCGATCCCCTGGCCGGAGCTGTAGCCGGGCGCGGGTGAGCCGTCGATCTCGACGGCGCGGAAGAGATTGTAGTGCGAAATGACCGGCGGGCCGGAGCTTTCGACCACGGTGGTCAGGTTGTCGAGCGGGACCATCTGTCCGGAGTCCGAGCGAACGTAGAAGTTGTGCAGGTCCTTTGCCGTCATGCGAAAGGGCTGATCGGCCTGCACGAAGACGCGATAGGTGCGGTTGTTGAAGTCGAAGTCGTTGATGTATTCCGAGCCCATGAAGACGCTGAGCGTGGTGGTGATCTGGGAGAGCGGAATGTTCATGGCCTTGGCCTTCTCGCGATCGATGGTGACCAGCATCTGCGGGTCGTTGGCCGAGAAGGTGGTGATCAAGCCGGTGAGGTCCTTGCGCGCGCCGCTGGCGCCCACAATCTGGTGGGCCACGCGGTCCAGGTCGCTGAGGGTGTTGTTTCCCTGGTCCTGGAGCATGAACTGAAAGCCGCCGTAGCTGCCCACGCCCGCAACCGCGGGGGGCTGGAAGATGGCCACCAGGCCGCCGTTGGGAGCGAACATCAGGCTTCCCAGTTTGGGCGTAAGGTCGGCCACGATGTCGGCGGTGGAGTGGCCTTTGCCGCGGCGCTGGTCGGAGGGCGTGGTGCTGATGAACATCATGCCGGCATTGGACGCGCTTCCGGCGAGGCTGAAGCCCATCACCGAGAAAGATCCGGCGATATCGTGATTCTGGGCGATGATGGCCCCCGCCCGATCCGACAACGCAGTGGTGTAGGCCAGCGACGAGCCCGGCGGGGCCTGCACGACGACCATGAGGAAGCTTTGGTCTTCCTGCGGAATGAAGCCGGTGGGAACGTGCTGGTAGGTCCATACCGTGGCGCCCAGGCCGGCGAAGAAGACCACGAGCAACAGATACCGCAGTTGCAACGCCACATGGATGGATTTTGCGTAGGTGCTGGCCAGCCAACTGATCTGGGCATCGGCGGAGTGAATGAATGCGGCAAAGAGGCGCGAGACCAGGCGAACGTGCAGGAAGTCGAGCTGCCTGGGACGGTACTCTTCGCCGCGCAGGAACATGGCCGACAGGGCCGGCGACAGCGTAAGCGCATTGAAGGCGGAGATGGCGATGGCAAAGGCGATGGTGAGCGAGAACTGGCGGTAAAGAATGCCGGTGGTTCCGGGGAAGAAGGAGACGGGCACGAAGACCGCGATGAGCACCAGCGAGGTGGCGATAACGGCGCTGGTGACTTCGCCCATGGCGCGCGATGTGGCCTCGTGGGGATCGGAGTGCTCCATGGCGATGTGGCGCTGGACGTTCTCGATGACCACGATGGCGTCGTCGACCACGAGGCCCGTGGCCAGGGTGATGCCGAACAGGGTGAGCGAGTTGACGGAGAAGCCGAAGACTTTGATGAATGCGAAGGTTCCGATCAAAGAGACCGGAATGGTGACGGCGGGAATGATGGTGGCGCGCCAGTCGAGAAGGAAGAGAAAGATGACGGTGATGACGATGAAGATGGCCTCGGCCAGGGTCACCAGCACTTCGCGGATGGAGTCGCCGACGACGGTGGTGGCATCGAAGGCAATGGCGTATTCGAGGCCCGGCGGAAAGCTCCTGGAAAGCTCCTTCAGGGCGGCCTTGGTTCTGGTGTCCACGTCGAGAGCGTTGGCGTTGGAGAGCTGCATGACGCCGATGCCATTGGCGTCGCGCCCCAGGTATTTGAGCGCGGTGCTGTAGTCCTCGGCGCCGACCACGGAGTGGCCGATATCCTTGAGCAGGACCAGGCCGTTGGTGGAGTTCTTGACGATGATGTTGTCGAATTCGGCGGGACTGGTGAGCCGGCCCACGACGCGCACCGGGACCTGGAAGGCTTGCTTGGGATCGGAAGGAGGCTGGCCGAGCTGGCCGGCGGGGATCTCGACATTCTGCTCGACGAGAGCGTTGACCACATCCGTAGCAGTGAGGCCGCGGGCGGCCAGCCGCACCGGGTCCAGCCAGACGCGCATAGCGTATTTGCGCTCGCCGAAGATCATCACGTCGCCTACGCCGGGGACACGCTTGATAGCGTCCTTCACATAGACATCGAGGTAGTTGGAGATGAACTCGGGCGAGTAGCGGCCGTCGCGGGTAAAGAAGCCCGCGCCGAGGACGAAGTTGCTGTTGGCCTTGGTGATGGAGATGCCGGTGGCGTTGACGGCGGCGGGCAGGCGGCCGGTCACGCTGGCCACGCGGTTCTGCACATCGACGGCGGCAATGTCCAGGTCGTAGCCGGTCCTGAAGGTGGTGGTGATGGAACTGGTGCCGCTGTTGGTGCTGGAGGAACTGATGTAGCGCATGCCCTCGACGCCGTTGATCGACTCTTCAAGGGGAATGGTGACGGCCTTCTCGACGGTGTCGGCGTTGGCGCCCACATAATTGCTGGTAACCCCCACCTGCGGAGGGGCCAGCGTGGGATACATGGCAACCGGGAGGTTGGGGATGCAGATGGCCCCGGCAAGAATGATCAGCAGCGCGCACACCGTGGCAAAGACAGGCCGATGAATGAAGAAATCGACAAACAAGGTAAGCCTTCCTTTTCGCTTGCAGCGGGCGCGCACTCTGGAGCGCCCGGCCACGGCCCGCGGCGCCAGGGCGGAGGCGCGCGGCCCAATGCGGCCAAAAACGTTCCGCTCAGGCGCCCATGGGTATGACCGGCATATCGTTCACCAGGAACTGGGTGCTGGACACGATCACCTTGTCGCCCGCGTTCAATCCTGAAGAGACGGAGTAGGTATTGCCGACCGTATCGCCCAGCGTAACCGCCGTCTGATGAGCGAACCAGTGCCCGTTCTGCTGCCGCGCCACAAAGACGAAGCTCTGCCCGCCCTGGCGGGTGACGGCCAGCACCGGAATGACCGCCATGGGCGTAGTGCTCCAGACGACCCGCGCCTTCACCATTTGGGCCGTGCGCAGAATCTCCGGAGTGGCATGCACCGGGGCCTTCACCAGAATTCCCTGCAGCGTGCTATCCACCTCCGACGAGAGAAAATCGATGTTCGTCTTCTCCAGCAGATTGCCGTTGGTGTCCGTCAGATCCACTTCCAGCCCCTGGCGGACCTGGCCGGCGCGCTCGGTGGGAACGTAGATGTAGGCTTCGAGGTCCTTGTTCTCATCCACCGTGGTCAGCACGTTGGGGGGGGAGTTGAGGGGCGCGACAAAATCGCCCACGTGCACGGGAACGTCGCCCGCCACGCCGTCGAACGGCGCGCGGATGGTGTAGTAGGCCAGTTGCTCCTCCTGCGTCTTGCGCAGGCCCACCGCCGACTCGTAATCGGCCCTGGAGTTGTCATAGGACTGCCGCGCCTGGTCGTAGGCGTCGCGGCTGGTCACCCCGGCCTCGAAGAGCTTGCGCTGGCGCTCGATCTCCACTGCGTTGTAATCGAAGACGGCTTTCTTCTGCCGCTCGGTGGCGCGCGCCGATTCGACTGTGGCCATTTGCAGCCGCGGGTCGATCTCCATCAACACCTGGCCCGCTTTCACATGATCGCCCGACTGAACGTGTATCTGGGTCAGCATTCCCTGCACCTGCGGCTGCAATGTGGCGGAGCGGCGCGACTTGATGGTGGCCACATACTCGCTGCTCTGCGGCACCGGCGCCAGGGTGACGGCTACCGTCTGCACCGGCATGCCCTGCATTCCGGCCCCCGCCGGCGGTGCGGCCGGTTTTTTCTGGCAACCGGTGGCCGCAAGCCCTGCCAGAACAAGACAAACTATCCCATGAGTGCGTTTCAACGCGTTCTTCCTCACTTGACGCTTCCTCTGTACCCGCTGTTTCAAGCTGGAGTTCCTGTTTTTGCCGGATGGATTGCGATGCTGGGCCGCAGGACGTGTATGCCTGCTGCAAGTTTACCTTCCCCGGAGCTTCCCGGCCGGAGAGTACGCCGCCTGCCGGGAGAAAATCGATTCAACAAGCCCTGTTCTATTGTGACGCTTTGAGCCGGTCTATTGACGCAAAAAACTCCACGCCGGGCACTGCGCCGGGGCCGGAAGAACATTCCTCTGGCGGGCCACCCGCCGTGCCAGGCATCTGCGTGGGGGAGTTTTTTTTGACACGGCCCTGCCGAGTTGGTAGCCTTCAGAAGGGCGCTCCCGGCCAATTCATGCCGATTCTTGCCCTCCCAGCGTCCCCGTCGTCTAGCCCGGCCTAGGACACCGCCCTTTCACGGCGATAACACGGGTTCAAATCCCGTCGGGGACGCCAATAGAATCAATAAGTTAAAGACGATTTAGTAACCGTACAGTAAACATCCCGATGAGGCATATCCAAAATATATCCAAAAGCCGGTAACGGGACCTGCCTCCGAGATGGCTAAGCTCAACCTAAAACCAGACGACTTCCATGGCGATTGGAACTACTCTCTCCTGCCTCAATAACACCTCGCTCGTGCAGACTATTTATGCGCAGGCCCTGACTACAAGAGAAAGTAGTCCGGATCTGGCAAGGATTCGTCTTCTGGAAATGGTGGGGCCATTTGCGAGGAGTGATTTGCCAACGGGGCCGATTTCGAACAAGTACGACTTATCCTCAATTGTTGCGAAGGGCGACCATGGGGTTGATGCGGGAGGCTCTCCTTGCAGGAATATAGCCGGCGAGCAGAGCTATTGTGCCGATTAGCAAGACCATGGAGGCAAACGTGATGGGGTCAGTGGGTGCGGTGTTGAAGAGCAATGCGGCGATGGCCCGGGAGACGAGCAAAGACGCAACGGCGCCCACCGCAATTCCGGTCAGGGCGAGGCGGAGCGTCTTGGCGATGACGCTGAGTTGCACGTGCGTTGCGGTTGCGCCGAGGGCCATGCGGATGCCTATCTCCTGGGTGCGCTGGGTGACGGCGTAGGAGATGACGCCGTAGATGCCAAGCGCAGCGAGCGTGAGTCCGAGCGCGGCGAAGGCAGCGACGAGCAGCATGAAGAACTGGCGTGGCGAATTGGCGTGGTTGACGAGTATCTGGATGGGCTTGAAGTCAGCGGCCGGCTGCTTGGGATTGATGTCGCGCAAGGTGCGGAGCACGTTCCCGGCCAGGGTTGCGGGCGGAAGCGTGGTGCGGATGACGAGTTCCGCGCCGGTTGGGTTTGCCTGGGTATTGGGGTAGTAGATCTGCCAGCCGGTCTCCTCCTCGGTACTTTCTTCGTGGACGTCGTCAACGATGCCAACGATGCGGGAGCCATCGCCGCCGGTGTCGAGCATGTGGCCGATGGCGTCGCCGTTGGGCCAATTGGCCAATCCTGCCAGGTAATGGGCCAATCCCTTGTCGATCATGACGACACTCTGGCTTTTCGGCCCGTCATCCCAGGTGAAGTCGCGGCCGCGGATTCCGGTGCCCATGGCGCGTAGATAGCCGGGCGAGACGACGTAGACGAGGGGCGAGCCAGGGCTCTTGTCGGGCGCCTTGATGCCCTTGGGCCAGGGCATGCCCCAGGCGCGATTCTGGCCGAGGGGCAAGTAGTCGGTGAAACCGGCAGCTTCGACGCCGGGAATGGCGCTGACGCGTGCGATCACTTCCTGGAAGATGGCGCCGCGCTTTTGAGCGCTCAGCGTACCGTCTTTATCTCCAGGCACGCTGTCGTCGTATTCCACCTTCACTGCGGCGGCGCGCTCGGGCTGGAAGCCGAGATCGACATCGAGGACGTGGAGAAAGCTGCGCAGCAGCAGGCCCGCGCCGACCAGCAGCACGCAGGCGAGGGCTACTTCAGAGACGACGAGGATGGAGCGGATGCGGTCGTGCTTGCGGCTTTGGCTCGTGCCCGAGCCGGAGTCTTTAAGCGTCTCGTGGAGATTGCCGCCGGCCATGCGGAGTCCGGGGACGAGTCCGAAGAGAACGGCCGCGGAAACGGCGATGAGCAGCGTCCACGCGAGGGCGGCGCCGTCGATGCGCAAGGTGCTCAGCAGCGGCAGCGCGATGGCTCCCTGATGGGCGAACCAGTAGACGAGGATCCAGGCGAGGCCCAGTCCCAGAACTGCGCCGGAAATTGAGAGGACCATGCTCTCAGTGAGCAACTGGCGCACGATGCGGAATCGGCTGGCGCCGAGAGCGCCGCGCATGGCGAACTCCTTGGAGCGGGAGGCGGCGCGGGCCAGCAACAGGTTGGAGAGATTGACGCAGGCGATGAGGAGGATCATGCCGACGGCGGACCACAGGACGACGAGCGAACGGTGCAGTTTGCCGCTGACGTATTCCTTGAGAGGCACTGGAACTACCCCGCCTTCGCCGTTGTGTATGGCATACGAGCCGCAGGACTTGGGGACGTTGTTGTTCCAGCACATGTGGGGCGCGGCAGACGTGGCATCGTCCTGCGCCTGGGCAAGCGTGACGCCGGGCTTGGCGCGGCCGATCATGGTGATGATGTTTCCCCAGCCGCGGGGCGGGCCGTAGAGGTTGAGGGGCGTAATGGCATCGACCTTTGCGCCGGGGGAGAAGACCGCGCCGAAGTCGAAGCTCCGGGGAAGGACGCCGATGACGGTGGTCTGGCGGCCATTCATGTCGAATGCTTTGCCAACGATGTCGGGGTCGGCGTTGAACTGCGTCTTCCACCAGGCATCGGTGATGAGGATGACGGGCGCTGCGCCATTGAGGGCATCTTCAGCCCGGAAGACGCGGCCCATGGCCGGCTCGACGCCGAGGAGCTGAAAGAAGTTGGCGATGACATCGATGCTGGTTGCGGGTATGGGTGCGCCGCCGCGATTGAGGCTGAGGTTGCCGGGCCCCGAGAAGGCGAAGTATCCGGTCACATCCTGAAAGGTGCGGCTATACATGCGGAACTCGTCGTAGGCGTCGGTGGAGTAGGTGGCGCACGACAGGCCGCACTCGGTGGGAGGCGGCGCGATCCACATCAGGCGATCCGCATCCTGGAAAGGCAGCGGGCGCAGGAGAATCGTGTTGACCACGCTGAAGACGGCGATGTTGGCCCCGATGCCGAGCGCCAGGATAAGGATGGCGACCAGAGTAAAGCCGCGGTCGCGGCTGAGGGTACGGAGGGTATAACGCAGATCCAGAAGAAGAATGTCGAGTGTCATGATTCCTCGTGCTTCGCGTTGTTTGTATTTGGCCGTTTCGACGCCGCCGAAATGAATGAAAGCCTGGCGGCGGGCTTCCAAGGGCGTCATGCCTCGCTGGATGTTTTCTTCGATTGCAAATTCGATGTGGGATGCGATTTCCGCTTCGAGGTCGGGGTCGAGCGGTGGCTTCGAGAAGAAAGAACGCACTCGGGACAATGCCCGCCGCAGCGCGCTCATTAGAGGTTGCCTTCTGGAGACATGGAGAGCACACGGCCCATCACGTCAGATAAACGCTGCCAGTACGCGGCGTCTTTTTCAAGCTGCTTACGGCCGCTGCGGGTGATGGAGTAGAACTTGGCCTTGCGGTTGTTGTCGGAGGTACCCCATTCGGCGTCGATCCAACCGCGCTGCTGGAGGCGGACGAGCGAGGCGTAGATGGTGCCCTGGTTGAGAAGGACTTCGTCGCCACTGGCCTGCTCAATGCGGCGGGCAATGCCGTAGCCGTGCTGCGCGCCAATGGCGGCAAGGGTTTTGAGGACCATGAGGTCCAGGGTGCCTTGCAAGAGATCGAGTTTGGATTCGCCCATTTTTCCGGCTCCTGTGCTTATGCCACATAAGTATCGCACAGGATGTATGGGATGACCACGGGAAAAAATAGACGGGTACGCTGATCCCTGGCAGGGTCAGTCCACCGGGCAGGGCTGCTTATTCCAATGGCAGGCTGAGAGGACACCCTGTGCTCGATGAACTTCATCGTCCATTCGTGGCTCAAGTTAATCG
>JBEKZJ010000075.1:0-23357 GCA_049509995.1 Occallatibacter sp. | reverse complement strand
GGTTGTATATTCATGGAATCGCGCAGGTGTTTGGGGATTGTGACCTGGCCTTTGCTGGTGACTGTGGTTTCCATTGGGGACCTCCCGGTATTACCTCATTTCCAAGTGTAATACCAAATCCAGGAAACGGGCACCTCCAGCCAATGCGAAGGGCCGCTTCGCGGGCGGCCCTCGGCTTATCAATGGAAGGCTCTAAGTCCAATATTTAGAACGGGTTCAGCTTGGCGAGGCCTTTCTTCTTCTTCTTTTTGCTGGAGGATTCGTCGCTGGAGTCGACCTTGGGCTTCTTCTTCTTGTCGTCGGTAGCCGTAGCGGGGTTGGCCCCGGGCTTGATCTCGTTTACCTCGTCGGGGGCGGCGGCCGGCTTTTCTGCGGCGGGAAGCGTAGTGTTGGCAGGTCCCACCGGCTTGAGAACGGCGTTGGGATCGGCTGGCGGAGCGGAGGGCGCGCTCACAATCTGGGCGGCCACGCCGGTGCCACCCTCAGGCGGCTGAAGCTGCAACGGCGCCGTGGAGGGTTGGTCGCTGCGCGGTGGCTCATTGGGGCTGGTGGGCGTTACGGCCCCGATGGGCGAGGCGGCGGGCTTGCCGGCATTGACCGCGGCGTTGAACAGCGCAATGTTTTGCTTGGTGATCTCCGGCGCCAGGGTGCGTTTGGGGTCCTCGAGAGTAGGGTCGCCCACGTGTACGGCTTCCACTACCGTGGGCCCGTGCTTGATCAGACCCAGGGTCTTGTCGGTGAAGTGCAAGGGCTGGCGGCTGCGCTCTTCGGCGTCGTTCTCGGCAACCGCCTCCTGGGTGGGCTCGGGAACGGGGCGGTTCATGGCCACCAGGCGGTCGCGGGCATCCTCAACGTGGGGGGCCATGGGATAGCGGGTGATGACCTTGGCGTAAGCCGCGGCGGCCTTGTCCTGGTAGACGGCGCGCAACCGCTCCTTGATCGCGCCGGGCAGGCCAGGCACATTCTGGAGGGCGTGGGCCTGGCCGGCATAGGCATCGCCGATGCCCAGCAGCGCCTGGTCGCTCTTGGAGTAAAGCGGGTAGGTATCGACTACAGTCTCCAGCCGGGCGATGGCCGCGGCGAAGTTGTCGCGGCTCTCATAGAAGAGACCGATCTCCGTCTCCCGTTCCCCCAGAACCTCCTGCACGTCGCGGAGTTTCTGCTTGGCGCGGGGCACCAGCGTGGAGTCAGGGAACTGGTTCATCATGTTCCGGTACTCCTGCTCGGCGCGCTCGGCGTTGTTGTAGTCGCGGTCGGGCTTCTCCATCTGTTGGTAATAGATATCGGCCACCTTCATCTGCGCCTCGGCCGCCTCGGGGGCGTTGGGGAAGAAGGTGATAAAGTCCTTGTATTCGGCCTCGGCTTGGGTGAGGGCCGCGGTGCCGCCCTCCTTGAACCAACTGTCGCCCACGGCCAGCTTGGCGCGCATGCGGTACTCAGACTCCGGATAGGTGTTCAGCATGGTCTGGAGGTCGAGCCGGGCCACGTCGAAGCGGCCCTTCTTCAGGGCGATCATGGCCTTGTCGAAGAGTTCCTTGTCAGGCTGCTTGGAGTTGACGCCTGCCAGCGGGTTGGCGCTCAGGTCCTCGTTCTTCTTTTTCTTGGGCTTCTTGGTGCCAGCCTGGGCGGAAACTCCAGCCAGGACCAGAAACACAAGAGCCACCGCGGCAATTTTCTTGGACAACCGGTTCATAACCCCTCATTGCGGCGATGGTCCGTCGACTGGACCTCCGCCATTCCCCAATATTCCAGAATCTTACTCTATTACTCGCCCGCCGCTTCGCGAGCCGCGGCCAGCAGGGCGCGCGCATCCCGCTCCGGGTGCCCTGCTCCAAAGACGGCGTTGCCGGCCACCAGCAGTTCCGCACCTGCTTGGACGACCTGGGCCACCGTATCGTGAGCCACGCCGCCGTCCACCTCGATTTTAAACGCCAAGCCCAGTTCCTGGCGCAATTCAGCCAGGCGGCGGATCTTCTGGAGCGAAAAGGGGATAAATTCCTGCCCGCCGAAGCCTGGATTCACGCTCATGACGAGCACGTGGTGGACCATCGGCAAAATGTCCAGGATCAGATCCACCCGGCTGGCCGGATTGAGCACCACCCCCGGCTTCATGCCGTGATGGGCGATCAGCTCCAGCGAGCGGTGCAGGTGCGTGCAGGCCTCGTAATGCACGCTCACCCAGTTGGCTCCCGCATCGGCAAACGCGGCAATGTAGTCGTTTGGGTTTTCGATCATCAGGTGGCAATCGAGGGGCAGGCTGGTCGCCTTGCGCAGGCTCCTGACCAGCGGCGGCCCCAGCGTAATGTTGGGCACAAAATGGCCGTCCATCACGTCCACGTGTATCGCCGTGCCGCCGCCGCGTTCGGCCGCGGCAACCTGATCCGCCAGATGGGCAAAATCCGCCGACAAAATGGATGGCAACAGCTCAACCATGGTTTTTTCCGGGGTATCTCCCTGCCCGGTCAGTGTATCAGCGGAGACGGACGAGAGTCTGCGCTCAATGAAACGGAAACGGACAAGCCCCCGGTGCACTATCGAGCACAACTCTTTCCGAGTGCCCACTGTACGCTTTCGACCACAGACCTCCAGTCGCCGGGGTTGGGCTGGCGGAAGAGGCGCATGGTGGGATACCAGGGGCTGTCCTGGCGCGTTTCGAGCCAGCGCCAGTCGGCGGCGAAGGGCAGCATAAGCCAGACGGGAATGCCCAGCGCGCCGGCCAGGTGGGCCGTGGAGTTATCGATGGTGATCACCAGGTCCATGGCCGCCACCTGCGCCGCGAACAGGTCCATGTCGGCAAACTGATCGACGGTGCGATCGATGAGGATGGGCGCGTGCGGAATAGTCGCCTGGGCCGCCGCCGCCTGTTGTTCGAGGGAGTCGAAATCGCCGTATTGCAGGCTGATCCAGCGGATACCGGGCAGCGCCAGCAGCGGCGCGGGCTCCGAGGCCAGCAGGGATAAGGGAATGGAGCGTTTGCGGCCTGTCCTTTGATTCCTTGTGTACCACGCCAGTCCCACCAGGCGCCGGTCCTCGCCGTAGCGGGCGCGAAAGCGGTTGCGTTCCGCCGCATCGGCCTTGAGGTAGGGCAACGTGGTAGCGGCAAAAGCAGGTTCGGTAGCGCGGAACAGCCCCGGCAGACTGCCGGTGGGTAGGTGTGCGGCAATCTCCGTTTCGGCAGGATGGACCGAGTCCGCTCCCACGGGATGGACCGAGTCCGCTCCCAGAACGGGTCCCTGGTCCCGCGCGGAGACCACCTCCACGGCGGGAAAAGAGCGGGCGAACAGCGGTTTGAGGCGTGGGTCGCAATCGAGCGTCATGGGGTTGCCGGTGCGGATGGCGTCCGGAACCAGGCCCGCGAACATGATCTCGTCGCCCACGCCCTGCTCGGCCCAGAGCAGCAGACGGCCATGCGCCAGTCGCTCTCCGGTCCAGAGGGGCTGGGGATAAGGGCGCATCGGGGTATCGTGATCGATGGATTGCCAGCGCGCTTCGTAGTTACGCCAGCCGGATTCGAAATCGCCGTGAAGCAGTTGGGCCAGAGCCTGGCCGAATCGGGCCTGGGCATAGTCGGGTTGCAGCTCGATGGCTCTGCGGTAGTGCGCCAACGCCTCAGGGAGCCGGCCGAGGGCCTGCAGAACGCAGGCCAGGTTGTAGTGGGCCTCGGCGTACTCCGGGCGGTGGGCCAGCGCACGTTCGAAGCAGGCGGCCGCCTCGTCCAGCCTGTCCTGCGCCTGGCGCGTGTTCCCCAGATTGTAGTGCGCCTCGGGCAACTGCGGCTTCAGCTTGAGGGCACGCTCATAGCAGGCCGCGGCCTCGCTGAGCTTGTCCTGAGCCTGGCGGGCATTTCCCAGGTTGTAGCAGGCTTCGGCATAATCCGGCTTGAGGGCCAGGGCGCGCTCATAACAGGCCACGGCGTCGTCCAGCTTTTTCTGAGCCTGGAGGGCATTTCCCAGGTTTCCGTGGACCTCGGCCATCTCCGGCTTGAGAGCCAGCGCCTGCTCATAACAGGCCACCGCGCCGTCCAGCTTCATTTGGGCCTGGAGCGCGTTTCCCAGATTGCCATGGACCTCGGCCATCCCCGGCTTGAGGGCCAGCGCCCGCTCAAAGCTGGCCACTGCCTCATCCAGTCTTCCCTGGGATTGCAGGATGTTGCCGAGATTGACGTGCGCCTCGGCCAGATCCGGCTTGAGGGCCAGGGCCTGCTTGAAGCGCGACGCCGCTTCCTCCAGCCTGCCTTGAGTCTCAAGAACGGTGCCCAGGTTCATCTGCGCTTCGGCCAGGTCCGGCTTGAGAGCCAGCGCCCGCCGATAACAGGCCGCGGCTTCCACCAGGTCGCCTTGCGCCTGCAGGATGGTACCCAGGTTGGAATGATAGGCGGGCTGCCTGTGGTTGGTCGCGATCGCCGCGCGGATCAGTTCGGCGGCGACGTCGTCGCGGCCGACCTGGTGCGCCAGCGTTCCGAGCAGGTGCAGGCTGTCCGCATGGCGGGGCTCGATGGCCAGAATCTGGCGGTAGATTCGCTCGGCGTCGGCCAGCCGGCCCTGCTGGTGGTGCTTGATGGCATTCTTCAGCATTCCGCTTAGGATCGGAACCGGCTCTGAGCGCGCAGTACCCTTATGTGCCGCTGCGGAGGGATAGCCAGGCCGATTCATGGACCAAGTTTATGGGGCAGAGAGTTTCCTTCCACCTTTGATCTGGCTATTCCAGAGTTTTTGGCGTTCCCGTGTTTCCCACTCCGGATTTTTCCTTTTTCGGCAAATGAAATTCGTCAACCGGTTCTCACCGCACTTCTTTCTCGTGCCGGTTTTCCAGCCCCTGCAGCAACAAGCGTCCGCGCGCGCGCATGGCCGGAGTTCCGCTGCGGCTGTGGATGCGCAGCAGGTCAAGAACCATCGGCAGCAGGGAGGGGTCTCGGCGACTGAGATCGGCAAGGCCCTGCATGGCCATAGTCTTCACGATCGAGCTGCTGCGGTCCTCAAGCCAGCACTGCAATGCGTCCGCGGCGCGGTGGCATTCCGGAAGGTCGAGCGCCAGGCGGGGAACGATGAGCGCCAAGTGCCACCGCAGCTTGTTTTCAGAGGCTTCGCACAGCAATCCGAGCAGCGAGGTCTTCCAGGAGTTCACCATCGCCATCGCCACCGGCAGCCCATCGCGGGTGAACCGTTCCAACGCATGGGCGGCGCGGTTGACCACGCCGGGGTCCTGGTCCCAAAGGCACTCCATCAGGCGGGAGGCCTTCTTCGGCTGCGCAAGGACGAGTGCGGCGACCTGCTCGGCGCGGCCGACGGAGATGCGCCCGTTGCCTTCGCTGAGCATCGAACGGATGGTCTCGGGCCTCGCCATGTGCTGCCTTTCGTCAATCTTGTCCCACTGATCGTTTTATGCGTGATTGCCGGGCGCCAGCATCTTTGCAGCCACCCGTCCGGCTCCGCGCAGCATCGCCTTGACCGGCCAGCGGCCGTCGGGGCCGGGGAAAAAGATCTCGCCGGCGCGGCGGGCTTCGGGGCGGTAGTACCAGCGTTTGAGCAGGGCCAGGTGACCCTGGCGGAGGATTGTCGAAGAGGCCGCTGCGGGTTCGGTGAGTGCGGCGACAGCGGCTTCCATGCGGGCTTCGAGCAGGCCGCGAGGGAGCTTTGCGGGCAGATCGCTGGCGGGATCGGGGACTGGGGCGTCGGCGGCTCTGGCGTCGGGTCCAGGGGCCTCGGGGATGGGCTCCATGGCCACCGGCTGGGCAAAGAGCGAAGTGGACCCCGACTGCTCATTCTGGATTCTCATGCCCAGCGTAGAGAACGGCGCCGGGCCGCGCAGGCGGCTGTTTTCATAGAGAAAGACGGCCACCTCACCAGGGTTGGCGGAGGCTTGCAGGACGAGGGCGCGCAACTGGCTGAGCGGGCGGACCAACTCGGGGGCCAGGGCGCGGACGGTCTCCACACGCTGGACTTGCGCATGGAGTGCGGCGGCGGACTCGAATTCGAGCTGCGCCGAGGCTTCGTCGCGCTGGGTGCGGAGATGGGTGAGGCGGGATTCGCCGCGGGTAGCGAGAAAGCTTTCGACGGCGGCGGCTTCTTCGCCGTAGCGCTCATCCGTGCAGCCCTGGTAGCAGGGGGCAAGGCACATCTTCATCTCGGAGTAGACGCAGCCGGGGTGAGAGGGGTGGGGCGAGAGATCGTCGCTGCAGCGGCGGAGCAGAAACAGCTTGAGGGCTTCTTCGGCGAAGCGCTCGGCGGCGGCGCGGGACTGGAACGGGCCGTAGGACCAGTCTGCCTCGCGCTGGCTGGGGCGATGGGTGACCGTGATGCGGGGATAGGGATTGCCGCCGAGGAAGCGCACAAAGGCCGGCGCACCAAGGTGCATGCGCTCCAGGGCTTTGGGGCCGTAGATCTCTGCGAGGAGGGAAAACTGCGCGAGCAGAGATTCGAACTCGGAGCCGGTGAGCCGCCAGGCGATGCGGCGGACGAGGCCGGCCAACTGCAGGCGGCGGGGATGTTTGGGCGAGGGCTGGAGCAGCCGCTCGAGGCGCCCGCGCAGGTTGGGCGTGCGGCCGATGTAGGGTTCGGCGTGGGCCTCCGCGCCGTAGAGAGCGAAGACGGCCTGGGATTGAGGCAGTTGGGCCAGCGCAGCCCTGGCGTCGGCGGGGTCGAAGGGGAGCGATTGGGCAAGAGCTTCACTCGGCATGGCCGCTCCGTTCAGGCTCCCGCGATGGTCATGCCGTCGATGCGCAGCGTGGGCGAGGCCACTGAGCCGCGGAAGACCAGGTCGTTGCCGATGGCGGTGACGTTTTTGAGCATCTCGGCGAGGTTGCCGGCGATGGTCACTTCTTCCACGGCGTGGGTGAGTTGGCCGTTCTCAATCCACAGGCCGGTGGCGCCGCGGGAGTAGTCGCCGGTGACCACGTTGACGCCGAAGCCCATCAGGCTGGTGACGTAGAGACCTGCCGGAACCCCGGCGATGATTTCCTCCGGCGTCAGCGTTCCGGGTTCGAGATACAGGTTGCCGCAGCCGATTCCCGGCGTGCCGGCGAGGCCGCGCGAGGCGTTGTGGGTGGATTTCATGCCCAGCTTGCGGGCGGCGTAGGTGTTGAGCAGGTAGGTCTGGAGGACGCCATTCTGGACGACCACGGTGCGCAAGGAGGGCAGTCCTTCGCCGTCGAAGGGCGAAGTGCCGAAGCCGCCCGCGCCGGTGGGCAGGAGCATGGTGTTGTCGTCGACGAGGTGCAGGGTTGGGGCGGCGATCTGCTGGCCGAGGCGGCCGGCCAGAAAGGAGGCGCTGCGCCAGATGGCGTCGCCTGAGGCGGCTTCAAAGACTGAACCGATCAACGAGCGCGCCACTTCCGGGGCAAAGACGATGGGAACGCGCTGGGTGGGCACCTTGCGGGCGCCGAGACGGCGGACGGTGCGGCGGGCGGCTTCCTGGCCGATGGATTCAGGGGATTCGAGATCGGCCAGACGGCGGGCGCCGGACCACCAGCCGTCGCGCTGCATCTGGCCGTTCGCGTCCATGGCCAGCGGAGCGGCGGAGACGCCGGCATAGCTGGTGCGGTACCCGCCCACAAAGCCGCGGGAGTTCGCCAGGACCTTGCGCCCGGTGGCGGCGTCAAAACTGCCGCCGTCGGAGTTGGTGATGCGCGGGTCGGAGGCGAGGGCCGCGGCTTCGGCGCGCCGCGCCCACTCGATGCGTTCCGGACCTTCGAGCGAGTAGACGTCGTCGTAGTAGAGGTGCAGATCGCCGGGAATGGAGCCGAATTCGACCGTTTCCGGCAGGCCGGTGAAGGGGTCTTCTTCAGTGAATTTGGCCAGCGCCAGAGCGCCTTCGACAAGCTGGCGAATGCCGTCGGGGGTAAGGTCGCTGGTGGAGGTTGAAGCCGACCGGAGCCCCAGAAACACGCGCAGGCCGAGGCCGCGGGAGCCCGATTCCTTGAGCGTCTCCACCTCGCCCATGCGCACGTTCACGCTGAACTCATCGCCCTCGCGGACTACCGCTTCGGCATCGCTGGCGCCGGCTTTCATGGCCTGGGCGACGGCGTCGGCGGCCAGGGATTCCAGGTCAAGGTCGGTTTGGTCGGATTGGGTTGCGGCATCGGGCATGGATCAACAGTAACAAAATGGCTTGCGGTTCGGCACATACCGTTGCCAGCCGCAATGCCTATTTGCCTCTGGATCTGGAATCGCCGTTGCAATCTCGTTCGACCCCGACCCCGCGGCCTTGAAATCATTCCTTCTTACTCCGGAATTCAAGCCCGTTACCGTGCTGGCAGGCATTGCAATTCTTGTCGTCTGCTTGCTTTGCTTCTATCTGGTCACCCACCTTCGTTTCGCGTTCTTTCACTGCCTGATCCATCAAACCAGGGAGATTCGGCCGGCCTGGGCACTCTATCGCATCCAGGCGGAGCGCTCTTTCACGGCGAGCCTGCTGGTCTGGCTCGCGTTTCCTGGCATGGTGATCCTGGCGGTGGCGGTGAGTCCTGGCGGTCCGCTCGCGGTCTTCATCCGCAGCTCTTCACTGTCTTTTTATGGCGGCCACTACAGGGCTCTCGGGAATCTTCTCTATCCCCCGCCGCCACCGGTTGTCGTTGAAGGCACACCGGAGACTCCCCAACCATGGCCACTCTTCGCTGCGGGATTGTTGTCACCGTCCTTTCATCCCTTCGGCGGGCACGGTAATCGAGCTCTCGGCGGGTGGCCCGAATCTCAAACCGGGGTGTCCCAGCTTTAGTCGCCGGCGCGGTTCACTCAGGGCGGATTACCGATGCTTTGGGGTTGACTACTGATCCCTGACGACTGACAGTTGGCGACTGTCCTTCAGCTTTTGGCCACGGCGAGGCGTTTGTTGACTTCGTGCCAGTTGACGACGTTCCACCAGGCGGCGAGGTATTCGGGACGGCGGTTCTGGTACTTGAGGTAGTAGGCGTGCTCCCACACGTCGTTGCCGAGGATGGGGTAGAGGCCGTGGGTGAGGGGGGAATCCTGGTTGGCGGTGGTGAGGATCTTGAGCTTGCCTGAGACCAGGACCAGCCAGCCCCAGCCGGAGCCGAACTGTTTGGCGGTGGTCTCGTTGAAGGTCTTCTTGAAGGCTTCGAAGTCGCCGAAATCCGCGGAAATCTGGTCGGCGATGGCGCCGGAGGGCGCGCCGCCGATGCCGTCCGAGCCCACCGGGCCCATGAGATTCCAGAAGGCGGTGTGGTTGGAGTGTCCTCCGCCGTTGTTGCGGACGGCGGCGCGGATCTCTTCGGGGACCTCGGCGAGGTCGCGAACCAGATCGTCGACGGACTTGGCGGCGAGGCCAGGATAGTTGGCCAGGGCGGCATTGAGGTTGTTGACGTAAGCTTGGTGGTGCTTGCCGTGGTGGAGCTTCATGGTCTCGGTGTCGATGAACGGCTCGAGGGCGGCGTAGTCGTAGGGAAGCGGTGGGAGTTCGTAGGCCATAGGGGAAATCTCCTTGAATTCGATTGTACTGTGAGGGTTGAGCGCGGTGCGCAGCAACGGGTGCAAGGCTGAATCTTCACACGCGGCAGCGGGGCCTTGTGATTGGATGGATGCAGGAGGGCCGGGGGGAGATTCATTTCGACTGCGGCAACCGCACTGAAATAGGCGGAGGCTGGGCTATCATGTGTTTGTTGCCCGGCGGGAGCAGGACGGCTGGTCCGGAACCCATGCATACGTGGAGGCCGAGGCCAAGTAAAGGGATTTACCTGGGCAACCGGCACAGCAACGAAAGGACATCGCACAAACCTATGACATCAAGCCTCGCTGATCTTTCACTCGACCAACTGTCCATCGACACGTTGCGGCTGCTCGCCGTGGACGCGGTGGAAAAGGCCAGGAGCGGCCATCCGGGCGCTCCGCTGGGCTGCGCGCCCATCGCCTACCTGCTGTTTCACAAGCTGATGAGGCACAATCCGGCGAATGCGAAGTGGGCGGACCGGGACCGGTTTGTGCTGTCGAACGGCCACGCGTCGGCGCTGCTGTATTCGACGCTGTTTCTGTCTGGGTACAACGTCACGCTGGAGGATCTGAAGAACTTCAGGCAGTGGCGCTCGCGGACTCCTGGGCATCCGGAGCGCGGGGATACGGACGGCGTGGAAGTGACCACCGGGCCTCTGGGGCAAGGGATTGCGATGGCGGTGGGAATGGCCATTGCCGAGAAGCACCTGGCGGCGACCTACAACCGGCCGGGCTTCGAGGTGGTGAATCACCACACCTATGCCCTGCTGGGCGACGGCGACCTGATGGAAGGGGTGAGCCACGAGGCTGCGTCGCTGGCCGGAACGCTGGGGCTGGGCAAGCTGACGTTCATCTACGACGACAATCTGATTTCGCTGGATGGGCCGACGGAGCTGAGTTATACCGAGGATGCGCTGGAGCGGTTTGAGGCTTACCACTGGCACGTGCAGCGGGTGACGGATGGGAACGACCTGGCGGCGATCGAGGCGGCCATCGAAGCGGCCAGGGCGGAGACCGGCAGGCCGTCGATCATCGCGGTGCGAACGGTGATCGGCTACGGGAGCCCAAAGGCGGGTACAAACAAGGTGCATGGCGAGGCGATGGGTGCGGAAGCCGTGGCCGCGACCAAGAAGTTCTTCGGCTTCCCCGAGGACCAGAGCTTCTACATTCCTGAGGATGCGCTGGCGAATTGGCGCCGGGCCGTGGACCGTGGAGCGGGGCTGGAAGCCGATTGGAAGGCACTCTTTAAGGGGTATGCGGAGGCCAATCCGGAATTGGCGGCGGAGTTTGAGCGGACGCAGAAGGGCGAGCTCAAGGCCGGGTGGGAGAAGGCGATACCGAGCTTTGCGCCGGGCAAGGCGCAGGCTACGCGCAACGCCGGCGGAGCGGTGATGAATGCGATTGCCGATGTTGTGCCGGAGCTGTTTGGCGGGGCGGCGGACCTGACTTCATCGACCAGAACGATCTTCAAGCCGGGGGAGAGCTTTCACGTGGACGCGACCGCCCGTAACATATTCTTCGGAGTGCGCGAGTTTGGGATGTGCGCGGCCGTGAACGGGATTGCGGCGCACGGGGGGCTGATTCCGTTCGGGTCGACGTTCTTTGTGTTTACGGACTATGCGAAGCCGGCGATCCGGCTGGCGGCGCTGATGCAGACGCACTCGCTGTTTGTCTTTACGCACGATTCGGTCGCGCTGGGCGAGGACGGGCCGACGCACCAGCCTGTCGAACACCTGATGGCGCTGCGCGCGGTTCCGGGACTGACGGATTTTCGTCCGGCGGACGCGAATGAGACGGCGGCGGCGTGGAGGCTGGCTTTGGAACGTAAGAAGCCGAGCTTCTTTGCGCTCACCCGGCAGGATTTGCCCGTGATCGACCCTGCGGCGCACGATGCGTACGCCGCAGTGAGCAAGGGTGCCTATGTGCTGGAAGATGCATCCAACCCGCAGGTGCTGCTGATCGGCACCGGCTCGGAGGTGAGCCTGGTGCTGGAAGCGGCCAAGCTGCTGGCTGGCGATGGGATTCGGGCGCGGGTGGTGAGTTTCCCGAGTTGGAAGCTGTTCGAGGAGCAGACCGCGGAGTACAAGGCGAGCGTGCTGCCCAAGGACGTGCCGAAACTGGCGGTCGAGGCTGGGGCAACGCTGGGCTGGTGGAAGTATGTGGGCCTGGACGGCGACGTGATCGGGGTGGACCGGTTTGGAGCGTCGGCGCCGGGACCTGTCGTGCTTGAGAAGCTTGGATTTGGAGCGGAGAACGTGGCGGCGCGGGCGAAGAAGCTGGTGAAATAGCAAGTCAGCTAGTCGGCAAGTCAGCAGGCCCGCGGGTCGGACTCAGGCGTGGCAAGTATGAACGTCGAGCTGCGAAAGGCGTTTCTGGTGCTAACGCGCAGACCCGCCGACCCGCTGACTTGCCGACTAGCTTAAGAAGCTCTACGAAAGTCCATGTTGTATCAGGGCACGACTTTAGTCGTGCCGCAAATGTCGCAAAATCAGCCTGGGTTTTAAGAGGCTGCGGAAAACTCCTTCAAGCAGCACTTCTCGAGGGTTTTGTATCAGGGCACGACTTTAGTCGTGCCGCAAATGTCGCAAAATCAGCCTGGGCTTTAGCCCCTGAGGGAATATCATTCACCTGGAGCAATTTGTGCAGAGATTCCCTAAGTCGAAAGGAACCTACCGTGAAATTAGTTATCGCATCGGATCATGCGGGATTTCCTCTGAAGGAGGAGGTTCGCGCGTATTTGGGCCAGGCGGGGCACGAGGTGATCGACCTGGGCGCTTATGAAGTGGATCCGCTGGACGACTATCCCGATTTTGCCGAGAAGTTGGGTTTGGCGTTGAAGCGGGGCGATGCGCCGCGCGGGATTCTGATCTGCGGCTCGGGCGTGGGGGTTTGCATCGCGGCGAACAAGATTCCGGGGATACGCGCCGGAATGTGCCACGATACGTATTCGGCGCACCAGGGCGTGGAGCACGACGATATGAACGTGATCGTGCTGGGGGCGCGGGTTATTGGCTCGGCGTTGGCTTTCGAGGTGGTGAATGCCTTCCTTGCGGCCAGGTTCATAGCCAGCGAAGAACGGTTTGTGCGGCGCTACAAAAAAGTGCTGGCGATCGAGGCCAGGTACCAGTGTGGAGACGGCGGGGCGAACCCGGCATAAGAAGGCGCGGGTTTGACCCGGGGGGCGATTGGCGGGGAGGTCCGCGATTGCCGGCAGATACTCAAGAAACTCTAGGCATTCATCGCAGGAACGCATCCTGAAAGGCGCCGATGTTCCCCTTCGACGTGATTCTCTTCGATATAGGCGGAGTGCTGCTGACCAACGGCTGGGACCACCGCGAGCGCGCGGCGACGACGGAACACTTCCATCTCGATCCGGCGGCCTTCGAGAGCAGGCACGTTGCGCTTTACGACGCCTGGGAGCGGGACGCGATTCCGCTGGAAGCTTACCTGAACGCGACCGTGTTCTACGAGCCGCGCATCTTTACCCGCGACGAGTTTTTTGCATTCATGCTTGCCCAGTCGAAGCCGCAGCCGAATGGGGCGCTGGGAATCCTCAGGGAACTGGCGGACTCGGGCGAGTACCTGCTGGGCGCGCTGAACAACGAGGCGCGGGAGTCAAACGAGTACCGGTTCGACAAGTTTGGTTTGCGCGAGATGTTAGAGGTTGCGCTGAGCTCGTGCTACCTGGGGCTGCGCAAGCCGGAGCCGGCTATGTACCGGCGGGCGCTGGATATTCTGGGCGGCCCGGCGGAGCGGATCTTGTTCATCGACGACCGGGAAGAGAATGTGGCCGGCGCGGCGGCCGCGGGGATGAAGACGGTGCGGTTTGAAGGGGCGGATGCTTTGCGGCGGGAGTTAGTAAGTCTGGGGGTTATCTAGCACCGTAACTGCATCATTTGGAAATGTCGATCAGAACAGAATGGGTGCCCCAGGTCTCGATTTTGAGACCTGGGAAGTACAAATTCAAGTGGTCGTGGTACTAGCGTGTTTCATAAACCCGAACTATGTCAGGGCACGACTTTAGTCGTGCCGCAAGACAGGCAAAATCAATGGGCTTTAGCCCCTGAGGTACAGTCAACCATGCCCGCGGAATCATTTATGAATCACGCTCTGTAAGATTTGGAAATGGAGGAATTATGCAACTGGGATTGATAGGACTGGGTAAGATGGGCGGTAACATGGCGGAGCGGCTGCGGCTGGGCGGGCACCAGGTGGTGGGCTTCGACTTCAACGCGGACGCAGTGGCGCGGCTGAAGGCCTCAGGGAACATTGGCGTTTCAACGCTCGAAGACCTGGTCAAGAGCCTGAAAAGCCGGAAGGCTATCTGGATTATGGTGCCACAGGGCGCTCCGGTGGACCAGACGATCGCCAAGCTGGGGCCGCTGTTGAACCCCGGCGACATTCTGATCGACGGCGGTAACTCGAATTACAAGGATTCGATGCGGCGGCACAAGGAAGTTGCGGCGAAAGGGTTTCAGTTTGTGGACGTAGGGACCTCGGGAGGGATTTGGGGGCTGAAGGAGGGTTACAGCATGATGATCGGCGGCGACAAGGAGCCGGTCGAGTATCTGCGGCCCATCTTCGAGACGCTGGCTCCGGCGGCCGACAAGGGCTGGGGACACGTGGGTCCGGGCGGCGCGGGGCACTTTGTGAAGATGATTCACAACGGAATCGAGTACGGGATGATGCAGGCGTATGCCGAAGGATTTACGATCATGGAGACGAAAAAGGAGCTGGGGCTGGACCTGCCGCAGATCTCCCAGATCTGGCGCTACGGCAGCGTGGTGCGGAGCTGGCTGCTGGACCTGACGGCCGATGCGCTTGCGAAGAATCCCACGCTGCAAGGCCTCGAGGCTTTTGTCGAGGACTCCGGCGAGGGGCGCTGGACGGTCATCGAGGCCATCGACCTGAATGTATCCGCGCCGGTGATTACCGAGTCGCTGATGCGGCGCATCCGCTCGCGGGAGGAGAACAACTTTACCGACCGGATGCTGGCCATCATGCGCAATGAATTTGGCGGGCATGCGGTGAAGAAAGAGTGAGTTAGCGGAGTTAGTGGAGTTAGTGCGGGCGCCGCGGCGGGCGAGTTAGCAAGTCAGCGAGTTAGCGCGTAATGGTGGCGCTTGAAGGGCGCAGGAGGCGAGGCGAAATGGCCACTATACAGATGAGCGTGCGGCCGGAGGATCTTTCCAGGGTTCCCCTGGGCCACGAGAGGATTCCCGAGGCGGGGATACTGGTGATTTTCGGAGCCTCCGGCGACCTGACCAAGCGAAAGCTGATGCCGGCGCTGTTCCACCTGGAGCAGGCGGGCCTGCTGCCCGGGAACTTTGCCATTGTGGGCGTGGCGCGGCGGCCGCTGGGGGGCGAGTTTGCGGCGGATATGCGCGCGGGGATCGTCGCATTTGGGGGCGTGGAGGCGAGCGACCCGAAACTGGATGACTTCGTGGGGCGAATCAGTTACTTTGCGCTCAAGTTCGAAGATCCGAGCGATTATGCGGGGCTGAAGGCGGAGCTGGAGCGCATCGACAAGGAGAGGGGCATCGCCGGCCACCGGTTGTTCTATCTGGCCACGGCGCCGGAGTTTTTTGCCGGGATTATCGAGAACCTGGGCGCGCAGGGCATGGCGCAGGCGGAGCAGGGGCAGACGGCGGTGGTGATTGAGAAGCCCTTCGGCCACGACCTGGAGTCGGCGCGGGAGCTGAACCGGCAGGTGAACGCGGTGTTCCAGGAGAGCCAGGTTTTCCGCATCGACCACTACCTGGGCAAGGAGACGGTGCAAAACATTTTGGTGTTCCGTTTTGCGAATGGAATCTTTGAGCCGATCTGGAACCGGAATTACATCGATCATATGCAGATTACGGCGGCCGAGACGCTGGGTATTGAGGGGCGCGGGCCGTTCTACGAGAAGGCCGGGGCGCTCAGGGACGTGGTGCAGAATCACATGATGGAGCTGCTGAGTTTTGTGACCATGGAGCCGCCATCGAGCTTTGAGGCGGAGAGCGTGCGGCGGGAAAAAGTGAAGGTGTGGCGGGCGATTCCGCCCATTCCGATTTTGAATGCGGTGCGTGGGCAGTATGGGCCGGGGGTGGTGGACGGGCAGCGCGTGGTGGGTTACCGGGATGAGGAGCGTGTGAATCCGGAGTCGGGGACGGAGACTTATGCGGCGCTGCGGCTGGAGATCGAGAACTGGCGCTGGGCGGGGGTTCCGATTTATCTGCGCGCGGGCAAGCGGCTGAAGAAGCAGGCCACGGAGATCAGCATCCAGTTCAAGCAGCCCCCGCTGCTGATCTTCAACCGCATGGCCGCCAGCTCACCTTGCCAGGAGATTCAGCCCAACCTGCTGACGATTCGCATCCAGCCGGACGAGGGGATTGCGCTGCGCTTCGGGGCAAAGGTGCCTACGTCGCCGAATATGGACGTGTGCCCGGTGAATATGGACTTCGACTATGCGGCGGCGTTTGGCAAGTCGAGCGCCAACGGCTATGAGCGGCTGCTGCTGGACGCGATGCTGGGCGACCAGACGCTGTTCTCGCACCGCGACGGGGTGGAGACGACCTGGGCGCTGTATACGCCGATTCTTGAGGCGTGGACGGCGAAGAGGCCGGAAGTGTTTCCGAATTATTTTGCCGGGAAGTGGGGGCCGGAGTGCTCGGACCGGTTGCTGGAGCGGGACGGGCGGGCGTGGAGGAACGATCTGGGGAGGAAGGCGTAAGAGCAACGGGTTAGCGGAGTTAGCGGAGTTAGCGGCGCTGTGCAGTGCTATTCGCGGACGACTTTTACGAAGACGCCGTCCGGCAGTTCGCCTTCGAGAAGGTGGACTACGCCGTCTTTCACGTAGCCTTCGAGAATCTGGAGCGCGGGTTTGGCGGGCGGCTGAGGCGCAGGTCGATTCGCCGCAGGCCGGCTGACCGGCTGACCTACAGATGCGCTAACCCCGCTAACTCCGCTAACCGCGCTAGCACCGCTAACCGCCCTCCCCATCCCGCGATCCATGGCCTCATTGGCCAGGCGGTCGGCTTCCCGGTTGCCGCCGCGGAGGGTGTGGCGCATCTCGAAGCGGTCGAGGCGGGCGGCGCGGCGTTTGGCATCTTCCCATAGGGGAACCAAACCGGGGCTTTTCACCTTGTACTGGCCCTTCATCTGCTTGACCATCAGTTCGGAGTCGGAGACGACGCGGAGGCGCTTGGCGTTGTGCTCGAGGGCCCAGGCGAGGACGGCCAGGAGACCGGAGTACTCGGCGTAATTGTTGGTCTGGACGCCCAGGAAGTCGCTGAGGCGGGCCACGATGCGGCCGTGGGGGTCTTCAATGACGGCGCCGAAGCCGGAGGGGCCGGGGTTGCCGCGGGAGCCGCCGTCGCAGTGGGCGGTGAACCACTCGCTGGCGGCGGAGGGGTCGGAGTGGTCAAAGAGATTCCCGGTCATAGAATTCCAGTGTAGCGGGGAATGCCAGAGGGGAGATTCCCTCGGGGGCTAAACAGGCTGCGGAAAACTCGATCCGGAGGGAGGCGGGGGTTTCAACCCCCGCATAAAGCCAACAGGATCAACGCGGGCTTTAGCCCCGGAGGGACGCTTTTCACCGATTTCGCACGAAGTCCCGAGTTTTCCCGCAGCCTCTAAAGCTCGGGAAATTCGTGGGGTCGGCGGCCCGTCTAAAGCCACGCTCTTTTAAGAACAGGGAAATCGCTCGCAAATGGAAGTCTTTCCGCAGCCTTTAAGGCACGTCTGGCAAAGGTGGGCGAAAAGCCGGAAATAAGGGAAATCGCGTATGGATGCGAATGAAAGGCAGGAGATTCTGGCATTGCTGGAACAAGGGCGGAAGGCGTTGCCCGTAGCCGTGGAGGGCGTGAGCGGGGAGATGGCCAGCCGCATTCCCGGCACCGGCAGGTGGTCGATCCTGGGATGCGTCGAGCACGTGGCCGTTTCAGAGGACTACCTTTTCGCGCAGATCGGCAAGGCGGCTCCCTCGGAGACGCCACTGATTGATTTGCAGCGCGAAGCGCGCATGCTGGCGCGGGGAACGGATCGAAGCCGCCGCATCGAATCGCCGCCGGAAGGACATCCAACCGCAGCTTTTCCCACGCTGGCGGCCGCGGTTGAGCATTTTCTGGAAAGCCGGGAGCGCACCATGGAGTTCGTCCGCGGCAACCGGGAAGATCTTCGCTCCAAGATGACGTGGCATCCGATACTCAAAGCGGCGAACTGCCACGAAATGTTGCTGAGCATGTGCGTGCATGTTCTGCGGCACGTGAAGCAGATTGAAGAGATCAAGGCGGAGCTGGCGTAGAGCCGGGGATTCGGCGCTTCCTTGCAGGGCTCGCTTGAAGAGCAGATGGGAGGGCAGCGCCGCTGGCCCGCCGGTGACGCTGGCTGGAGATTGACCTTTACCCCGCAAACCCGGTACACTACACTAGTTTGGCGATTCCTGCCTGTCGCCGTGAAGATGAGACGTTCGCCCGAAGTTTTTGGGGCTTGAGCGTACCGCTGCCACGGAGCGGAAGTTTCCGCCCGAGCTGATTTGGAGGCATGAGCGCACCCGCTGCGGCGGGAGCCGCGCTGGAGGGTTTATGTACGCAGTCATTCGTACCGGTGGCAAGCAGTACCGGGTCGCTCCGGGCGACGTGGTGAAGATTGAGAGTGTGGTCTCCGAGGACAAGACGGTCGAGTTCAGCGACGTTCTGGCGGTTTCAGGCGAGCCCGGAACCATGGCCAAGCCGGCCACCGCCAAGGTGACCGCCGAAGTGCTGGGCGAAGGCCGCGGCGACAAGATCCTGGTCTTCCACCTGAAGCGGAAGAAGCAGTACAAAAAGCTGCAGGGGCACCGGCAGAACTTTACCGAGGTGCGCATCAAGGCCATCGAGGCCGACGGCGTGACCTACACCGCCGCCAACTAGGACGAAGCCTTCAGCTTTCAGCTTAGGAATCGCGGGAACGAACAGCATTGGCCCAGACGGGCAGAACTGAAGGCTGAAAGCTGATAGCTGAAAGCTGGAAAAGGGAGATAGGGCAATGGCACATAAGAAGGGTGGAGGCAGTTCCACAAACGGACGCGACTCGAATGCACAGCGGCTAGGCGTAAAGGCCTTTGCCGGCGAATTGATTACGGGCGGATCGATCATCATGCGCCAGCGCGGCACCCGCATCAAGCCGGGCGTCAACGTGGGCAGGGGCTCCGACGACACGCTCTTTGCCAAGGTGACAGGGCGGGTGAAGTTTCAAGATCGCGGCAGCCGCGGACGGTTTGCCTCCATCGAACCGGTTGCAGCCGAGTAAGAAGCCTCAGAATCGACGGAAAAGGCCACGGCGCTGCCGTGGCCTTTCTGCTAATCCCTGTTCCCTGTTCCCTCTCTTTACGATTCCAATTCGCGCCTTTTCAGGTTCTTGTTGAGTACCCGCTCCACTACATTCTCCACATCGGTCAGGAAGAAACTGTTGGCAGGTTGCTGCACGGCAACCTGGGTTCCGGTGTGGCCCAGTGCCGAGGCGATTTCGTTCCAGCGATAGATGGTGGAGTTCACCGGCATCACCACGGCCTTGCGCGCCGGCTCAGGCAGGGCGCAATAGGCTACCCATGTGCCCAGCGCGAACAGGATCACCGCCTCATAGACGAATTGCAACGGGGCCGTAAGCGAAGCATTGTGGGATATGAGGGACGAAGCAACGAAGTCATTGGCTGACATAAGGCCAAAGCCCAGGGCGATCCCGAAGGCCAGGTCGCGCACGGGAAGGCGCAATGCGTTCATGCTCAGGCAAAGGAAAGCCAGCAGGCACAACTCAAGGATGCTCACGGAGCGCATTAGCCCATACGCAATGTCCGGGATGGGAATCAAGCCCTTATGCGCAAAAGACATTGTGGAAAAGCTTACGATCAGGGAGGCAAGGGCGGTCCAGCGGAACATCACGATACCAAACTTCATCAGTCCCGGCAGCGCTGAAAGCGCGGAACGGAAGACCTCCATGCAGATGAAGAACAGCAACACGGCGCTGGCCATGTAAACGGCCCAGTAGACCAGGAAGTAAGCGAATCTGCAGCCATCCTGGATTTCCCTGGAGGCGGACAATTGCCCCACTTGCCCCAAAAACAGAAGCGAAAACACCGGAGTCGCAACTACGCGCAACGCCAGGTAGGCACCCATCGCCGGAAACCGCCGATGCAGCCCCTTCTTCCAGAACAGGAACCCAAGCGTGGCGAACAGCAGGAACTCCGCCCCGGTCATGGCCGTCATTGCCAACTGAGAAGACATAAAGGATCGCCCGCTATCCTGAGAACATCCTCAGCATAGCGCCGAAGGCGGTCCTACGCAACCGAAATCGCCTTATCTTATGGCACTTTTGTGCCATTACCTTCACTTTCGGGTCAGCGGCTGGCAGTGACGCCGGGACATGTGGGTATTCCAGGGCCGCAGACCGGAATTGGCACGCTGGCGGTGGCGGACTGGTGGCTGGGGATGGCGGGCCTGGTGGAGGACGAGACGGAAGCGGCTGCGACACCGGCGAAAACAACAGAGAGAGCGAAGATGCGGATGGCGAGTTTCATAGTTGGTAACCCCTCACGGCTTAGAGTTGGCAGGAGACGCGTCTCCTCACACGTTTGCAGTGTAGTATAAGAACCCCTCTAAGTCCAGTTTTTTCATGCGTATACATAACTAGTAACGATGTAGGTTACTAACGTCACTTCCCACCTTGGTAATCTAACTATGGTACCCGATATCATCGTCTCGCACGATGCTCTTGTCCGCCCTCTCAACATGCTAAAATGGAGTCAGGCAAATTCGCGTAAGGCCCCCATGTTTCAAGCGCTTAGTCTCAGAAATTCAGCCCGGAACGGCAATCCGGGAGCCGCGCCCCGTGTGGAGCTAAAAGCGAAAGCCCTGCGAACGGAATCCTATGGCGACTGAACTACCTGGCGGCATCCCCCCCGGCGATAACGGCGGCAACGGCAGCTATACCGGCGAAAACATTCGGATTTTGGAAGGTCTGGAGGCGGTGCGCCTTCGCCCCGCCATGTACATCGGCTCAACCGGCGAGATGGGACTGCACCATCTGGTCTACGAGGTAGTGGACAACTCCGTGGACGAGGCCCTGGCCGGCTATTGCAGGAAAATCGACGTAATCATCCACGTGGACAACTCCATCACGGTGGTCGATGACGGGCGCGGCATCCCGGTGGACCTGATGCCCGTGGGCAACGGCCAGATGATGCCGGCCGTGCAGGTGGTGCTCACCAAGCTCCATGCCGGCGGCAAGTTCGACGCCTCGACGTACAAGGTTTCCGGCGGCCTGCACGGCGTGGGCGTGAGCTGCGTGAACGCGCTGAGCCAGGAGTTCAACGTGGAGATCTGGCGCGACGGGCACACCTGGGAGATGGACTTCAGTTGCGGGGCTCCCACCAGCGAGCTGCGCCAGGCGGGAACCAGCAAGAGGCGCGGGACCAAGGTACACTTTCTGCCCGACAAGAGCATTCTTACCGCCACCGAGTTCAATTACGACACGTTGGCGCAGCGTCTCCGCGAGATGGCCTTCCTGAACAAGGGCCTCGAGATCACTTTGACCGATGAGCGCACCGCGGATGCCAAGACCGGCGAAGCCCGCCGCGCCGAGTTCAAGTACGCCGGCGGCATTGCCGAGTTCGTCAAGCATCTGAATCGCGGCAAGCAGGTGCTGCACGAGAAGCCCATCGTCATGGAGGCCTTGCGCGACGGGGTCGAGATCGACATCGCCCTGCAGTACAACGACAGCTACTCGGAGACCGTGTTCAGCTTTGCCAACAACATCAACACGGTGGACGGCGGCTCGCATCTTTCCGGCTTCCGCACCTCGCTGACCCGCACCATCAACGCCATCGGCCAGCAGCTGGGCCTCTTCAAGGACCTGAAAGAAAACCTGAGCGGCGACGACGTGCGCGAGGGCCTGGTGGCCGTGGTCAGCGTCAAGCTGTCGCAGCCGCAGTTCGAGGGCCAGACCAAGGGCAAGCTCAACTCCGATATCGCCGGCACGGTGCAGGCCTTCGTCAATGAGCGGCTGGGCATGTTTCTGGAGCAGAATCCGCCCATCGCCAAGCGCATCATCAACAAGGCCATCGAGGCCGCCCGCGCCCGCGAGGCCGCCCGCAAGGCCCGCGACCTGACCCGCCGCAAGGGCGCTCTCGACGGCGGCGGCCTGCCCGGCAAGCTGGCCGACTGCAGCGAGCGCAACCCCGACCGCTGCGAGCTCTATCTCGTCGAGGGCGAGAGCGCCGGCGGCACCGCCAAGCAGGGCCGCGACCGCCGCTTCCAGGCCATCCTGCCCCTCAAGGGCAAGATACTCAACGTCGAAAAGGCGCGCTACGACAAGATGCTGGGCCACGAGGAGATCCGCGCCATGATCACCGCCCTCGGCTGCGGCATCGGCAAGGACGACTTCGACGCCACCAAGATCCGCTACGGCAAAATAATTCTAATGACCGACGCCGACGTCGACGGCTCCCACATCCGCACCCTGCTGCTCACCTTCTTCTTCCGCCATATGACGGAGCTGATCAAGCGCGACAACATCTACATCGCCCAGCCCCCCCTTTACAAGATCAAGAAGGGCCGCTTCGAGCAGTACATCAAGGACGACCGCGAGTTTGTACGGGTGATGGTGAACCGCGCGTCGGAGGGAATGATCGTCCGCCACGGCGAGTTCGCCAGCCGCATTGAGGGCGCCGGCCTGACCCGCTTCATGGGTACGCTCAACGAGTACCTGGGGTTCGTGGAAAAAGTGGACAAGCGCATCCGCAATGAAAAGTTGACGGAGCTGCTGGCCCGCGCCGAACTGGTGCACCGCGCCGATTTCGCATCGCAGGCCGAAAGCGACGTCCCCCCCAAGCTGGCCTTGCTGCATGAGCAGTTGAGCGAGCTGGCCGATGAGTTCCTGTTCAAGGTCCACGATCCGGTGGAGGACGAGGAGCACCACACCTGGTCCATTTCCTTCACAGACGCGCAGGGCGCCACGCGCTCCATCGACTGGACCCTCGCCTCCAGCCCCGAGTTCCGCCAGATGATGGCCAAGTACACGCTCATCAAGGAGTTCCTCGAGCCCCCATTCCTCATCGAGTACGCCGCCAGGGCAGCCGTTGTGGAAGCAAGCCCGGAGGATGCGGAGGCAGCCGAAGGCGAAGGAACTGAAGCGCAGGCGGAAGCCAAACAAGCCCGCCGCGCAGTCCGCATCCTGCGCGAGCCGGTCGAGAAGGAGACCGCTCGCGAGCTGTTCGCCTACATCGTCGAGCAGGGCAAGAAGGACTACTCGGTGCAGCGCTACAAGGGCCTCGGCGAGATGACCTCCTCGCAGTTGTGGGAAACCACCATGGACCCCGACCGGCGCACGCTCCTCCAGGTGAAGCTCGAAGACATTGCCGAGACCGAGGCCATCTTCACCACGCTGATGGGCGAAGACGTCGAAGCGCGACGAAAGTTCATCGAGGACAATGCGCTGGACGTGAAGAACCTGGACATTTAGCCCACCGGGTACCAGGCGCGGATTTCGTACTTTAGCAGTTCGGATCAGCGCCTCTATGCCAACATATCGGTATTAGTACCGTGACTGCATGATTTGGAAATGTCGATCAGAACAGAATGGGTGCCCCAGGTCTTCCGCCGTGGCAGACCGCGGCGGAGAGACCTGGGAAGTACAAATTCACGTGGTCGTGGTACCAGTCGCATGAGACGGACATGATTCATGGATTGCAGGCGACTTGCCTGTCTTGCCAGGGAAATCTCCGGCGGTTTTGCACTTTTTGATTCAAGCAACTCCCCTTCACTCCCGTTGGCCTCAAGTTCCGGTCGGGTCGAGGACTGGCGCGGTGTTCCGAAGGTCTAGCCTAGCCGTTGCTCCCCGTTTCCTCTGGGAGTGCCTCAGTAGCCAAACCGTGAATCCGTTTCCAGCCCCCGCCACATCGCA
>JBEKZJ010000074.1:0-23588 GCA_049509995.1 Occallatibacter sp. | reverse complement strand
ACAGAGCGTGTTGGTCAGCATCCTACAGACTTGCCGCCAGCAGCTCCGGCCCGCAACCGCATTTCTGCAGCAACTGGTCCACCTGCCCAAGCCCCAAGCCCTGGAATTGACCCCGACCACTCCCCGCTAAACAGATACAATCTGAGTTCAACGAATGCACAACTGAGGGCAAGGAATGATGAAGGGGGGAGCGGCCTATTGTTCCTTTGTGTTCCCAGAAAGAGAGGAAGTTGCAGAGAGAAAGTGCTGTAAATGATTGAAGTGATTTGGTGGACCTGATCGGGATCGAACCGATGACCTCTTCCATGCCATGGAAGCGCGCTCCCAGCTGCGCCACAGGCCCACGTGCTCAAGGGATGCAACACCCTTATTGTGACCGCTGGGGCGGGACGTGTCAAACGCGGCGATGCGAGGTGGGAGTGGGGCGGCGCGTTTCGCGTTTTGGATCGGGAAGCAGGGTAAATTGGGAGTAGCGCAAAGGAGGCGGAACGATGCAGGCAGCGGTGGTGAGTGTTCTGGGCCAGGCACCCAGGTATGAACCTTTTCCCGATCCCGTGGCCGGGGAAGGCGAGGTGGCAATCAGGGTCCGGGCGGCCGGACTGCACCCTGTGGTGAAGGCGATTGCCGCTGGATTGCACTACTCGACTGGCGGCGTGGTTCCCGCTGTGGCGGGTATTGACGGCGTGGGCACGCTCGACGATGGAAGCCGGGTCTATTTTGGCGGCGTCCGCAAGCCATGGGGAACCATGGCCGAGCTTGCCGTGGTGTCCCAGTCGATGTGCATCCCGTTGCCGAATGGAATCAGCGATGTGCAAGCTGCGGCGATTGCCAACCCTGGAATGTCTGCGTGGGTCTCGCTCAAGCACCGCGCCGCGGTTTCTGCCGGGGAGACGGTGCTCATCTTGGGAGCTACTGGTGTTGCCGGCCAGCTAGCGCTGCAGGCGGCGCGGTTGCTGGGAGCAAAGCGAGTGATCGGAGTGGGGCGAAACGTGGACGCTATCGCAAACGCCGGGGCAGACGCGGTGATTTCGCTCGGACAGCCCGAGGATGCAGTGCGCGAGGCGTTTGCGGCGGAAGCTGCCGTCGGCATCGACGTCATTATCGATTACCTTTGGGGCAGGCCCACGGAACTGCTGCTGGAGGCGCTGGCCAGGGGTTTCCGGGCCAGCTCAACGCGGCCGACGCGGCTGGTGGAGGTGGGCGAAAGCGCGGGCAAGACGATCAATTTGCCCGGAGCGACCCTGCGCAGCATCGATCTGACGCTCAAGGGCAGCGGATTCGGCTCCGCGTCGATGAAGGAGATTTTTGCGGCAATTCCTACCCTGTTTTCCATGGCCGCTGCCGGGAGCCTGAAGATCGACGTCGAGCCGGTTCCACTTTCAGACGTGGAGGCGGCGTGGAGCCGCGTGGAAAAAGGGCGGCGGATCGTTTTTACGGTATAGGGAGCAAGGAGGAGATTGGTGACGGAAGTTTGCCGACCTGCGTGACCGGGAACACTTTAGGTGGGGTTCGGTGTCTAAGAGAATAGAGGGCGCGGGACATTTGGCTTCTACCGGTGTTCCGTTTCTCGCGCACTCGGCAGCAGCATCGGATTCCCTGCGGGAGATTGAGGGCTGGGGCGAGTGGCCGCGACAAGCATTCGGGTTTGGGCATTCGGGCGATTTTGCCCGGTGCAAATTTTTTTTGAGATGCCAAGTGTGCTTGTGTTGCGGTATAGGTGGGAGGACACTGAAATGCAGGCGGACCTCACCATGGGCAATCTTGCCAGCGCTCTGACGCTCCAATCCGACGAAGCGGCTCTGATCGCGGAACTGCGGGCCGGCTCGGAGGAAGCATTTTCCTGGCTGATCGCGCGCTACCACCAGCCGATCTACTCCTTGCTGGCGCGCACCGTGCATGACCGCGACGATGCCGCCGATCTGACCCAGGAAGTCTTCGTGAAGGTCTTCCGGGGGGTGGGCAATTTTCTCGGGGAGTCGTCGTTGCGGACGTGGATTTATCGCATCGCGCTGCGCGAGGCGTCGAACCAGCGGCGGTGGTGGATACGGCACAAGCAGCAGGAGATCCCCATCGAGCAGGAGATGACGGAGGGGAGATGCGGGACGCCGGTGCGGCTGAAAGAGATGCTGGTGGATCCGTCCGAGTCGCCTTACGAGATGGTGGTGCACGCCGAGAACCGGGCGCGGGTGGAGGCGGCGTTGAAGCAGGTGCCGGAGCCGTTCCGGACCACGCTGATCCTGCGCGACATTGAGGGATTTGTGTACGAGGAAGTGGCGGAGATGCAGGGCGTGAATCTGGGGACGGTGAAATCGCGGCTGGTGCGGGGGCGCGCTTGTTTGAAGACGATTCTGACGGCGCCGGCGGCCGGCGCCTGTTCCCCGGCGCAAGCAGTATTTGAAGTACCTCTGGGAGAGGAGGCGCAATGAGTAGCTGCGATGCAGTGCAGGCAAGGTTTACGGAGTATCTGGATGACCGGCTGAACGGACGGGAGATGCAGCGGATTGCCGCTCACCTGGAAGATTGCCGGGAGTGTGCCGCCGAGTGGGCATCGCTGTGCCAGGCGCAGGCATCGCTTGCCGCGCTGGGCCCGGTGCCGGAGCCGGAGGACCTGCCGCTGCGGATTCGCGTGGCGGTGAGCCAGGAGCGGGCGCGCAGCCGCCGGAACCTCTTTGAAGGGTGGAATCTGGCCTGGAAAAACACGGTGGGTCCCTTCCTGCTGCAGGCCGCGGCCGGTTTAGTGAGCGCGGTGCTGCTGATGGGCTCGATCATCGTGCTGGTAACCATGTTTGCCCAGCCGGAGGTGGCGCAGGCCACCAAGGATGAGCCGCTTGGCAACCCCACGGCGCCCCGCCTGGTGAGTCTGTCCAGCGCCGCGGGCAACAGCCAGATTGGCGCCCTTTCCGGCCCGGTGGTGGTGGAGGTCTATATCAACGGGGCGGGCGAGGTGTACGACTATCGCATCGTCTCCGGCCCCACCGATGAGGCCACCAAGTCGCAGATTGAGAACACGCTGCTGACCAGCCGCTTTGCGCCGGCGCGGTTCTTCGGCCAGCCGGTGCGCGGACTGGCGGTGCTGTCGTTCGCCGGGGTTTCGGTGCGCGGGTAAAAAGGCAGGGAACAGGGAACGGGTAAACACCATGCCCCGACCGGATATTGTCCGGGCGGGGCTTCTTATTGGCCCCTCCCGGACGGCGCAATTCACTCGCCGGCGTGTCGGTGCGCGTGTGTAAGAGGCAGCAACGTTCAAAACCTCCCGTTTGACCCTGCCGGTGCGTCTAACTAGACTTGCAGGCAGGGATTCTCAATGACTTTGCGCACCGTTCGATTGTTTGCCGTTCTTCCGGCTGCTCTTGCTTGTCTTCTGGCCGGGATGGCGCTCCCCGCGGCTCACGCCCAATCTTCCAACAGCAATTCTGCCAAAGGGCAAAGTTCGTCTTCGCAGCCGGTTCAGCAGGAGAAGGCGCCGTCGCTGATCGATCCGGCGGGACCGACCATCTCGCTGGTCAGCTCGGAGCCGGTGTTCCTGATGGCGGCGGCCTTGAACGCGTGCGGCTATGACGAGGGGCTGGAGGAGAGCGCGCCGGTGCGCAAGCGGGTGCGGGACGAGATCGACCAGGCGCTGGCCAGGAGCGAGGACGCCCGCGACAAAAGAGACAAGGTGTGCCTCTACATTGCCCAGCACCGTACCACGGGTTCGGAGCGGGACATCTCGCAGTACATCTCGCTGGCCTTGTATCTGACGCCGCCGCCGGAGCTTGAAACCTCGGAAGAGCTGACGGAGATGCCGCCCGATTCGACGCAGGTGGTGGAGATTGTGCCGCTGCTGAAGGACTTTGTGGCCGCGGTGGACCTGCACGGGATATGGCTGGCGGTCCATCCCATATACGACCGGGAGGCGGACCGGCTGCACGATCCGCTGTCGAAGATGATCGTGGGAACCAATCTGTATCTCAAGATGCCGGCCGAGACCTATGTGGGACGGCGGTTTCTGGTGGTCATCGAGCCGCTGCTTTCGCCGTACACGGTGAATGCGCGCATCTACGGGACCGACTACGTGGTGGTGGTTTCGCCGGTGGACGGGCAGATTCGCATGAAGGACGTACGCCACACCTACCTGCATTACATGATCGAGCCGCTGCTCAACGCGCGGGCCAACGCCATCGACCGCGCGCAGCCGATTCTGAAGGAGGTACGGGAGGCTCCCATGGAGTTCCGCTATCGCTCCGACACCGTGCCCCTGACCATCGAGTGCCTGATCAAGGCCATCGAGGCGCGGACCATGGATACAGGCATCCCGGAGTACAAGATTCCGGCGGGCGTGGAGCGGTCGGACCTGCCGCGCTATGAGCACGAGCGGCAGGTTTACCAGCAGAAGGTGGATGCGGTCCGGCTGGCGACGGTGCGCCACGATATGACGCAGGGATTTGTGCTGACACAGTATTTTTATGAACAATTGATCCAGTTTGAGAAGGACCCGGCGAGCCTGCGGGACACGATCGGCGAGATGGTGTACACGATGGACGTGGACCAGCAGGTGCACCGCGCGCGGCAGATCGAGTTCGACAAGGAGGCGGATGAGGAGGTGCTGGGGCGCAGCAAGCCGCGCAAGCTGACGGGATTGGATTTGGCCGAGGCGCGGCTGGCGGCCGGGGACGTGGCCACGGCCAGCGCCTTGGCGCGGCAGGCGCTGACGGTGCGCACCGATAGCCTGGAGGCGGTGGCGGACGGCGCACGCGCCAACTTCATCCTGGCCAGGGCGTCGATCCTGACCGGTCATCCGGAGGACGCGATCAACGCCTTCCAGAAGACGTTGGCGACCAGCAAGACGCCGCGGCTTCTGGCATGGTCGCACATTTACCTGGGGCGGATGCTGGATCTGGACTGCAAGCGCGACGAAGCGGTTGCAGAGTACAAGTTGGCGCTCACGGTGCGTGACGGGCAGCAGGATACACGGCTGGCGGCCGAGCGGGGCGTGAAGACGGCCTATGCGGTGAAGGGCCACAGTTGCGACGAGGACGCGGACGACGACTCGCCCGGCGCGAGACCGGCGAAGCCGGGCGGGGCGACGCCGCAGACGGGAGCCGCGGGTCAAACCGGGACACAGAAGCCGCAATAGTACGCCGCGGACGGGTTTTGGGCTCCCGCCAGGCGTCTAACTGGCACATGGCCAGGCGGAAGATCGGAACCGGGGCGCAACCGCGGAGCCGGTGAGGCACATATGTTCGGACGGTGTAGATTGAGCGAGGCGGGGATAGCAGCCCTGTTTCTGCTTCTGTGTGGAATGCCGGCAGTGTCTCAGGACGATTTCGACCTTCACGCGAACATCACGGGCCACGTCTACCATGATAAAGAGATCAGCCTGCGGGCTCCGGCAGACTGGAACCTCGCGATTGACACTTACGAGAATGGCGGACACCCCCTGACCAAAGGAGCCATCCTGCGCAAGGGCAGGTACATCCTGCGGCTTTGCACCGGTTGCGGGCAGACGAGCGGAGTCATGGGTGGGCGATTCAGCGAGATCTTAGCCCTGGTCCAGCCCTGGTCTCGTCCCCTTGGCGGCCCGTACCTCCCTTGCGGCGTGCTGGCGAAGAGCAAAGCGTCAAAGCTGCTTGACCGGGTTGACCTCTGGTATCGCCGCGATCCCGCGCACCCTTCGGACCCGGACTCAGAGGACTGCCGGGAACCGAAGACGACGGCGACGGTCTGGTATGGGTCCTACTTTGCGGAGAACTGCTCCCGTGCACGGGACGGCAACTACTGCGAAGGCTTTTTTCTGTACCCTGACCGATTGGCGGACAAGCGCGCCGGTAATTCCAAGGGTCTTTTCTACGAGATGGCAATTGGAATGACCTATGACGCGACCGATCTGGATCAGCTGCCGCATGAGGACGATCCGGAGTTGAACCAGATGCTGCGCGAGGCCACGGCAATTGTGGAATCGATACGTTACAGGAGAAACTAGTACGCAGGGCTTGCTCCCCTGGTCAGGAATTCCGGCGGTGGACATGGTCGCCGGAGAAGTTTGAAAGGGAACCGGGTGGAAACGAACGAGGCGCGCGTGGAGGCAGTGCTGGCCGAACTGGAAGCCGCACTCGGGCATGGCTTTGCCAGGCCGGCGCTGCTGGTATGCGCGCTCACGCACCGGTCCTCGATGAACGAACAGGCGGGAATCGAGCAGCCGGTTGAGCAGAGGAACGAAGAGGCCCGGGACGCGGGGAACAATGAGCGCCTGGAGTTCCTCGGCGACGCGGTGCTGGGCCTGGTGGTGGCCGAGGCGCTGTATCTGGCGCATCCGGAGTGGCATGAGGGGGAGTTGACCCGCATCCGCGCCCAGTTGGTGAGCCGGAAGCACATGGCGGAGGTGGCGCAGGCGATCGGGTTGGGGAGTTACCTGCGGCTAAGCCGGGGCGAGGAGCGCGGCGGTCTGCGGAACAAGAGCACGGTGCTTTCGAATAGCATGGAAGCAGTGCTGGCCGCGCTGTTCCTGGACGGCGGCATGGAGCCGGTGAGGGCGTTTGTCCGTCGCTACGTGATGGGCGAGGCGGCCGAAGAGCTGGCGCGGGAGTTGCGCTCCGGGGCCGCGCTGGGCAACTATAAATCGGCGCTTCAGGAGCGCCTGCAGGCGGCGCGGGCCGGAATGCCGGTGTACAGGGTAAAGAGCGAGAGCGGTCCCGACCACCGCAAGCGGTTTCTGGTGGAGGTCCGGCTCAAGACGGACGAAGGCGAACCGGGTAAGGCGCTGGCGCGGGGCAAGGGGAGCACCAAGAAGCTCGCGGAACAGGATGCCGCGCGGCGCGCGCTGGAGCGGCTGGGGACAGGGGTGGCCGAGAGCAGCGCTCCGGCGGCCGGCACGGAAGAGGAGGATCAAGCAGCGGAATGAGCACACCTGCCCAAGAGCCGGACCCGTCCGAGGCGCGGATTTCGCGGCTGCGCCATCATCTTCCCACCGTGCCCGAGGCCCTGGCCTCGCTGCTGCGGACGGTGGTAGTGGCGCTGTTTCTGCTCACTTTTTTCCTTCAACCCTACCTGATTCCTTCAGAAAGCATGGAGCACACGCTCCTGGTAGGGGATTTTCTGCTGGTCAACAAGCAGGTGTATGCACCGGCCGGCAGGCTGAGCCGGTGGCTGCTGCCTTATCGTGAGGTTGCGCGCGGAGATATCGTGGTTTTTCACCATCCCCATCCCCCGTTCCTGGTCAAGAGGGTGGTGGGCCTTCCCGGCGACCGGTTGCGCATCGAGGATGGCCGGGTGACGGTGAACGGGCTCATCCAGGACGAGCCGTACGCGGCCTTTGAGCCGGCGGTCCGGAATCCCTTTCGCGACGACTTTCCCGGCAAGGTGTATACCGATCCGGAGGTCGATCCGGCGTGGTGGCGCCAGATGCAGAGCCTGACCCGCGACGGTGAGCTGGTGATCCCCAGGGACGAGTATTTCGTGCTCGGGGACAACCGCAATCACAGCAAGGATTCCCGCTTCTGGGGGTTTGTGCCGCGCTCCCAGATCGTGGCCCGGCCGCTGGTGATCTACTTCTCGCTGAGCAGGCCCTCGACCACCGATGTGCAACAGGTCGCGGATGATAGACTCGGACACGACAGGGAACTCTCGGCAAAACTGACGGGGTTTGCGCGCTGGAAGCGCATCTTCCACGTCGTTCATTGAGGCTGAGTTCCTGTCAGCGTTCTCAAATTCACCAAGCAACTTTTCGGGGGAGTGCAAATTGCGAATATCCCAATTCACGAAGGCCGGATAGCTGCTGGCGGCATGTAGCCGTCCCCTTATAAGGGACGGGTCGATGGTTCGACTTCATCTCCGGCCACCAATTTGGAAGGGCGGGCGGAGACGGTAGGCCGGCGCAATAGCCCCGGCGTAAATCTGATGCCCGCACACCATTTTTTGGCAAAGAGCGACAGGATGACGAAGAAGAAAGCGCCGACCCCCAGGACGCCGCCGGAAACCCAGCCGGTTGCGGCTCCGGTCCCCGTTGAAAAGAGGGTGGAAGAAACGCCGTACGAGGCGGCTGCCAGCATCTGCTCGGTGCTGGTTGTGGGACTGTTCATTCTGACCTTTCTGGGCCAGAACTTCGTGATTCCGTCGGGATCGATGGAGAACACGCTGCTGGTGGGCGACCACCTGGTGGTGGACAGGATCACGCTGGCCCCGACTTCCAAGTGGATGCCGCTGGTTCACTACCGCGAGCCCAGGCGGGGCGACGTTGTGGTCTTTCTCAAGCCGGTGCCGGACTATCCAGACGGAAAGCCGGAATACCCGTTCCTGGTGAAGCGGCTGGTGGGTGTTCCCGGCGACCATATCCACCTGCGCGACGGCATCGTGATCCTCAACGGCGTGGCTCAAGCCCCGCCCAAGGAAGGGAAGGATTCGCCCAGCGGCGACCCTGAGTTCCTGGATGAGTACCCGTCCATTCCGCCGACCGTGGAACATGGCGCCACGGAGGCCTGGAGCGTGGACTTTCCCAATCACGTCGTGGATGGGGACCTGGTGGTGCCGCCCGGCAAGTACTTCATGATGGGCGATCACCGCCACAACAGCCTGGACTCGCGCTACTGGGGCTTTGTGCCCAGGGAAAACATCGTGGGCCGGCCGTTGTTCAACTACTGGTCGTTCAAGACCCCGGAGGACGAGTATGAGCAGTCCGGGATTGGCAATAGCCTGGCGTGGATGGGCCACGTGGCGCTGCATTTCTTCAGCGATACGCGCTGGAAGCGGACGCTGAACCCGGTGCGGTGAACTGCAACTGAAAAGATAATGACGGAAGACGTGCAAGGCCGGAAACGAAAGCGGATGCGGCTTTGGCTGGCCCTGGCGGTGATCGTGGCCATCCTGGCGGTGTTGATTGTGCCGCCGCTGGTGAGCATCAGCCGTTACAAGAGCCGGATCACGCAACTGATGTCGGTGTCGCTGGGCAGGCCGGTGCGCCTTTCCTCGGTGGAGTTGCGGCTGTTGCCCGTGCCCGGCTTTGTTTTGAGCGACCTGACGGTGGAAGAAGACCCGGCCTATGGCGCCGAGCCGGTGCTGCACGCCAGCACGGTGACCGCCACCATACGGCTTCTGTCGCTGTGGCGGGGGCGGTTGGAGATCCGGAGCATCAGCGTGGACGATGCCAGCCTGAACCTGGTACGAACGGCGGAGGGGCGCTGGAACCTGGACCCGCTTTTTCGTACTGCAGCCGCCAAGGCCCAGCCTGCAGCGGGCAGTTCAGGACCGCGCCACGCGGTTCCGCTGCCTTATCTGGAGGCGACCAACTCGCGGATCAACATCAAAAGCGGGGCGGAGAAGCTGCCGTTTTCGCTGGTGAACACGGATCTGTCCTTCTGGCAGCAGGAGCCGGGCGACTGGCGCATTCGACTGCGTGGGCAACCGGCGCGCACCGACCTGAGCCTGGACCTGGCTGACACCGGGGTGGTGCGGCTCGAGGCAAACGTGCGCCAGGCGCCGAAGTTGCGGCAGATGCCGGTGCATCTGGACGTCGCGTGGCGGGAGGCGCAACTGGGCCAACTGGCGCGGCTGGTGATCGGCTCGGACCCCGGCTGGCGCGGCGATCTGACCGGGGAACTGCACGTGGACGGCACCGCGGACGCGGCGCAAATCAAGACCCGGCTGCGCGCCACCGCCGTTCACCGCGCCGAGTTTGCCCCCGCCGCGCCGCTCGACTTCGACGCCACCTGCGGTTTTTTGTACCGCTATTCAGCGCGCGCGGTGGAGAACCTGGCGTGCGACTCGCCGCTCGGCGATGGCCGCATCCGCCTGGCCGGGGAGCTGCCGGGCAACGGCGGCCCGCCACGCTTTTCGGTCGAGCTTGACCGGATTCCGGTGGCTGCCGGCCTGGATGCGCTGCGCACCGTGCGCAGCGATTTTGGCCCTGGCCTGGCGGCCAGGGGCGCGATCAGCGGCAAGATCGCCTATGCCGAGATAGCCACTGAAACGGCAACGCCGGAGAAAGCGGAAGGAAGGAAGAACCCAGGCAAGCTCCGCCCTGCGAAGGCGCATCCGGCAGCAGCAGGGCCGCTTACCGGCAGCCTTACCGTGGAGGGTTTTCAAATCAGCGAGGCCGGGCTCAGCACGCCCATCCAGGCGCCCAGGCTGGTGCTGGAGCCGGTGGTTGCGGCTATGCAGGGCCAGGAGCCGGGTCGCCCTGCGCCAACTGCCCCGCCTGCGGCGCTGGCGGCAACCGTGGCCATTCCTGCCGGCGGCGCCGTTCCACTCACTTTCACTGCCCGGCTGGCGCTCTCCGGCTACCGGGTGGCGGTACACGGGCAGGCCGGCATGGTGCGGGCCAGGGAACTGGCCCACGTGGCCGCAATGCAGGATGCCGCGGTGCTGGATGCGCTGGCTGGAGATCCCCTGAGCGTGGATCTGAGCGCCGAGGGTCCGTGGATGCCGGCGCAGAACATTTCCTTCAGCGGCAGCTCGGCCGGAGGCGCTGTGATCCGTGCCGGGAATGAGCCGGCTGGGCCGGCGCGGCCCGCGGCAGAGGCTGGGGCGCCCGTGACCGACAGCCTGGCCGGGACCGTGACTTTTCGCGATGCCAACTGGAAGGCCGCTTACCTGGCTAACCATGTGGAGATCGCGCAGGCCACGCTGCACCTGGGCAACGGCGAAGCGCGCTGGGACCCGGTGGTCTTCTCCTACGGTCCGGTAAAGGGCACGGCCAGCCTGAGCCTGGCGGCTCACTGCGACGCGGTCCAGCCCTGCGTTGCCAGGTTTCGGGTACACTTCGGCGATCTGGACGCTTCCACCCTGCAGGCCGCGATTCTCGGAGCGCGCGAGCCGGGCACGCTGCTCTCCACGCTGATCGCACGCCTTAGGCCGTCCAACTCATCGACTGCGCCGGCCTGGCCGCGGCTTGAGGGCACGGTGAAGGCGGATTCCCTGATTCTGGGGCCGGTTACGCTGCGCGAGGCAACGGCCACGCTGCGCATTCTGGAAAGCGGGACCGAGATCACGGACCTCGATGCGGATCTGCTGGGCGGCCGCATGCATGCATCGGGAACTCTGCGCACCGTGGGGACCGATCAAGGCAAGCCCGCCTATACGCTGGAGGGCAAGTTTGAAAAGCTTAGTCCGGCGGATGTGGGCCAGTTGCTGGGGCTGCGCTGGTCGGGCGGCGCTTTCGACGCCGACGGCAAAATTGAGCTCTCTGGATTCACGGACAAAGAGCTGGCTGCGTCGGTCAAGGGCACGTTGCACTTCGAGTGGCGGCATGGGCGGGCGGAGGGCTCTGCGACTGAACTGGATGTTCCCGCTGCGTTGGCGCGCTTTGACCGCTGGAGCGGGGATGCCGGGATTGGCGACGGGACGATCACGCTCCAGCAGAACCTGGTGCAGCAAGGCGCCCGCAAGCGAGCTGTCGAAGCGGCGCTCACCCTCGGCGACCCGCCCAAGATCAGCTTTGCACCGCCCAGGGAAGCGCAGGCCAAGCACTGAAACCGCTTCCCTTTACAATGGCGCTATGGATTCATCCATCGCTTCTTCCCCGGTGACCATCCGCTGCCAGGGCATCCTGTTCGACATGGATGGGATTCTGATCTCCTCGATTGGATCGGTGGAGCGCAGTTGGACGAAGTGGGCCAGGATGCGCGGCGTAGACCCCGAATATGCGCGCAGCATCGCCCACGGCTGCCGGGCCATCGAGACCGTGGCCACGCTGCGCCCGGACCTGGACCCTGTGGCGGAACTGAAGGTCATCGAGGACATCGAACTCGCGGACGGCAAAGGGCTCACGGTGCTGCCCGGCGTGCTGGAGTTGCTGGCGGCGCTGCCCCCACGCCGCTGGACGGTGGTGACCAGCGCCACCGAGCGGCTGGTGCGCGAGCGGTTGACCGCGAGCGGCATTCCCGTGCCGGAGCGGCTGGTTGCGGCCGAGAGCGTGACCCAGGGCAAGCCGCATCCAGAGGCATTTCTGGCGGGAGCGGCGCTGCTGGGGTTCGCGCCGGAGGAGTGCGTGGTGATTGAGGATTCGTCGTCGGGCGTCCAGGCCGGGCGCGCGGCGGGATGCACGGTGGTGGCGACCACGTTTTCGCATTCGATGGAGATGCTGGACGGGGCGCACTACCTGATCGAAGACGTGACCGGCGTGGAAGCGGAGACTCTTTCCGGCGATGCGGGGTTGGTTCTCAAATTCACGCCGCTGGCGGGGTAGCCTTATTCGTTGGCTTCGATGCGCCGGCCGTGGGGGTCCTGCAGGGGTCGGGTGTTTACCTTGAAGAGGGCCGCGAAGACGCGCAACTGGTCGCGGCTCAGGCTGACCTCCTGCTCGAGGACGAACCAGCGCACGCCCTCGGTGCAGGGCGGGGTGGTGAGCGAGCCGAGATAGGTCCAGTAGCCGCGGTCGGCGGGCAGCAAACCGCCGGGGTTGACCATCTCCGTGACTTTCTCGCTGCCGCCGGCTTTTGTGGGCAGGTGGGGCCAGAGAGTGGCGAGCACGGCGTTGGGGTTGCCCGCGTCCTCGGCGAGGCGGATGGCGAGGATGACCAGCTTGCCGTCGGCGCTCTTGTGGAGCAGGTGGACGTCCATGTCGGTCAGCTTGCCTTTTACCGCTTCCTCGGCGGGGTGGTGGAAGTCGAACTCGACCAGTTCATAGCGCACGCCGCCGGCCACAATGTAGCTGCCGTGGTCAACGTGAACCACCACGGTGTGGCCATTGTTCTCGAGCGTGACGGGCCCGGCGATGTAGTGGAATTCGAGGGGCTGGAGCGCCTTGTCGAGGTGCGCGCCGCGAATGTCGAGGGGCGACTGCTGGTGGCCATGCGAGCAGGCACGGTAGGCCGGGTCGAGCTTGCCCCAGGCCAGTGCGCCGCGTTTGCCCTCGTAGTCCCAGGGGGCGGTGGTTTGCGCGGCGGAATGCGCGGCGGCCAGTGTGGCCAGGCCGAGTACAACAGCGGCAAGTGCAGGAGAACGCATCGACAGCTCCTCGACAGAATGGACGCGCAACGCGTCAGAGAGCATTCTAAGGCATCTGGGTAAGGCAGCTCCTGGCTTTTAGCTTCTAGCCTCTAGCTTCGCAGGTCCCAGGGGCGGGATCTGTGGCGCCTGGCCCAAGGACATCTGGATCCCGTAGAGAAGGACAGCGGCGCGGCGGGCAGTGATGTGCCCGGCGGCAAGGGCTTGCAGGGTTCGGTGGAGGATGGCCTGAGTGCCTTTGCCGTCGAGCTGGTCCGGCATTGCGATGCGGACTTCGTGCGGGCGGGCGGGACGCTGGGGGCGGGCATGAAAGTAACAGAAAGAGCTGCCGCGCATGGCGGGCGACTGGCAATGGAGTCCGCTGGGCATGACGTGACGACATTCGTTGACCATGAAGTCCTTTCTTGCGGGCGACAGGGGGCCCCCCTATCCCCACTCGGTGGCTTTGGAACAAATTGTCTATTTTCAACGCGTTGGAGGCAGGGTTCTACCGTAAACCGTCTGTTTTGAGGAATCTGGAAGGCAAATTCCTGAAAACGGCGAACTTGCGCAGATTGGTGCGCGACGCCGCGGGTCTGCGCACAGCACACAACTCTTAAAGACAGGTTAGCGGATGGAGAGAAATAACCGGCAAATGGGCTGTCAGCGGAAAGCGTTGATGATAAGGGAGATACCTTGGAGGCAGGAGGAATGGGGCTTGACACGCAGTTGCGGTGAACGTCGCTGTCGCCAGGAACGACTCTCGGTTAGCGAGAAATCGCCAGCCCCCATTTCCAGAACTGCCAGGCCTCGAAACACAGTTTGGCCGGTTGTCGTCAATCGAGGACCATGCGCATTCAGATCGGCGGACACTGGCCGACATTACATTAGGAATCTTCTGGTGTAAGGTTCGAGCGCTTCCATCCCCGGTCCCCAAGTGCGAGGGACCGGGGCCACCCTCGTTGTGGTTTATAAGAGGAACGAGGGATCAGGGCCACCTGCCGGTAACCGTTGGTTGGGCCCGCTGGAGCATTAAGGCCGTTCGAATTGAAGCTCTGTGAGACAAGGAATGGGACCCATCGCCCGATGGGTCCCATTCCTGTTTGCAGCGTTCCGGCAGGCGCCTTACTTTGCCGCGGCGACCAGTCCGGCCTGTTCGGCGAGGGTGGCGGCCTTGTCGGTGGCCTCCCAGGTGAACTCCGGCTCGTTGCGGCCAAAGTGGCCGTAGCAGGCGGTCTTCTGGTAGATGGGCCGGCGCAGGTCGAGATTCTCGATGATGCCCTTGGGCGTGAGCGCGAAGTTTTTGCGGATCAGTTCGGTGAGCTTGGCCTCGCCGATCTTGCCGGTGCCGAAGGTTTCCACCAGGACGCTGACCGGCTCGGCCACGCCGATGGCGTAGGCCAGTTGCACCTCGACGCGGTCGGCCAGGCCGGCGGCCACGATGTTCTTGGCGATGTAGCGGGCCATGTAGGCCGCGGAGCGGTCCACCTTGGTCGGGTCCTTGCCTGAAAAAGCTCCGCCGCCGTGCCGGCCCATGCCGCCGTAGCTGTCCACGATGATCTTGCGGCCGGTGAGGCCGGTGTCGCCCATGGGTCCGCCGATAACGAAACGGCCGGTGGGGTTGATGTGGTACTTGGTGTGCTCGTCGAGCCACGCGGCGGGCAGCACGGCCTGGATCACATGCTTGAGGATGTCGGCGTGCAACTCCTCATTGCCGACGCTCTCAGAGTGCTGGGTGGAGATGACCACGGCGTCGATGCGGGCGGGCTTGCCGTTTTCGTCGTACTCGACCGTGACCTGGCTCTTGCCGTCGGGGCGCAGGTAGGGCAGCTTGCCGGTCTTGCGCACCTTGGCCAACTGGCGGGTGAGCCGGTGGGCCAGCGAGATGGGGGCGGGCATCAACTCGGGGGTTTCGTTGGAGGCGTAGCCGAACATCATGCCCTGATCGCCGGCGCCGCCGGTGTCAACGCCCTGGGCGATGTCGCCGGACTGCTTGTTGATGCTGGAGATGACGGCACAGGTGTTGGCGTCGAAGCCGTAGAGGGCGTTGTCGTAGCCGATGGAGGCAACCACGCCGCGCACCAGGTTCTGGAAGTCGACGTAGGCCTTGGTGGTGATTTCACCGGCAATGACCACCAGGCCGGTGGCGGTCAGGGTTTCGGCGGCGACGCGGCTGTAGGGGTCCTGCTCCAGGCAGGCGTCGAGAATGGCGTCAGAGACCTGGTCGGCAATCTTGTCCGGATGGCCTTCGGTGACTGACTCAGAGGTAAACAAGAAACGGTCGCTCAAATTCGAACTCCTCCCCATTGAAGGGATTTAGATTGGTTGCCTGTCGCGATGGCTGCTTTGCCGTGGATGAGCCGGCGCGGAGAGGGGGGAACTTCTCTCCTTGATCGGCAACTCGCCCGCATCGGTGAGACACGCCTGCACCGGCAGGCGTGAGCCAGCGGGTGTACACCTCCATGTTAATCGCAGCGGGCGGGCGGGGGCAAAGACTCCTGAGCGAACGGGGAGCAGCAGGCGCTGAAGGGCGTGGCGGGCGCTTTGAACCGCAGTTCATCATGCCGCGGGTTCCGGGGGCTAGTACCGCGACCACGTGAATTTGTACTTCCCAGGTCTCAAAATCGAGACCTGGGGCACCCATTCTGTTCTGATCGACATTTCCAAATCATGCAGTCACGGTACTAGGTCTCTGACCGTGTGATTTTGTACGTGTGATTGAGTGTCGCGGCCTCCCACCCTAGGCGCAAAAACAAAGACGCGCTGCCCAAAGGGCACCCAGGTGGGGCACCCAGCTTTGGCACAAAATTATGCGCTCAAAGGCCTAGAGAGCCAGTGCGGGCAATGTTTGCTCTCCTGGCGAGGATCAGCCGTTGAACCAGGCGAGCAGGCGGGAAAGCAGGTGGTGGGCTGAGGAGAATGCGACGTGGGCGGCGGCGGCGGCGGCTTGCTGCATGGGCAACAGCGTGGGCCACCAGCCGGCACGGAGGCCCAGGTAGCGGACGGTGAGAAAGGCCGCGGCGACAACCGCTAGCAGCAGCAGGATGGCGCCGGCCCAGCGCAGACGGAGCTCAATAGCGTCGCGGCGCAGCATGCGGGCTTTGCCCACGTTGGAGGCGAAGGCCGTCCAACTGCTGTCGTCGTCGACCACCTGGCCGGAGGCGACATAGGCTTTGAGATACCGTTCGGTCCAGGCATGCTGGTCAAGGCCCAGGGCCGCGGCGTAACCGCGCACTATGCCCTTGGAGAGAATGCCGCCGGGCAGGAGGCGAAACCGCTCCTGTTCCAGCGCAACGAGGTGATGTTGGCTGATTTTGGTGACCGCCGTGATTTGTTCCAGCGCAACGCCGCGGGCTAGCCGCTCCATGCGCAGGTCTTCACCAAAGTTTCCCATCTGCAACCAGAAAAACGAGTAACGTACCCTAAAGTTTTCCACCTTCACAATAAACCGGGTTTCTGTTTCCGTCAAAGCGATTCGTCGGGTTTTTCCCTTTATTATCATCAATCTGAGACTCGCAGGACCATTTTGGGCCTATTTATCAACTATTTACCCTCTACGCGGGCAGCGCAGGCCGGCGAGACCATTTGCGGCGCCCGGAGGAACGGATCGGGACGGGAGTGCGCGGTCCTGGTTTCGCCAGCCCAGGCTGATACCCTGAAGGCGAGGGTGTTCTCAGGCATTTCGGCCCTCGGAGCCAGGCTCGGGGAATGAACAAGCTGATTTTTGCCAATCTGGTGCACCGGCCGGTGCGCTCCATCATCAGCGTGCTGGCGGTGGCCATTGAAGTGATCATGATTCTGTCCATCGTGGGCATCTTCATGGGGATGTTGAACGACACCAAGCAGCGCACCAACGGCATTGGCGCCGACCTGATGCTGCGTCCCAGCAACGCCAGCATCTTCGCCGGCGTGAGCGGCGCGCCGATGCCCGAAAAAAACATCGAGGTCATCCGGCGTCTGCCGCACGTGGCGGTGGCCTCGCCGGTGATTCAAAAGCTCTCCACCGCCGGCAAGATCGAGATACTTTACGGGATCGATTACCCCAGCTTCAACGCCTTGAAGCCTTTTGTATTCCTGTCCGGCGGGCCGTTCCAAGGGCCCCAGGACGTGATGGTGGACGATATTTTTGCTGGAGCGGGCGGCGGGCATCGCGTGGGCGATACGATCACCATCATGGATCACCCGTTCCGCATCTCGGGGATCGTGGAGCACGGCAAGGGGGGGCGCAAGCTGCTGCAAATCGATACCATGGGCGAGCTGATGGACGCCGAGGGCAAGGCCTCGCAGTTTTTCATCAAATGCGACGACCCGGCCAACGACAACCTCGTGATTGAGGAGATCCATGCCACGCGCGGCCTGGAAGACTACCCGGTAGAGACCGTCGACGAATGGCTGGAAGAGATGACTCCGGATAAGATTCCCGGCTTCAATATCGCTCTCAACGTAGTCACGTTCATCGCGGTGGTGGTGGGGTTCCTGGCCATCTTCCAGTCGATGTACACGGCGGTGCTGGAGCGCACGCGGGAGATCGGGATTCTCAAGTCGATGGGGGCGTCGAAGCTGACCATTGTGGACGTGGTGCTGCGCGAGACGGCAGTGATGGCGGGGGCGGGGGTGCTGTTGGGCATTGCGGGCACTTACGGGGTTAAGGCTCTGGTGGGCCACCTGTTCCCGACGCAGCACTTTGAGATCACTGCCGCCTGGATCGTCAGGGGTTCGATCTACGCTCTTCTGGGGGCGTTTTTGGGCGCGCTCTACCCGGCGTTGATGGCGGCGCGGAAAGACCCCATCGACGCACTGGCGTACGAATAGCCTCCTCTTCAGATTGACCGGACCCATAAAACAGCAAGGGCCGCGGCTTTCGATGAGTGAACGGGCGATTCTGCGCGACCCGAAATGTTGGCCCAGGCGGTTACACAAAGGCGTGAAAGGTTCGCTTCAGGGGTTTCGCTTGAGCCCCAAAGGTTCGTCCACGCGGTTGTGAAAAAGTTAATGAATAACCTGCGAATTGACCTGATTGGACGAATCGGCACCTGGAAGGGTTCCGGATTTGATGAAAAGGCGGTACAGATTTGCCGGAAATGCCGCGGAAATGGCTCAAAAGGGACAGGATAAGGGCGTAAGGCGTCGAAAATGGGAGGTTTTTCCGCGTTTACGCCGGCTGTGGAGACCGTCGCGGTTTGGAGGGCCGGGACGAATATGCAGGATTCAGTTCACGCTGGGGCGATTTAGCGTAAAGCGAGAATCCCTACCGGCGACATCGGCGTTTGTGGGTACTGATCCTCAAGGCGTCTGTTTCCGGACGGTCGTCACTCGGCCGCAACGCGATGAATCTGTTCCAGAAGGTGTGTGCGCAGAGTACCATCCACGCGGCTGGCATGCAGTACCCAAGCAATCCTCCTTAGCGTTGAGGCGGGACGCAAGAGTCGAAAGACGAGCCTCTTCATGTGAAGGCGGATGGGTTTACGCCTTCAGGATGTTGGACAGGAATTGACGAGACCCTCTCGAACCGTGCGATATGATTAGACACGGCTGGCGCTGCTCGATAGACTGGCACTCTGACTTCCGCAGATCCGAGAATGCGAGGACTCCCACCGACTTCATGGCACCTCAGCTGTCGTTCACAGGCTTCGTATGGAAGAATCTCAGTCGCCGGCGGCTGAGGACTTTGCTGACCCTTTGCGGAATTGGAATGGCGATTGGCGCGTTTGTGGGCCTGGTGGGCTTTTCAAACGCATTCGAACAGGCGTGGCTGCGCATTTACACAAGCAGCGGCACCGACATTGCCATCATTCAGCAGACCTTTCTGAGTACTTCGCTGGATGAGTCGGTAGCAGCAAAGGTCAAGACGCTCCCCGTAGTGGCGCAAGCAACGCCGATGATCTACAACGTGATGGACCTGACGCCAGAGGTCAATGCGCTGGTCTACGGCTGGAAGGCTGATTCCTACGAGTTCGGATCACTCCAATTGCTCTCTGGGCGGCCCTTTCACGATGGCCATCCTGAAGTGATGTTGGGCGACGTTTTGGCGGAAACGCTGAAGAAGAAACCAGGAGACACGCTGGAAATTCAAGGTTCCCCTTTCACGGTAGTCGCGGTCTACCATGGCGGGTCTGCGCTGGAGGCCGGCGCGGTGATCATGCCTCTCGACGAGTTGCAGCGGTTGAGCAGCCTGCAGGGCAAAGTATCGACAATCCATGTGCGGCTGCGCGCCGCGCCTGCCGGAGAGGCACCGGCCGAGTATCTGAAGCGCGCACAGGCGGAAATCGAGGCGGCTCTGCCCGGATTGCGCGCAGTGCCGGCAGCCGAGCGTGCCGGGAACAATCAGTTTGTCCGGCTGGCACATGCCTCCGCATGGGGCACCTCTTCGATTGCGTTGCTGATCGGCATTCTGGGGATCGCCAACACCATGGCCATGTCGGTCTTCGAGCGCACACGGGAAATCGGCATCCTGCGCGCGCTGGGCTGGAGGCGTGGGCAGGTGATGTTTCTCATTCAACTTGAAGCGACTGCGCTCGGCCTTGGGGGCGGGATTCTGGGCATCGCTGTTGGATGGGGCGCAATGCGCCTGCTGGCAGCGCTGCCGCAAACTGCCGGCATTGTGCCCACGTCCTTTCCTTTGCCGCTTGTGGCGGAAGCTCTGGGCATTTCTATTCTGGCGGGGCTCATCGCCGGGGCGCTTCCGGCATGGCGCGGCGCGCAACTTTCTCCGGTGGAGGCGCTGCGACATGATTAGATCGTTTCAATCTCCTGCGAAAACCGCTCCCGCAGAACTCTCCTGAGCGTTTTGCCGCTATGATTCTGGGGCAGCTCATCGGGTTCCAAAATCCAAATGCGGCGCGGTGCTTTGTAGGCCGCTAGATTCTGCCGGCACCAGTCCAGCAGGTCGCTTTCGCTCACAACGGACCCATCGTGCAGCTCGACCGCCGCGGCGGGAATCTCGCCCTTCTCCTTGTGGGGCAAGCCAAATGCGGCTGCGCGGGCCACGGCCGGGTGCGCGGTTATAGTCTCTTCCAGTTCGCGGACATATACCGAGTAACCGCCGGACTTGATCACATCCTTTATGCGTCCCACCAGCCGGACCATGCCGAGGCGATTGCGCGTGGCCAGGTCGCCTGTGCGCAGCCAACCGTCGGCGGTGAGCAAGCCCTGGTCATTGGGCTCGTCCTTCCAATAATGCGGAGTGAGACCGCGACGGCGTATCTGGCACTCGCCCGTCGCGCCGGCTCGCATGCGCCGGCCGTTTTCGTCCGCCACCCGGATGCGAAACGGCGGCACGGGGAAGCACACGTCGCCACTGCCGGGCAACAGCGATAGTTCGATGCCCATCATGGCCAGGCCGCCCAGCTCCACCATGCCGTAGCCGTTCAGAAGCACCGGCGGAATGCGCCGGCCGCCCGGAAGCCGGACCAGCGCACCGAACTGGCGCAGGCGTTGCCGAACTTCGGAAGGCAAGTGATCGCTGGCCGAGAGCCACACGCGCACACTCGCGAGCCGGGCGGGATCCGGATTGCTATTCACCAACCGGGCGAACATCGCGGGCACGCCGACGACAGCGGTGATGCGATTGCGTTCAATCAGGTCGAGCGCGCGCGCGGCGTCGAAATGATCGAGGACACAGCCGCGAATGCCGGCCAGCAGGCCGTAGAGCGCAATGCTTACGGCCATAATGTGCGACCATGGCAGCGCGATGAGCGCCAGGTCCTTGGGCCCGAGGAATACCCCGGCCAGCACGGTGGACGCGCGAGCCCCAAGCAGAGCGCGGCTGGAAAGAGCCGCACCTTTGGGAAAACCGCTTGTGCCTGAGGTATGGAATACAGCCACGGTCGCGCCCGGATCGAGGTCGGCCGGCGGGAACGGCAGCCCGGTGTCTGAGCCGGCGCCGGGGGCCCGCACGAATCCATCGAGCGTTTCCGGCTCCCCCACCGTCTCTTGATCCGCCTGTATCCAGATGCGTACATCCAGCGCTTTGCGCTCCGAGATGTTGCGTTCGAAGACCGCTTTGTCGGTGACCAGGATCTCTGTGCCGCTATGCGCCAAAATGCGGCGCACTTCGACCAGGGAGAGCAGCGGATTCAGCGGAACTGCGATGCCCCCGGCGCGGATGATGGCCAGGAACCAACGGAAGCACCGCCGGTCGTTGGTGCGATAAATGGCCACCGGCTGGCCCGGTTGCAGCGCGATCGTTCGACGGAGAAAGGCATCGATGGAGCAAACTTCAGAGTGCAGTTCGGCGAGACGATAAGGCCCGCTGTCCTCGACGCCGACTTCGCAATCTCCGTTCCGTCGCAGCAGCTCGTCCACCAGGTTGGCCACTGTAACGGTAGGGTCGCGCGAGAGCCAAAAGCGCCGGGCAAGATTCAATGCGGGATTCATAGCGCGGGAACCGGCTTTCGGCCCCACTCGCTGGCCACGCAGTAATGGAACAGGCGGTCGAGATAGTCCAGCACCGGCGGCGGGCACAGTCCGGCGGGCTCCAGCAGTCGCTCTGCGTTGGTGGTATCAAACTGCATGCGCATGGTGAAGTAGTCGCGGTAAGCGCGGCCGTCGCGCAGCACGCGGCGCTTGCGTCCCCACAAGGATAGAAACAGAAGCGGCCGGATGGCGGCGAAGAAGAGCCTCGGATCGACGTAGCGCGCCTCAGGCGCGTGGAAGTACTCGGCTGCGCGCCGGGCGACCTGCTGAATGGTTGCGCTGCCTCGAGGCCCGGCGCAAAGGTGGACGGTGTTGCCGAGGGCGGCCTCGTCAAAGACAAGGCGCGCCACGGATGTGGCGACAAAATCGACCGGCACGATGTCCAGCACGGCGTCGGGAAAGCCTGGGACCGTGCGCCACAACCGGCGCGCGTAGATCTTGAGCGGCCAATACATCATCTTGAAGCTGGATGTGACGCCGGTGCGGGAGTCGCCCACGATGATGCTGGGGCGCAAAATGATGCCGGGCAGGGAACCCAGGCGCGAGCGCACCAGCGTCTCAGCCTCGGCCTTGGTCTGTTCGTAGGTGTTGCGGTAGCTCTGGCCCACGACGAGTTCGCTTTCGCGCACCAGGTCCGATCGCTCGCCGGCCACAAAGGCCGTCCCGACGTAGGCGAGGCTCCTCAACTGGCGCATGCCAACCGCGAAATCCAGCACGCGGCGGGTGCCCTCGACGTTGATGCGGCGCGCCTCGTTGAGCGAGTGATCGAAACGTACGGTAGCGGCGGAGTGAATCACGCGGGTTGTCTCCGCGGAGAGGCGCTGGTAGGCAGCGGCGTCCAAACCGCAATGGTTCTGGCTGACATCTCCGGAATGGACTTCGACGCGGAAACGGTCGGCCGGAGGGACAATCAGATCGACACGCTGCTGACCCGATTGGCCGGGTCTGTCGCGGATGAGAAGCGCCAGCCTGGCGTTCGGCTGACGATCCAGCAGTTCGCGGACCAGCTGCACCCCGAGAAAGCCAGTCGCGCCGGTGACCAGGATAAGCTCTTCGCTGTTCATTCAGAGACCGACCTCAGTGCTCGAACAACTCGAAGGCCGGTAAACGATGGCCTTTCGGTGCTTGAGCGACGGGAAAAGTTATGCCTGATTATAAATAGAAGTCCCATCGCGAAAACGGAGCCTCGATCGAAACCTTTCACAATCTACGGGTGAAAGCCGCCTCATCGAGATCAGTCCCGCGAAGTCGGCTTGTGGCAAGATTCCCCAAGGGTCCGGGACTTGGGCGTCGAAGCAAAGCGAAGATGTCAACTGACGATCACAGCCCGATGCACTCATCGAGCTCATCTGGAGATGCCTTCCCGGTTCCGGGCGGGAATGCCGGCCAACCTTCGCGACGCTCGGTTCCCGCCGGCTTCCCGCGGACAGTCCTCCCCCTCGCCTTGCGCAAAATAGCGCTCCCCCGGCGCACAATGGTCAATGGAAGGGCGAACGGAGAAAGCCGGGGCATCTCCGGCCCCTACCCCCGCCTCCCTCGCAATATTTTCGCAACCCTGCGGATTTTTTTGTAGAACTTGCTTCATAAGTGGCCGCTGTGTCTGGGTTTGAATTCCTCAGGGGTTAAAACCCCTCGTTGTTCCGGTCCTTTTCGGCATGGCTGAAGAGGCTGCGGAAAAACCCCAAGGGTATGGCGAAACCTGAAAGAAACCTTCCCTCAGGGGCTAAAGCCCTGTTCATTCTATTGGCTTTATCGGCACGGTTGAAGTCGTGCCCTTTCAAAACAACGGCGGAAACGAGTTTTTCAGCAACCTGTGAAGTCGTGCCCTGACACTTCTTGCGGCTCCGAATGAGTTTTTCCGCAGCGTGTGAAGTCGTGCCCTGACACAAAACAGGTTTATGAAACACGGTCTAGAACTGTGAAACCGCGAGACTCTGGCCCGGAGGCGGGTGGCCCTGGTCTCATACCGCGCACTATCAAGTTGAGGGTGCCCCCGGTCCCTCGCCTTTGGGGACCGGGGAAGGGGAATCGAACTGCCTGTTGCGCATCCACTCAGGCAGTTGCCAGCCCCTGTTGCAGGCCGTCCATTCCGATTCGATTTCTACGGTACCATGCATGCCCGTTTGATAATGGCGATAACTTGACCAGAGCCAATCCTCGGGCTTGGTAACGAGGCCGCGCTTGACCGGATTGCGATGAATGTAGCGCAACTTCTCCACGAACTTCTGGTGCGATGAGACGTTGAAATCGTAATAATGCGCCTGCCAAAAGGGCCT
>JBEKZJ010000073.1:0-33489 GCA_049509995.1 Occallatibacter sp. | reverse complement strand
GAGCGTCCGCGGGATCGAGCCCGAAATACTGGTCCAGCGGAATTCCGAGTTTCTTGCCGAGCCAGGCGCATACCGCGATGTCCACCGCGGCCAGGGCCGCGTGCTGACCGTCGCCGAGCGAGCGGCGCACATCGGCAAGGAACTTATCGAACTTTTTGGGATCCCCCGCGCCAATCTGGCCGGCGATCGCATCGATTGCCTGTCTGGCTTGCTCAGGATACTCTTTGAAGCGCACGATCGGCGCGCCTTCGCCGAATCCGGTGATGCCGTCGCGCTCATACTGAACGTGAACCGTGTCGCGATAGGCGCTTGAAGACATGGTGGTCGTCCAGGTGTGGCGCAGCACCAGGCGCTTCAATTCAGTCTTGACCACGGCATTGCCGCCCATGGTTGGCGTTTCCGCGCCATGCAAAGCCGCCGGCATGGCCGCGTCCACTCCCGCCGCACCCGCCGCTTTCAACCAATCCCGGCGATTCATCATTTCACTCTCCGCGCCGCTACAAGAAGTTTAGTCCAGGGCATGTCGTCCAGCTTGCCGATCTGCACTCCGGGGTGCGTGTTGGTTGTGTCATGGATAAATTCGCCATTGCCGATGTACATTCCCGTGTGGGTGATCTTCGCGGCGTTCTCGCCAAAGAACAGCAAATCGCCGGGCATCAAATCCTTGCGCTCCACCGGCGCCGCTCCGCTCCATTTTGCCTGTACGCTGGCATCCCGCGGCATGATAATCCCGCGCTGGCGAACCAGCATCTGCGTGAAGCCGGAGCAGTCGTAGCCATAACTTGAAACTCCGCCCCAGGTGTAGGTGATGCCAACAAATCTGCGCGCCAGTTGAATGGTCTGGTCGATGGTCAGCACGGGAAGATCCGTGCTCACGTTGCCTTGCTCAACATACGCCGTCTGGCCATTCACGAGCCTGACCTGGAGCCAGCGGCCAGCCTCATCCACCTTGCCGGGAACTAACTCCAGCCGCGCCTCCCACGGCAGGTTCAGCACCGGGGCGTGTTTGGTCACGCTCGGTTCGCGGTAGAGATTGGCGCTCAGTTCCGCGATGCGAAGCGCTCTTCCATCCGGAGCATAGTCGCCGTCGAGCGGGGCGATATCGGCCGCCGCCACCCATCCCGCGCGTTCATCTCCGGTGCGTATATCGATCCACTCTCCGTCTTTCTCAAGCGAAAGCACGCCCGTCCCATAAAGAGCCTGCGACACCACGTCGGCGTCTGAGGAAGGCGCGGAGTACATGTTGATAACCGGCTTCGATACTACATAGTCCGCCTGGGCAACGGAGTGTTGCCCAACCGCGACCGCGCCCCAGAGTATTACGGGAAAAAACCATAGATATCGAGCCCCTCGAAACGCGGCGTGAACGCCTATCTTCATGTTGCATCTCCCACGCTGCAAGCCACTCGGCAACTTATCGCCATTGCCCACCACCTCGTTCATGCGCAGTGTGATTCTACCATCAGCTTTTTGAGCGCGCAGGCCAACTGCTCTCCCGCTTTTTCATCTATCCTGAGAGCGGAGGCACTTATCCTCATGTTTACGCCGCGGCCCATTGGATTTGTAACCAGCCCCTACAAAGATACCGCCGCAATTCCCAAGGGTCTTGGCGTCAGGCACGAGGCCGAAGGCGTGCTCCAGATCCTGCCTGAATTCGACCTCGGCCTCACCGGCATTGAGGGCTTCTCGCATCTATTCGTTCTCTGGGTCTTCGACCGCTCCGGCCCCTTCGAGTTGATCGCCACGCCGCCCTCTGACAACCAGCCTCACGGCGTCTTTGCCACTCGCTCTCCGCGCCGCCCAAACCCCATTGGCCTTACCGTCGTCGAACTGCTTCGCCGCGAAAAAGGTTCGCTCTACGTGCGCGGCGTCGACATGCTCGACCAGACTCCCATCCTCGACATCAAGCCTTACCTGTCCAGCATCCCCGCGGAGAGTTTGCGCCGCGGATGGCTGGCGGAAGCCGAAGCGCTAAAACACTGAGACTCCCGGCCACCGCCGCCCTTTCACCGGCCCCTTGCCGCGCCGCAGGCTCACCGTTTGTCACTCCGCCTCGCGGCTCTCGTGTGGTACATTGGCGCCATGGTGTTTAAGGGTTTAGCGATCTTCGCGCTGCTGTTGGCCATCGCGCAAGCGCCTGCGCCGGCTGTCGCGCAGGCAACCAGTCCATCCCCCACCATCCGGCACACTCCGGCCCCTGCAAAGGCTCCCATCCCCGCAGCGCAAACCACCGCCGTCCCTGCCGGCAGAACCGAGTGCAACGGCGGTCCCTGCGAGGACCAGCAGCCGCGCGTCATCGTCACCCTTCCCTCGCCAACCCCCGCACCCTGGCCGGTGCACGATCGCATCGCATGGGCAGCCTACCTGGTGCTCGCCATTTTGGGATATGTCGGAATCTGGCTGGCCGTCTCCACGCTCAAAAAGATTGAACGCCACACCAGCGCCGCTGAAGCCTCCGCCGCCGCCGCTCTGGAGACCGCCCAGGCCGCCTTGCTGAACGCTCAGGCCATCGTCAATGCTGAAAGACCCTGGCTCCTGATCGCGGTCGAGCCATCCCCGGGCGTCGAAAACAGCTTCAGGCTAACCGCCACCAACCGCGGCCGCTCCCCCGGCACCATTGTCGGCGCCCTGGACCAGATCAGGATTGCCGCCGATGAAGCAAGCCTCCCCGCAACCCCTGAATACAAAGCCGCGGAGCCAGGCGCCCCTTTTGTCCCCATCATCATGCTCCCCGGCGAATTCACAGTCCTCAGGACCTTCAGCCGGGACGACGTCAGAGGGCTCTGTGCCTCTGAGGAAAGTTTCCAACGCATCGCAAACTGGGAAGAAAAGCTCTTTATCTACGGAAAGGTCACCTACAAGGACCTGATTGCCCCTCCCGGCAAGGAACTGCATCAGACCAACTGGTGTTGCTGGTATATCCACGGAAGCAAGAAGAGCGGTTTGGTCATTGCCGGACCGCCTGATTACAACTCCCACACCTAAGGGCATAACAGTGATGTGAGTTGCATCACGTCGTGGCCCGCGCGGCGATTTGGCTGCGCGTTCGTCCGGCACGGCCGAGGATCAACCTGCGGGCCGAAAAAGCTTCCAGAACGCCCTGTAGTACCTTTATGTAAACCTATTGCCAAACCGTATTTTCCTATGTAAGCTGGGAAAAACCATTGCTATAGGAGGTGTCTATGGCGCTCCTGAAGGCTCTTTTCTTTCTAGCAGTCAGCCTGCTTCTTCTGAAACATGGCGGCTGCTGAAGCATTCTCCTTCAGATGTATCCCAAAGCCCTGACTCTCAAGTTCCGATCTCCTCAAGAAATCGGAACCTTGCATGCCAATTCAAGAGGCTGCGTTTGGAGGAGAAATGCCGTAACGCTGGCCGGGCCTCCCGCGGGTGGAGTCGAAGGGTTCCTTTTCGCTCAACCGTCGGTAGCCTGACCATCATGATTTGGGCCCGCATCCTCGCCTCTGCAGCCGCAAGACCAGCGGAGTAAGCCGGGATTTCCATTTTGCTTTTCCGGCGGCAGCAGAATATACCCCCGAGTGCCTCCGCGCGCGATCTTTTTTGCATCCGTTTCCATCCCAAAGCCCCGGGCGTGCCTAGTTGGGCCGTTGCCGGGACAAAAAAGCCATGATTTGCCCATTCCGCAGCGATTTCTCGGACACTTCTCCCTCAATCTCCTCCGTCGTCCAGATTGATTTCGCCTGCTTGCCAAACTTACCCGGCTGGCAGCGGTAAAGCCTCCATCCGCCGCACCATCCCCGCAAACAGGCGCTTCGTCAGGTGGCTCTCCTGAGCGTCATCATCACGTTCAAACCCCTATGGATATTGATGAGGAAGCCCATCCGAAGATTCGCAAGTCAAGTTCAAAATGGAAATGTGGGCTAAGGAACCTATGCGCAGGCTACCTCGGGGAGATCGGTCGACCGGCGCATCGCGGCTGTGAAAGTTAATGCAATAAGTGGGAGCGACGCGATCCAGAATTGATTGGTTGCAAACGACAGGCAAGCCGGCGCCGCAAACATCAGCACCGCCGCTATCGCCTGCGTGCGCCCAAATCGATACTTCGCCTTCCCGGCTCCGGCCAGACGGTCAAGTGTAAGCAGAATTGGAATAAGCAATATGCACAAATCATGCACAAACAGGTAGTAGCTTACAAGCACGCTTGCCGGAATCGCGATCAGAAGCGCATCGACTCCATGCGGACGCCGGATGGCACAGTAGATCATCGTCGCTGCCGAGGCTGCGATTGTCAGCGGCAACGCCAAGGACGATTGTCCGAGGATGGCATGCGCGGCCCCGTGAAGGTTGGCCATGATATTCATGCGCAGCGGGACGCCATTGTCAATGCCTTGCGAAACGCTCACCTGCATCATCGAACGGAAGTAATGAACCGATTGTTCAATGCCGGCTATCCAAATCGAAACCGCTGCCAGCACCGCGGCCGCGCCGGCAAACCCCGCGGAAAAGCGCCAACGCCGCCAAGCCAGAAACAGCACGGCAATCGGAATGACCAACTGGAATTTGAACAATCCAAATGCCACCAGAACCCCCGCCAGATACTCCCGGTCTCGCTCGATGCAAGCGAGTGCGCCCGCAAGCAGCGCCAGCAGAATGATTGAGTCCTGCCCCTGCATGAGCGCCGCGGCTATTGGGATATAAAGAAACATGGCCACGGGCAGCCATGGCAAGGCGCGAGACAAATTGGCAAGGTAGGGACGCACAAGTAGATAACTCAGCGGGAGAATTGCCAGGTTGAACGTGAAAAACGCGAAGTAGGCGGGAAGGAACGGCAGCAACGAGAAGGGTGCAAACAGGAGAGCTTGATATGCCGGCCGGATAAACAGCAGAGGAACATCTGCGCGTGAAACCAACTTATCCTGGAACGTTTTCTGCGCGGTAGCATCGTATATCTCGTGACCTTGCCCGGTTCTAACCATGTAGCCCGCTGCGTACAAATTGCGAAAATCCACATGCCCGTCGCGTACGTTGGGCAAGGAGGCTAACTGGACAAATAACAGCAAGAGCGCCGCCGCGGCCAAAGCCAAAGCTAGCACGGTGGAATAGACCGGAGCGCGCTTCCCGCTTGCAGTTCCCTCGGTCACAGGCAGTTCCGGATTGCTATCCAATCTGCATTCCCCCTCGATCTCGACGACGATGCCATGTTGAACCCGTTGGAACCCCGGCGATGTCTTGCCCCTCGCTTGCAAGGTCTTCGCCCTTTCGCTCCATGATTTGGACCTCACCCTCAACCAGCCGTTGATCCAATATACCCATGACCTCCTGAAACTGCGAGGGGCCTGTAAAGTTATAAACCAGGAAGGCGAATCCGGCCGGCCTCGTTGCGCCGCCGGCAAATCGCCTTTCCTTACCCTGCCGGGCTTGCGGAGCCAGTTCGAACCAGGATCACGGCTTTGTTGTCCGCATAGACGATCTTCCACTCGTGCAACAGCGGCAAGATGCGAACCATCGGGGATTGCCGCTCCAGCAGGCAAAAATTGATCCTGTACTTCTGAAGCAGCGCATTGGGGTCGCTCTGCAAATTCGCCCAGCTTTCGAATTCACTCAGGAAACCCGACCATTCATAAATATCGGCCCGGCCGTCCATGGATACCGGGTATTCCGGCGCCGCCCAGATCAGGTAGCCCCCAAAGCCATAGTCGTTCAACATGGGCCCGGAAAGATGGTTGGCTTTGATGAATTCCACCGCTTTTTGCGGGCTCCCGTCTTCCACCTGCTTCTCCAGATTCTGGCGGCTCGGAAAAGCCAGGAAAACTGCCAGTACCGATACCCCGATCAATGCCGCATTGGGCCAGATTCGGTCCTCTTCCACGTTGTAACCTTCCCAACTGGTTGAGAGTTCACGGGTCAGAATAGGCGCGGCCAATATGCCGAACACAAACAGCGTGCGCAAATGGCTCACTCCCAGCCATGTCCCCAGCGCCAACAGGAGCAACTCATCCCAATACAACTCTGAGCGGCGGACCACCACCAGGAGAAAACTGCAGAGAAGAACCGCCAGCAGCGCAACTCCGCGCGCGTCCGTCAGGTCGGTTGCCCTCCACTCGGCCACGCTGCTCAGATTGACTTGCTGATGCAGCATCGTATCGATGGGGTAAAGTATCTGCCTTATGCCAATCGGATTCAGCAACAACGCCGCCGCCGAGAGGATCAGCGCCAACGCCAGCATCCTCCGGCAACGCGGATCCCAGCCCGGCGAAACGAGTGAGCCCCACCGGAAATTGAAAAACGAGCTGAACAGAGAGATTCCCGCCACAACAAGTCCAAGAAAGAAAGACCCGTGGCAGTTCACCCAGACTGCAAATAGCATCGGCAGCCAGAGGAACCAGCGAGGATTGCGCGTGCGCCCCAGGCGGATCAGCAGCAACTCCGCGATCAACAAAAGGTAGCCGATCAACTGCGGCCGCATGGAAAAGCCGACGGTGCCAAACAGCCAGACGATCAGCGCCCCCAGGAAGCCCACCTTGGCGTTGCCCGAATAGAGCGAGCATAAGCCGTATCCGGCCATCAACAGGCCTGCCGTCAGCAGGCAAAACCAGACCATCAGGCCGGAATAGCCGCCCCATCTGTACGCAAGGTACATGGCCGCCTGTGCCAGCCATTCATGCGGTATCGCGGCCTGGTGGTTGGTGGTATAGGAAAAGATATCTGTAACCGGGATGGCGTGCGTGGTCCAGATGGTCTCGCCCATCTTGAGGTGCCACCACATATCCGAGTCGTCGAAACGCGACCGCACCGACAGCACCGACAGCACGGCCAGAAGGCTGGCCAGCGTTGCGGGGAAGGAGAAAACCCTTCGTAGAATTCGCGTGAGCACAGAGCTGGCCTTATCTCCAACCGTCCGTCATGCCGTGCTCAGCCATTCGCCGTTTCGCGCAGATCCTGCTCGAACAGCGGGTCCGGTTCCGCAAGCCTGATCAAGCGATGCAGATAGGCCCGGGAGATTTGCAGGCTCCGGGCTGCCAGCGTCTTGTTCCCATTGTTCTCGCGAACCGCTGTCACGGCCAGTCTCACCTTGTAGTCGCGAAGCTGCCGCTCGAAGGAACCGGCCGGATGGTAGTCGCCGATATCGACAACATCTTCCCCGTCGACGCTCTCGTCCTCCTGCAGGTTCAGAGTCAAATCTTCAAAGCGAACCACCTGCCCGGGGGCCAGGATGATCGCCCGCTGTATCACGTTTTCCAGCTCGCGCACGTTGCCGGGCCACGAGTAACTCTGCAGCAGGTTCATGGCATCCGCTTCAAAGCTCTCCATGGGCTTTTGAAACAACTGCGCATAATGCCGCAAAAAGTGCATCCCAATCTGGGGGATATCTTCCGGATGATCCTGCAGCGGCGGCGAGTCAATCCGCATCACGTTGATGCGATAGAAAAGATCCTGGCGGAATTTTCCTTCGGCCACCAGTTTGGCCAGGTCCCGGTGCGTGGCGAAAATCAGCCGCGCCCGCAGCGGGATCAGCTTGCTGCTGCCCAACCGGCAGAATTCCATCTGCTGCAACACGCGCAGCAGCTTGACCTGCGTAAACAGGCTCAGGTCACCGATCTCATCCAGGAAAAGCGTTCCGTCGCCGGCTTGTTCGAAGTAGCCTTCGCGCGCCCCCACCGTCCCGGTGAAAGCGCCCTTTTCATGCCCGAACAACTCCGCCTCGATCAAGGTTTCAGGAATGGCCCCGCAGGAGACTGCCACAAACGGACGTTTGCTGCGAGAGCCCATATTGTGCACAGCCCGGGCGATCAATTCCTTGCCGGTTCCGCTTTCCCCGGTCACCAGCACCGTTGCATTCAGATTGGTTACTCGCCGCACCAGCTGATAAACCTGCTGCATCTGCGGGCTCGATCCAATCAGCCGGTCGCAACTGCCTGGATCTTCATGCCGCTGCTGCACGCCCTGCAATTGCCGCTTCAGAAGGGAGTTCTCATACCCCCGGCTGAGCATGGTCTTCAGATCTCGAATCGAGGGCGGCCTGCGGCAATAGCCGAAGGCTCCCGTCCGCACCAGCTCGAAGGCTGTCGACCGAAGTCCATCGTCGGCCATCACCACGGAGGGAACATTCGATGCAATCAAACGCCGGGAAAATCCAATCCGCTCCTGCAGCGACTCATGATTGCAGTTCAAATCCAGAATCATGACATCGCAGCCCCCTGCCGACACCAGGTTGTTCATCCCTTCCTGATCCGACTCCAAATGAACCTGGAATTCTTTCCCCAAGGCAGAGCAAAGAAGCGGGTGCAGCGTCCGGTCTTCCGAATACAGTCCGATTTTGATCATGGATGATCGACCTTATCCACTCCGTGCAACCACGCCGCATCTGGGCAGAACCGGCGACATGTCATAATGATCCTCAATCGGCTGCAATCATGCCAATGGCTGTTTTGTGCTAGTTTGCTCCCACATTGGTAACTAAGTGTAGGGTGGTGACGGGTAACAAACTCCGCGCTTCGACACACGTCACTTCTTGATAAAGCCTGGGTGGACGCAGGCTTTGAAGTGCATGCTGAATTGCTGGTTCATCGCTATCAATGACGTTAGTCCTCTGCCACAGCCAAGTCAATGCCCCGTAAGTAACATGAATCAAGGTACTGAGGCTGCATGCATCACCTGCAAACAGCAAAAAGTGGCTGCGCAAGCGGTTTCGCCCCGTGCGGAACAATTCCCTATGCTCCTATATTAAGTTATTCATTATAAAACAGTTTATTGCGAATCTCCCGGCGCGGGAAGCGATCAAGGTCTTCCCCGGCAAACCGTAGATCCTTCCCCCGGCGTCAATAGCACGATCGTGTTATGCCAATGCACTGCCGGTAACCATCCTCGAGTGACCGCTTATCTCTCATTTTGACCCCTGGCGCCAATTGGCCTGTCAATTGCTCCACAGCAACGCGCGGCCTCCCGGCAAAAACTGGAGCTGTCTCGTTTCGTTCGAGCTGTCACGTCAGGCCCCTGGCGCTTTCTATCCATGATTTCCGCCCCCTGCATTCCCAAAACCTGCCTCGACGATCGGGCGCTTCGACGCTCGCGCCCATCGGCCCGGTCATTGCTCATGCGCCTGTCATCCCGGCAGCGCCGCGCCCGCCTGGCGCCTCGCACAACCCTCCCATCCTCCCCGGCAGCGGGCCACCGCCCTGTCATCAGACCCGTCTTGGAGCTACTCTGTTCGCTTCCCCACGCTGCGCCGGCGCCCCGCCGGAATGAACTTGGGGAGAGTGTATACGTCCCGCTTCACTCCCCAACCCGCCCGTAAACATCCGTGTACACCTGTCAGGACTGCGTGTCGTTAAATATCTGAATTCAGGCCGCTTGGCCCCCCGGCATGCACTCGTTCGCCTGGTGGCCGACTGTTTTTGTTCTCGCCGTGGCTACCTTCACGGATCTGCGCAGCCGCCGCATCCCCAACTGGCTGGTGCTCCCGTTCCTGCTCGCCGGCATCGTGGTCTCCGCCTGGCTCCAGGGCTGGAAGGGCGTCGGACACAGCTTCGCCGGGCTGGGACTGGGCCTCCTGATTTACGGCTTTCTTTTCTGGATGGGCGGCATGGGCGCGGGAGATGTGAAACTGTGTGCCGCCATCGGGGCCTGGATCGGCCCCAGCCAGTTGTTCTTTGCCCTGGTCGTCGCCGCCATGGCCGGGGGAATCATGGCCCTGGGATGGGCCGTCTGGGGCGGATTTGTCAAAGAGCTGTTCACGGGAGCGGGCGATCTGATGTTCGGTTGCAAGCAGAGCGGACCGCAATCGGACCTGGTCCTCAGCAATCCCCGAAAGCGCAGAATGCCCTATGCTCCGGCCATCGCCATCGGTACCCTGATCTCCTTCTTTTCACACTGACTAACGGATTGAGCATCATGCCTGACTCTGAGACAAACTATCAGTTTTGGAACCCGCAAGAAACGTCGCATGCCACAGGGAGCGGCAATGCAGTGAATACGAGCTCTTCTCCATCTCTCGACACACACGATCACGAGTCCTTCGGCGCCGATCCCTTGTCGGTCGCGCTGATCGGCCCGGACGAGCAGCGCCGCAGGGAGGCAGCCGCCGCTCTGGCCCTGTGCCAGGGAGCGAATGTCCGTGAGTTCCCTCATTATCCTCCCGGCCTCGACGATGTGCCCAGAATCCTCGAACAGCGTAACGACGTCATCATTATCGATCTCGACAGTAGCCCCGAGTACGCCCTCGAACTGGTGGAGAGCCTCTGCGCCAATGGACCGGCCACCGTGATGGTCTATTCCTCCAAAGCCGATCCCGAGCTGCTGGTCCGCTGCATGCGCGCCGGCGCTCGCGAATTCCTTACTCCGCCCTTCAGCCAAAGCACCATGGCTGAGGCCCTGGTGCGGGCCGCGGCCCGCCGTTCGGCCATCCGCCTCCCCAAAAAGACGGGCGGCAAGTTGCTCGTCTTTCTCGGCGCCAAGGGCGGCTCCGGCGTCACCACCCTGGCCTGCAATTTTGCCGTATCCCTGGCCCTGGAGTCCGGCCAAAGCACCCTGTTGATCGATCTCGATCTCCCCTTGGGCGACGCCGCGCTCAACCTCGGCATCGTCGCCGAGTACTCGACCATCAACGCCCTTCAGGATTCCGGCCGCCTGGATACAAGTTTCCTCTCCAAGCTCCTGGTCAAGCACAGCTCGGGAGTCTCCGTGCTCGCCGCTCCCGGCAAGTTTCCCCAGTTCCAGGCTTCCAATGAGGCCATCGACAAACTGCTCACCGTCGCCCGACAGGAGTTCGATAATGTCGTGGTCGATGTCGGCTCGCGCCTCGATTTGACCGGTACGGCCCTCTTTAAGGATGCCTATACCATCTACCTGGTCACCCAGGCCGGCATCCCCGAACTGCGCAACTCCAATCGCCTCATCGGCCAGTTCTTCACCTCCAGTGGCCCCAAGCTCGAAATCGTCATCAACCGCTATGAGCCGCGCGCCCTGGGCGTTTCTGAAGAAACCATCACCAAGGCGCTCACCAGGCCGGCGCAGTGGAAAATCCCCAACGATTATGCCGCGGTGCGCCGCATGCAGAACACCGCCACCCCCCTGGTGCTGGAAGACTCCCCCCTTTCCCGCCTGATCCGCCAGATGGCCGTTTCCGTTTGCGGGCAGCGCGCAACTCCTCGAAAAAAGAAAGGCTTCAAACTATTCGGAAAACAGTCCGGTGAATAACCATTCTGTCTTGATAGAAGGTAAAACGTGGAACTGCTGAACGTGGAGAAGTACAAAGCGGAAATACACCGGACCCTGATCTCCAAGCTGGATCTGGAGAAATTGTCGCGCGTCAATTCCAGCCAGGCGCGCCAGGCGGTTTCCGGCATCGTCAAGGAAATCATCGCCGACCAGCGGGTGCCGCTCAACTACGAGGAGCAGGAGAAGATCCAGGCCGACCTGCTCGACGAAGTCTTTGGTCTCGGACCCCTCGAGCCCCTGCTCCGGGATCCAAAGATCTCCGACATCCTGGTCAATGACAAGGATCATGTCTTCGTCGAGAAGAGCGGCCTTCTTACCAGGGTCGCTACCTCCTTCCGCGACGATCGCCACCTGCTCCAGATCATCGACCGCATCGTCTCCCGCGTGGGCCGCAGAGTCGATGAGTCTTCGCCCATGGTCGATGCCCGCCTGCCCGACGGCTCCCGCGTCAATGCCATCATTCCACCCCTGGCGCTCGACGGTCCATCGCTCTCCATCCGCCGCTTTGGAACCGGCCCCCTGGCTGCCAACGCGCTGGTGCAACTGAAGAGCATCTCCCCGGAAATGATGGAGATGCTCGCCTCCGCCGTCAAAGCCAAGATCAGCATCGTCATCTCCGGAGGCACCGGCTCCGGCAAGACCACGCTGTTGAACATCATGTCCCAGTACATCCCTAACAACGAGCGCCTGGTCACCATTGAAGACGCCGCCGAACTCCGCCTCGCCCAGGAAAACATCGTGCGCCTCGAAACCCGTCCCCCCAACATCGAGGGACTGGGGGCTATCCGCCAGCGCCAGTTGCTCATCAACTGCCTCCGTATGCGCCCCGACCGCATTATCATGGGCGAGGTCCGCGGCGATGAAGCCTTTGACATGCTCCAGGCCATGAATACCGGCCACGAAGGCTCCATGACCACCATTCACGCCAACACCCCCCGCGACGCCATCTCCAGACTCGAATCCATGGTCGCCATGGGCAACATGAATCTGCCCGAAAAATCCGTTCGCCAGCAGATCGCCTCCGCTATCACCATCGTCGTCCAGGCCACGCGCATGACCGACGGCTCCCGCAAGGTTACCAGCATCTCCGAGATCACCGGCATGGAAGAGAACGTCATCAGCATGCAGGAGATCTTCTCCTTCGTCAAAAAAGGCATCGGACCGGACGGCAAAGTCATTGGCGCATTCCAGCCCTCCCGCATCCGTCCCAAGTTCCTCGAACGGCTGCGCGTCTCCGGCATCATCCTGCCCCCCAGCCTGTTCGAGCGTGAAACACCCGTCAACTACTAAACCGAAAGGAGGTCGACGGTTATGGGTTTGATCTTTGTATTGGTATTCATGGGCGTCTTCGCCGTCGTCGCTCTGCTGATGCTCGCCGCCAGTTCCGGCGACGCGCAGAAGGCCAAGCAGGTCCAGGCCACGCTCGACTCGGCCCTGGCCACCGAAAGCCCGGAGTTGCGCGACCAGATCGTCAACCTGCGCAAGAGCGATCAGCTCAGCGGCATCCCCTGGATCAATCAAAAGCTCCAGAAGCTCGAACTGGGGCCGCAACTGTACAACTTGCTCCATCAGGCCGATCTCAAGTGGACAGCCGGCGGCTTGCTCTCCATGTGCGCGGCCTGCTTCGTCTTCGCGGCATTTCTCGTTCACTGGCGCTTGGGTTCCACTCTAGTGGCCCTGCTGGTCGGAGCGGCGTTCGGCCTCGTGCCTTTCGCCTGGGTGCTCTTCAAGCGCAGCAAGCGCTTCGGCCTCTTTCAGGCGGGCTTGCCTGAAGCCCTGGATCTGATGGTCAGCGCCCTCCGCGCCGGCCATAGCCTCATCGCCGCAATGGGCCTGGTCTCGCGCGAGTGCGCCGACCCCGTCGGCTGCGAATTCAGGTCCTGTTTCGAGGAGCAGAACTACGGCCTTGAACTCAAGACCGCCTTGGACAACATGGTCGCCCGCGTCCCCATCCAGGACCTCAAAATTGTCTCCACCGCCATCATGATCCAAAAGGAGAGCGGCGGAAACCTTGCCGAGGTCCTCGACAAAACCGCCCACGTCATCCGCGAGCGCTTCCGCCTCAAGAGGCAGATCGCGGTCCACACCGCGCAGGGACGCATGACCGGCATTGTCCTCACCCTGCTCCCGATTGTGCTGGCAGTCGCTTTATACTTCATCAACCCCGACATGATGAGCATCTTGTGGAAGCGCGACGTCGGCATCAAGCTCCTCTATACCGCCGGTGCCATGATTATCGTCGGCGGCTTGATCATTCGGAAAATTGTCAACATGGACGTCTAGAGGTGGACTATGGGATATGCGATGCTTGCCTTTTTTGCCATTTTTCTGCTCATCGCCAGCGGCGGACTGCTGCTGTTCTATCGCGAAGCCATGCTGCAGCGGATCTCCGACGTCATCAACCCCAATCCCAAACCGAAATCCCTGTTGGGCTCCATTCAGAGCACCGGACTGTCGATCGGCGGCGTGGTGCAGCACTTCGAGAATGTGCTCCCCAAAAGCCAGGCCGAAGTCAGCGTCGTCAAGCAGCGCCTGATCCGCGCCGGCTATCGCAAGGAGTCCGCGCTCAAGGCATTCTATGGCTCCAAGGTATTGGTTCCCATCCTGCTTTGCGTTATGTCCCTGGTCTCCGGACTCGGCAGCCTGAGCCCCCTCTTCGTCTATGGAGCATGCCTGGTCGTAGGATTCCTGGGACCGGATTTCTGGCTGGGAAGGCAGATCACCAAGCGCCAGGGAAAAATCCGCCGCGGCCTTCCCGATGTCCTCGATCTTCTCGTCATCTGCATCGAGGCCGGACTCAGCCTGGACCAGGCAACCGCCCGCACCGCCGAGGAATTGGCCAATGCACAGCCCCAGCTGTGCGATGAATTGAGGGTCGTGGTGCTGGAACAACGCGCCGGAAAGCCCCGTGCCGATGCCTGGAGACATCTCTCCGAACGCACCGATGTGGACTGCGTCCGCAATGTCGTCTCCATGCTCGTTCAATCGGAGCAGTTCGGAACCAGCGTCGGCAAAACATTGCGCACGCATTCCGACACCCTCAGAACCCAGCGTGTTCAGCAGGTCGAGGAGCAGGCGGCAAAAACCACCATCAAGCTCATCTTTCCGCTCGTGTTTTTCATCTTTCCCTCGCTCTTCCTGGTCACTCTGGGGCCTGCGGTCATCATCATGGCGGAATCGTTCAAGAATCTGTTCAACAACTGAGGAAAGGAGAAATTCGCAATGAATAGTGTCAACATCATCCAGATCGTCGCCGGCGTGTTGTTTGTCATCGTGCTGGTTGTTCTCATTCAGCGCCGCCGCACTCGGGTCAAGTAGCGCAGGCTCCGCTTCTGTTCCGGCGGCAATGGTGCAACTGCACCAGCTCCGCTGACCGGTTCGCTATCCTGCGGGCCGGGGCCTCGCCGCTGTGGCGCCGGGTGTCGCCCGTGTTCCATTCACGCTGGGAAACGCACCAAACATGCTGTCGATCGAAAGGGGATTCTTAATGGACAACGTCACAATCATCCAGATAGTTGCAGGTGTGTTGTTTGTCATCGTACTGGTGATTTTGATTCAGCGTCGTCGCACCAAGGTAAAGTAGCACCGGCTTTACTGGTCGGCTGGCGGCGCCGTGAAACTCGACGGCATCTGCCCCAGCCAACTCGATAGTCCCGCTGGCCCGGGGGCCGCGGCGCTTGCATGATGAGTGTCTCCGTGCCCTGTGTCGCCAGCGGGAGTGGTGGAGTACGCCTTTGCGCGGTTCTCCGGAAGCCATCTTCTCTGTCGGGCCAGGCAGGGACTGCTTGTGGAAGGCGATCGAAGAGAGAGGACGCGCAGCAATGACAGGGACTGAAGAGATGGATTTCTCAACTGGAGTTCTGGACCAACACCCGGCTGCCGGGTACTCGCCCGAGGCGGGAGGCTACATGGAATCACGGAAACTTTGCGCATATAACCAGACTCGCGAGTGCTTTCTTGGCCTGGAGGTCGCTGACGCCGACCTGTCGCTCGCCAAGCTGAAGGATCGGCTGGCGACCCTCACCCTCAAGTCCGGCGAGGGACTCTGGTTGCTGCCCTTTCGAGGAATTCCTGAGTGGGGCGTTCGCGCACCCCTCGACCTCGTGTACCTGGACAACGATTGCCGGGTCCTCGACGTGGTCGAGTCCTTCCCCGTCTTCCGTGTCGATTCTGCCACCCCCCCGGCCGCCAGCGTCCTGGCATTGCCCACTCACTCCATCTATTCCTCGCAGACCCAGGCCGGCGATCAGTTGGTGCTCTGCGTAGCAGAGGAGATGCAGCAGCGTCTGGAGCGCTTCACCGGCTCAGCCGCAGTCCCCGCAGTTGCGCCCACACCCCCCGCCGGCCCGGTGCTCACTCCCCCTGCCGCACCCATTGCCGCCGCCCCAAGGAAACCCGCTGCCGGCGCCGTGCAAGGCGCCGTCCTCCTCCGTGAAACGCCGCTCTGGAGCGGTGGCCCCGGAGTGCTCGAATTGGAGGATCGCTCCATAAAGGAGCGCCCCAAAGACCCGCAGATGCATCTGATGGATCTTAGCGAACCGGGGGCCATGGACGCCAGGCCGCCGAGAAGTTGGTTGGAGCGCTGGTGGTCTCCGGATCCCAGGAAGGCTCCACGGGAGCCGACCCCCGGTCTCGCTGCCTATTACTGGAATGGCGGCCCTGCTGAGCCGCACCAGATCAGGAATATCAGCTCCACCGGTTTGTACCTCGTGACCGAGGAACGCTGGTACCCGGGCACCCTGATCCTGATGACTCTGCACAACACCGCCGCGGGTCAACAGGCCGTGGAGCGTTCCATCCGCGTGCACTCCAGGGCCGTTCGATGGGGCACTGATGGCGTCGGACTCCAGTTTGTCGTGCCGGAGACCAAGGATCGCATCGGGTTCCTGGCCAACGGGGCGGATAAGAAGGATCTCGATCAATTCCTGCAGCGGCTGCGCAAGAGCGAAAGCTAGGCACCCATGGAGAATGCCCTGCAAGTTGGTAGGTGTACCACTTATGTGTATCGCTCTAGAAGGCACTTTGGAGACGAAATTGCAAAGTCTACAGTGCGTGGAGGCAAAAGAATGAAGTTATTTACTGAAGTGCGCGCACAAGTGGTCGCGCTCCTGCGCGGCCGGAACCGCGCCGCGCCACCACTGGGAGTGCAGGCCGGGGCGCGCTACATCCCCCATCGGCTTCGCCCTCTGCCGCGCGGCGGCGAACAGGGAAACGCGATAGTCGAATTGGCCTTTGTCGTGCCGGTGCTGATGGGGCTCCTCACGGCCATGTTCGCATTCGGGATTGTTTTCAACACCCAAATTATGCTGACACAGGCCGTGGGCTCAGCCGCACAGCATCTCGCGGGACTCCGATCCAGCACCACAGACCCCTGTGCCGACACTTTGACGGCGATAACACTGGCGGCGCCGAACCTCAAACCGGCCAGCGTCGGCCTCTCGCTCTCGCTGAATGGCACCCCCGAATCAGGGCATAACTGCTCCGGCGCTCAGTCCAACCTGGTGCAGGGCCAACCTGTAACCGTGTCAGCCACCTATCCCTGTACCCTCCCCATCTTCAGATCCCCATTTGCGTCCGCCTGTCAACTTACCGCAACGGTGACCGAGTATGAATACTAACGCAAGCATCATCGAGGTGAATCCAATGAGAACTATGTCTTTGTCTTTTGTCCGCAGAGCGCTTTACGACCAGCGCGGACAAACGTTGCCGATGGTGGCGTTAGGAATGGTCGCCCTACTGGGTATGGCTGGACTGACAATCGACGTGGGCCACGCCTATGCCGTTCATACTCAACTCCAGAATACAGCCACTGCCGCGGCGTTGGCGGCTGCGGGAGAGGTGTACAACAGCTCAACCACCAACAATGCAACATCCTATGCGAACCAGTACAGTGCCGCGGCCACCTCGGATGAGAACGGCAACGCCACGCTGGGAAATGTGTCTACGACCGTATACACGGGGTGCGTTAACATACTTTTGCCGTCAGGACAAACTTGTAGCTCTACCACTCTCGCAAACGCCGTCCAGGTCACGAATTCGGTCGGGGTGAAGACCTTTTTCCTGAAGATGTTCGGGGTCCCCATGCTTAATGTGAGCGCCACCGCGACCGCGTCGATGCAGGGCTCATCGCTCCCGTGGAACGTGGCGGTCATTGTCGACGCGACGGACTCGATGGTGACAACCACCGACTCCAACTGCAGCACCGGCACAGCCTCGCGATTTACGTGCGCGCTGGAGAGCGTTCAGACCCTGCTGGGGGCCATTCCGCCCTGCACCAACGCCACCGGATCGAGTTGCACCCCGGCCGCAGCGCAGTTCCACGTGGCCCTGTTCGCGTTTCCCAACGTGACCGTCGCCACAAGGCCCTACGACTACGGCTGCAACGGCACCATACCGACGCCGGAGCCCTACACGCTGCCCCTGACCTCGTTGTCGGCTTACACGCCGCTCACGTATAACGGGAATCAGGCGACCTACCAGGTGGTTCTCCCCAATGCCGGCAATGCCGATGCCTATGGCTTCATGAGCGACTACTACTCTTCGAGCTCCTCGAACCGTTTGAACTCCGGCTCGGACATCGTGAAGGCGATTGGCGGAGCGAGCGGCTGCCAGGCAATGAACACCGCGGGCGGCGAGAGCACCTACTACGCCGGCGTCATCTACGCGGCGCAGGCGGCCCTGACCGCCGAAAAGGCAGCATATCCCAATTCGCAGAATGCGATCATCGTGATCAGCGACGGCGAGGCCCAGGCTGCCAACACCAAGTTCCCGTCAACCGGTTCTGCTGCATCGCCCTCCGCGGACGGGTATTCGGTGGTAACGAATTCGACCAGCAATACCAAGAATCTGGTGAATGGAACCCTCGGACACTACCCCGACTTCAACGATGAGTGCCAGCAGGCAATCGTGGCGGCCCAGACCGCAAAGGCGGCGGGAACGAGGGTCTACTCGGTTGCCTACGGCTCGGAGAGTTCGGGGTGCCTTAGCTCCAGCGGCGGCACCGACAGCACGCTGGTCGCTACGGGGACGAACCAGGCCTTCACGCTCTCCGGTACCAACGCGCTCACTCCGTGCATTACGATGGAGAACATCGCGTCTTCCACGACGCTGAGCGCGAACTACTTCTACTCCGACTGGAACCAGAGCGGATCGGGCAGCACCTGTGTTGACAACGGGCATTTGACGGTCAACCTCAGCGATATCTCCCTTGCCATCGCGTCGACTTTCACCAAGCCGCGCCTGCTCCCCAACGGCTCCCTGCTCTATCCCACAACCTGATCAGGGAGACGGGCCTCCGCATCCCCGGCGAGTCCGCCCATTGGACTCGCCGGCGCGCCGGTCTTATAGCGATTCTCCAGTCTCCATGGAAGGAAGCCACTTTTCGCTAAGTGGCTTTTTTCTTGCCGGGGAACAAGGGGATGCGGCGTCTGCTTCCCAGGCCGGTAGCTCAGGCCTTCGTCGCTGGGGCGGAAGCAAAAGCCGCCTTCCCGATCGCCCGAAACGCCACCTGAACTGAAGAAAGGCTCTACTCCGGCTCTTCCGGAATGATCAGCAACACTTCCACCCTCTGAGTTTGCCCATTCTGCGCCGCCGGCCTGAATTGCCACTGGTCCAGCGAGTTCAGCACAAACTGCGCCTGCGGAAACTCCGGCGGGAAGGCGATGGCCAGCTCCTCGAACCGCCCCGCCTGATTCACATACCCGTGCACCAGCAGCGCATCGGCGTTGATGGCGCCCGCGGCGATGTTCGGCCGCACCACGCTATACGGCCAGGGCGCCTCCAGCCTGGCGATGTCTCCCCCTGAAGCCGCCTCCGCCGACCGCGGAAGCGAGTACTGCAGGATCCAGCTCTTCGCCAGCCCCACATGCAGATAAACGGTATACGCCAGCCGGTTGCTCCATACCCCTGCTGTCTCCGGAAACTCCTCTTTGAGCGACGCCCCCACCACCACCGCTCCAAACTGCCCGTTCTTCGGCAGCGTGAATTGCTCCGTCCCATCCTCGTCGCCCGATCCGAAACCGGCTCCAGACCCGGCCTTCAGTCCGGACCTGTCGCCCGCAACTCCGGCAGGGTCTCCCGAATCCCCTTCACCCTGCTCCGTTCCCGCTCCGCCTGTCCGGCGCGCCCGGTTGCCAATCCCTGCCTGCCCCTGCGTCAACGCCCCTGCCGAATCCTGCCTCGACGTCTCGCTCACCGGCGGCAGCGTCACGGTTCCATCCGGCATGCGAAGATCCGACAGCGAAATCACCGCGGTCGGAGTCGGCTGCGCCGTCGACTCCGACGTCGTTACCGGCGCCAGTTGCGCCATATCCGGCCCGTGGACCACCAACGGAGAAGTCGTGCTGGGAGCAATCGCCTGGTTCTTGGTGGGAGTATTGGTGGCTGAGATCCCCAGGTCGCCCAGGTTGATCTCTTCATTGGGCGCATTCACCGAAGGCTCCACGTCGGAGGCCGTCGCCTTTTCCGGCAGCGGCGCTACGATCGTTTTCGTCGCCGCCTTCTTGGGTGACCAGATCACCACCGTCGGCACGGGCACTTCCTGGGTCAGCTTCACATCGGTGCGAATATCGGGCTGCACCAGCGTCTGCGGCCCCGGCGGGGCTTGCACCGGCTGCCGCAAAGCCGCTTCCTGCGCGGCTGACTTCCGCCCGGCCTTGGGCCTTGGCTGGCTGGATTGTGGGCCTTCGGCATGAGGACCTGGATACGCAATGCCGCTCCCGCCTGTCCGCCTCATCTCCGGCCTGGGGGCGTGCAGGTCCAGGCGCCGCAGCGCATAGCGCTCGGTCAGTACCCGGTCGTTCACCTCCGGCGTGTAGATGATCCCCAATGAGAGCAGTCCAAGCGCTGCACCGTGCACCAGTACCGAGACCACAAATGAAGACGGCCGCTGGCTCAGTTCGGGGCGCTCCGAAAAGAGCGTGATTGTGCGGGAAGACCTCATGTCCGGATGAATTCCCTCCCTGGCGCAATCCCAGGATTGCCGTTACGTGGGCCGATGATTTCAGGTGGCTCATTTCCCCAGGGGTCCCCACGGACAGGTCTTGCGTCCCTGCAATGGAGGAAAAAGCCACCCTCCTGAATCTCCGTTACAGCATGTTAACCCTGAAATTGCTCTGGCGCCGTCTGGTCGTTTTTCATTGGGTTGGTAACCTTTCCGGTATTCCCGGCTTGCCCGAATCCGGAAAGGGGCCCTGCCGCCACTTTCTGAAGTCCATTCTAATCCCTTTCCCTTTTCCCCTTTTGGAAAGCATCTATCTGCCACATAGCTCTCTTGGTACCCCATTCACATTCTGCTTTTCATCAAACCTCGTATAGGAGCCATCAAACGGCTACACTGGACTCGCGTTTGAACTTGACTGGCCATCGGTCTACTCAACCCGCGGTTCGGCGTGAAATCGAAATTCGTCTCCTTGGACGCTCAATTTCACCTGGGAGACAGAAAGGCGGAGCTGGCCGGGTAGCCAGTTCAAACAGGTCCCAAGATGAACAAAAGACTACTTACGATCCTACTCCTGGCTTTCGTCATTGCAGGCGCATGTGCCTTCCTGGTCTACCGCGTGGTAGGCAGCCGCCTGGGGGCGGCTCGGCCGGCAACTACGCCGGTAGTCGCGGCCGCGGCTGACGTCAAGCTCGGAACCGTTCTGACCGCCGCCAACCTCACAACCGTCGAAATCGAGGGGGCCCTGCCCAAGGGCGCCATTCTCAAACCTGAGACTGCCATTGGACGGGGGGTTATCTCCGACCTCTATCAGGGCGAGCCCATTCTCGAAAGCCGCCTGGCCGCCGTCGGCTCCGGCGGAGGATTGGCTGCCACCATTCCTCAAGGCATGAGAGCCATTGCCGTCAAGGTCGATGAGGTCGTCGGCGTGGCCGGGTTCGTCACTCCCGGCCTGCATGTCGACGTGCTGGTCTCCGGCAACCCTCCCCCCGGCGCCGTTTCAGCCCAGGCCTACCAGCAAGGCACGCTGGTCAAGACCATCCTGCAGAACATACAGGTCTTGTCCGCCGGCGTCAATATTCAGAAGGATGCCGAGGGCAAACCCCAATCGGTGCAGGTCGTCAACCTGCTGGTCACTCCGGAACAGGCCGAGACCCTCAGCCTGGCAAGCCAGTCCCAGAATGGCGTGAAAATCCAGCTCGTCCTGCGCAACCCGCTCGATACCAAGACCGAACCGGTTCCCGGAACCGCCCTGGGCAACATGTTTGCGGATCATAATCCCTCCCCGGCAAAAACACATGCTGTCGCAAAAACCGTGAAGAAGGCTGCACCCCAGCCCTTTTCAATCGAGGTTATCAACGGCTCGAAACGGACTGAAGAAAAATTCGGAACTCCCGAGGCAAAGCAGTGAGAGCGAAGGCTGGCATATCCATCGCATGTTTCTGCGCATTGTCTGTTGTCCTGTGCGCCGGGTTGGGCCTCAAGGCTCAAACACCACCGCCTCTTTCCAGGCCCGCCGCGGTCCCCAATCAGGATTCGGCGAATGAGCTCTCCGTCGGTGTGGGCAAATCCGTGCTCGTCGACTGCGCGCGCCCCATCGCCCGCGTCGCCATGGGCCTGGGCGAAGTGGCCGAAGCCCAGCCCATCAGCCCTTACGAGATCATGGTGAGCGGCAAGGCCCCTGGTGAAACCAGCCTCATCATCTGGGACACCCGTGGCGGCCGTCAGTTCTTCAACATCACCGTCCGCACCGGCCCCGCGGTGTCCAGCGACAACCTGGATGCCGCCCGCCGCGAGCTCGCAATCGAACTCCCGGGCCAGCCCCTGAAGGTCACCTCCGAGAACAGCATGATCTTCCTGCGCGGCACCGTGAAGGACCTCAACTCCTCCGCGCGCGCCGTCCAGATCGCCTCCACCGCCGGTAAAGTCGTCAACCTGCTCAACGTCAACGTCCCACCCGCCGACCCCCAGATCCTCCTCAAGGTGCGCTTTGCCAGTGTCGACCGCAACAAGGCAAAGAGCCTCGGCATCAACCTCTTCTCTGTCGGCCTCGGAAACACGGTCGGCGGCATTACTACAGGTCAGTTCGCCCCGCCGTTCATTACCAGCTCGGGAGGGTCCGTCACGCAAACGGCGACAAGCACGATCATTACGCCGCCTACCAACACGGCGACCTTTTCCACAGAGGGGAACTTCCTTGCCATCTTCCCGGGCCTGAATGCAGGCGCGGAAATCGTAGCCCTTGAGACCAAGGGCGTGGCGGAGGTCCTGGCCGAGCCCAACATCGTGGCCGTGAACGGCAGAGAGGCCAGCTTTCTCGCCGGCGGAGAATACCCCTATCCAGTCGCTCAGGGGTCCTCGGGCGGCACCACCGCGATTTCCATCAGTTTCAAGGAGTATGGCGTTCGCCTGAACTTCATTCCCACCATCACTCCCCGCGGAACCATCCGTCTCCAGGTGGCCCCGGAAGTCAGCTCCCTGGACTTCGCCGACGCCGTCGATATCTCCGGATTTGACGTGCCCGCCATTACCACCCGCAAAGTCAAGACCGAGGTGGAGCTGAACGACGGTCAGAGCTTTGTCCTCGGTGGACTGCTCGACAACCGCGAGACCGAAACCTTCGAAAAGATCCCCTTCCTGGGAGACATTCCAATCCTGGGCAAGTTCTTCCAGTCCATGCAAAGAAACAAGACAAATACCGAGCTCATCGTCATTGTCACCCCGGAGATCGTGGCTCCCATGCCGGCCGGCTCCACCTTGCCTGAGCTGAAGTATCCCACCAAGTTCCTGCCGCCCAACTCCGGCATACCCATGCATAATCCGGACGCCAAGACGCCCGAAAATACTCCCGCCCCCGCACCGGCAACCATACCGGTTGAGAAGCTGATTGAAAGCATGAGGCCCGAAGCGCCGCTGGTCATCGAAGGCGCCGCTGGCGGCTTTGGCACCAGTGGGGGCGGGATAAGCTCTGCTCCTACCTCCGCTCCTCCGCAGTAAATCAATGTCGCCGGCCGTCTTTCCAGACGGCCGGCGACATTTGCCTGAGCGCGTTCCCTGGCCCGCCGCGGTTTCAGTCGGCCGGGTTGAGCAAATCGCGGACGCTGGCGCTCCGGGAAGAACGCAAATCGCTGTCTTTCTGAGATCGCGGCTCCAGAGTGGCGAAAGGATCTGAGGCAACCGCATGAATCGGCTTGGCAGAATGGTTCGAGGGATGCGCGATGGCCTCACGCCACCCCGCCCGCCAACCCCCGATACCCGCCTGCAAGTCTCAAACCTCACTCGCCACACGGTTCTGGCCACCGCGATGGAACTCGCCGACAGCGGCTCCAGGCGCAACAAGGGCCTGCTCGGCCGTCAGGGCCTCGCTCCCGGAGAAGGACTCTGGATTGTCCCTTGTGAAGCCGTGCACACCTTCGGCATGAAGTTCCCCATCGACCTTGTCTATCTGGATCGCGGGAAACGCGTCAAAAAGCTTCGCAACAGCGTGCCTCCCTGGCGTCTGTCGGCCTGTCTTTCCGCGCATTCCGTGATCGAGCTTCCCGCGGGCACCATCCGCAACACGCAGACAGAGCCCGGAGACGCGCTTGAATTCTCATCCGCGCCTTTCGCCAGCGACAGCTCTTCTTCGCCGGGGTAGAAAGAGTGGGGAATTATATACTTGACTACCCGGCAATCTACCCCCACCGCCTCCCCGCCTGTGGTCATAGAATCTGATTGACGGCTGGACCCTCAATCCGCTCCCGGAAAGAAGACAGAGAGAGGCTCAAGATGACAAAGGCGCGGCTCGATGGCCTGTATTTACTGCTGCTCGGGAGTGTGGTGTTCATTTTGCTGGGCGCCGTCCTGGAGCACACCTCTGCTGTCCCCATGGTGGATTTCAAAGCAGTTTACTTCTCCGCGCGATGCCTTATTCAACATAGGGATCCATATATGGAAAGCGAGGTATTGCGCATCTATCAGGCGGAGGGGGCAGATCGCCAATTGGATACTGCTAGAATTCGCGAAGTTACGGCGCGGTATATCTATTTGCCAACCACATTTTCCTTCACGGCTCCCTTCGCGATGCTGTCATGGGGGCCGGCGCACATGCTGTGGATGACTCTCATCGTTGGCAGCGTTCTATTGGCCTCGTTTCTGATTTGGAGTTTCGGGGCAAACTGCGCGCCCATTGTCTCCGGTCTCCTGATTGGCTTTTTTCTCGCCAACAGCGAAGCGCTTATTGTTCTTGGCAATACGGCCGGAATTGCTGTGAGTCTTTGTGTGGTGGCCGTGTGGTGCTTTCTTCGGGAGCGGTTTGCCCCGGCTGGCATACTTTGCCTTGCGGTCAGCCTCGCAGTCAAGCCGCAAGATGCGGGCCTGGTCTGGCTCTATTTCTTATTGGCCGGCGGAGTTTACCGCAAACGCGCGCTGCAAACCCTCCTCGCGGCGATTGCCCTGAGTCTGCCGGGAGTCCTGTGGGTCTGGCGCGTAGCGCCGCACTGGATGCGGGAATGGCACTCCAATTTATTGGCGTTTGCGGCACACGGCGGCATCAACGACCCTGGTCCTGCTTCAACCGGTGGCCACGGCCTGGGCATGCTGGTAAACCTGCAAGCGGTCTTCAGCGTCTTCCGGGACGACCCGCGCTTCTACAATCCGGCCAGCTATATTGTATGTGCGCCGCTCCTGCTGGTTTGGGTATTCGTCACTCTGCGCTCCCGCTCCTCGCCCGCGAGAGCCTGGATGGCGATCGCGGCCATCGCGGCTCTTTCCATGCTGCCTGTCTATCATCATCTATATGATGCCAAGCTTCTGCTGCTCACGGTTCCCGCCTGCGCCACGCTCTGGGCCGAGGGCGGCTTGATCGCGTGGCTCGCGCTGCTGGTCAATACCGCGGGGTTCGTGGTGACAGCGGATTTGCCCTGGGCAATTTTCCTTGGTCTCGTCGGCAGCATGCGCCTGTCCACGACGGGACTGTCCGCGCAGATACTGACGGCTGTGCAGGTCTTTCCAGCCCCGCTCATGCTGCTCGTCATGGGCGTCTTTTATCTGTGGGTCTACGCGTGGCGCTGTTCCGCCCCTGCCCCACTCCCAGCCCCTGCAAAGCTATCAGGTAGAAAACGCTCATCGCCAGCAGCATAAGCGGTGCCGGCCGGGCCAACACAACCGTCAGCATCTTTCCCGGCAACCCCGCGGTGTCCACATGCAGGCTCCTGGTCAGACTGACGAGAAGCGCCAGCGGAATATCCCCGGTCAACACGAACCCCGCGCTATTCACCAGCAGCGCAAGCCATCCCATCAAGCCGCCCTCGGCCCACAGCATGGCGCAGGCGGGAACCGTGAGCAGCAGGAGCCGGGCATCGTATGGTCGATGATAGGTCGCGAGCATGGTGAGAGCCGAAACCGCCGCCAACGCCAGCCAGGCCTTCGCCGGCGTCGGGCGCGACCGCAAAGTCGTAACCGACCAGACCAGCAGCAGGGCTCCGCATACCAGATAGCTGACCGAATTGTAGATGCGCGGATCGTCCCGGAAGACGCTGACCACCGATTGCAGGTTGACTACCATGGTGGCGGTGCCGGTGCTCACGGTGGTGGGGTCAGGGCTGTTCAGACCGCCCCGCGCCGAAGTCGTGGCCAGATTGGAGTTGAGCTCCCGCATCCAATGCGGCGCCACCTGCCCAACCCACACCACGGCCGGAATAGCCAGCGCCGCCGTCACCGCCAGCGTCTGCAGCGCGCGTTTCCTGTAGACCCCGCCCGCCAGCAGGAAATAGAGCCAGACCAGGCCCGCGTCATGCGGCTTGATTGCCAGGCTAACCGCAAGGCACAGCACGCCCGCCGCCGCAAACCGCTCCTGAAGAAAGCACCACACGGCCACCACACAAAGGCTCACAGCAATTCCGGCCGTATTGCCAATCATCAGCAGGCTCATGCTGTTGACCAGCAAAAGAGCAATCAGGCCGCCGCAGATCGCCGGCGCGTGGCTGGCACCGGTATTCCACATCAGAAACGCGGCCAGCATGAAGCTCCCGGCAATCAGGATCATCCACAGCACGTGCGCGGGACCCCAGCCCAGCAGCGCAAAGGGCGCGATGAAGATAAAGGTGGTGGGCAGGTTCACACACACCGTCACAGCCTGGCGCTGGCCGCGCTGCAGGGCGTCCAATGGACGTTCCCCTCCCTCCGCCAGATAAACACGCAGCAGTTCGCTTTCGCTGTAGGGATCGCAGTGTTGAAGCAGGCATCGCGAGCCGTAGTAAACCGCCTTGAAGTCTTCCATCGAGCCTGTCGTCATGCGCTCCATGGCCGAACCTGCCAGGACAAATATCGCGCTTCCCAGCAGCACCAGGCACAAACCGTCCAGCCGCGCCTTTGTCATCCTGAGCCTCTCTCTGCCTTCTCTGCACGCCCGGCTGCATGGGCCTCAAGCGGGCTCAATGCCGGCAGTCCCATTGAGGCGCTGGTCTGCCGCCACAGCTTGGCTCGGAATCTCCTTCGGCTTCGGTCCCTTGTACATGGTTGCAACCAGATACCAGGCAAGCCACGCCGGCGCGCTCCATAGCGTCCAGAGATAGATGGCGGAGGGTCTCAGAATATTGCCGAACAGCGCCAATTCCACCAGGGCGCTCAGGAACGCAAGAGCGATCAACACGTTCCGCGACCGCGTAACATAGGCCCCTTCGAGCAGCGCCGGTATCAGCACGCCGGCGTCGTAAATCCACGCATAGGGCGCCGTCAGCAGCCCAACCACCATCAGCAGGCTGCCGTTTTTCATCCAATCCCACCGCGCGCGGCGAGTCCAGTAATAGCCCAATGCCCACGTGCAGGCCAGCGCCGCCGGCGCGTATTGCAGCCACACCGTCCCCTTGCTGATCCAGTTGCGCAGCAGAACGCTCATGCAGGGAATGAACTCGAAGCTGATTCCCGACTGGCGCGCCATCTGCCCGTACTGAACCCACGCCATGGGGTCGATGCGATAGGCCAGCGCGCAACTGGCGGCCATGGCTACCGCCCCGCCGATCAGCACCTTGTAACTCCGCGTCGCCGCAATCCATGCCAGCAGCACAATCCCGAAAGGCAGAAACAGGTGTGGCTTCAGCATGCAAAGCCACAGCGACGCTCCAGCCAGGAAGGGGCGGGTGCGATGCAGCCGCAAGAACAGAGTCAGCCCCAGCAGCGCGAACAGCGAGGTCTGTCCCATGATCGCGCAGATCAGCGCCGGCCCGAAGCTGTAACCAAGCCAGTGGCGATGATTGTTCTGCCGCCCGTGCATCACCCAGAGGATATAGACCGAACCCGCCAGGCAACCCAGCAGGGCTATGGTCCACACGATCGAGCCAGCCCGCAAACCCAGCAACCCAAGCGGATAAACCAGCGGCAATGCCGCCGGAAGGTTGCGCATGTACATCACGGTGTAGCGCGTGGAAAGCCCCGCGCCGCGCTCCAGCCGCAACAGGTCGGCCGCGCTGTACGGATTGGCGTGGTGGGCCAGTTGCTGGCCCGTGGCCCAGAAAACCACGTAGTCGCGTGAACCCAATACGGAGTCTTGCGCCATCGAAATCACAAAGCCCTGAACGGTGAACCCGAACGTCAGGCCACACACCGTGGCGATGAAGAAGTTGTAGATGACGCCGAGAATCTTCTTGAGCGTGCCCGGCTTGGTGGTCGTAGTCGCTGCGGCCATCGGAATCCCCGCATTCTGCTGCGGGAGCGGGAGCTCCGTGGCGCCTGTCGCCGCCTGCGGCTCACCCTCTGCCTTCACCATGGGAATATCCGGGTTGATCGCCATGGATGCTATTCTAATTTGTCCGGGGATCGCTTTCTCCAGGCATTAACGACGATTTGGCAATGCCTTTCGGCCGTGAGAATCAAGGCGATAAACTTCAATTTATGATTGCAATCCCAACGGACGGCAATGCCCTGCTGCAAGGCTCTTCTCCGCCTAACCTCGCTGCGCCGTCCTCCTCCGCATCCGCCGCCGGCCCGCCGTTTCCAGGTAATGTACTTTCGAGTCATACACTTTTAGGTAATGTATACGAGGCCGGTCTCTCCGTCTCGCCCTGTATACAGGCGTTTACACCCGATCCGCCGCCCCTTTTCTCGCCATTTCCATAAGCTGTTGATTTATAAGGACAAATGCCCCGCACAAAGAATGGCGCGTCAGGTGCAATATGGAGGGTGCCCCGGCTGAGGCTGGGAGATTTCAACCCACGGAGAGAACACAAATGAATACCATGCTTGTTAAGCTTCATGTGAAATTGCAGGACCTGATGAACCGCGAGGAAGGTCAGGACCTGGTAGAATACGCCCTGGTTGTTGCTCTGGTAGCTTTTGGCGCCACCGCCGCGCTCCATACCCTGGGCGTCGGTCTGAACTCGGTTTTCACCAACATCAGCTCCACTCTCGCCAGCGCCTACTAACCCTCTGCCAAAGCTCGGCTAAGGCAGCGCACACCTCCGTACTCGTTCCTCCGTGGGAGAGACACGCGCACCAGACCAGGTGCAGACGGTCTCTCCCCGGTAAGATTTTCAGAAGTTCCTCCCCCGGAAAGTGAAAATCGTATGGGATACCCCGGTCTGAGGCGGGGGAATTTCAATCCCCGGAGGGAACCCAAATGAACACCATGCTTGTCAAGCTGCATGTGAAGCTCCAGGACCTGATGAACGGCGAGGAAGGTCAGGATCTGGTCGAATACGCCCTGATTGTCGCGCTTGTCGCTTTTGGCGCGACCGCCGCTCTGCAGACCCTTGGCGTCGGTCTGAACTCGGTTTTCACCAACATCAGCTCGACTCTCGCCAGCGCCTACTAACCTCTGCCAAAGCTGGACTAAGGCAGCGCTACCACCACACTCGCTCCTTCGCGGGAGAGGTACGCACAGGCCGGAATCAACGCGTACTCTGCCGGGAAAACGATTTCGACAGACCTTGTGCGCAACGAGGAAGTCTTATGATCACTGAATTCTTGAAACTCGTATGCGGATGGCGCAATCTGCTCGCGCGGGAAGAAGGGCAGAACCTCGTCGAATACGCTTTGATCGTCGCTCTCTTGGCATTGGGCACCACAGCGGGTGTTAATGCGGCGGCCATGGGTATCCTCGAAGCGTTCCAATACCTGATTTCAATGCTCGGCGCCGCCACCTGATCGCATCTCTGCCAAGATAGCGACTGGCTGGCCCCGCAACAATCCGTTCGTTTCTCGTGGGAGAGATACGTAGCGCAAATCATCTTGCCGCTACGTACTCTCCTTTCCCTGTCAACTCGCGTTCAGGATTGCAATGATGCTCTCTTCGATCCTCATTCCGTCCCTGAACCTGGCTGAGACTTCGCCGCGGACGCTTGATCGTCCCCTCGGCGTCCCGCGCTACCGAACGGCATAGAACCGGCATGCTCCCGTCCACTCCTCCGGATTCCGGCCCTACCCTGGCCCTCATTGAAGCCGGCCTGACTGCGATTTCCGTCGCGGCGGCCTTTGCATGGCCCCGGCTCGGTTCCGCCTCCTTCGCGCGTATCGAACGCCCCTTCGCCCGCCTGGCGCGAAAACAGGGCTTGTCGATCTGCGTGGCCGGCCTTGCCGCGCTCCTGCTGCGCCTGGCCATACTTCCTGTCGTCCCCATTCCCCTTCCATTTGCCGCCGATGACTTCAGCTTCCTCCTTGCCGCGGACACCTTCCTGCACGGAAGGCTCGCCAACCCCACGCCTGCCATGTGGACTCATTTTGAAACCATCCACGTCACCATGTGGCCGACTTATCAATCCATGTACTTTCCCGCGCAGGGCCTGCTTCTCGCCGCGGGCAAACTGCTCTTCGGAAACCCCTGGTTCGGCATCCTTCTCTCTAGCGCACTGATGTGCGCGGCCATCTGCTGGATGCTGCAGGCCTGGCTGCCGCCCGCCTGGGCCCTGCTGGGAGGCTTGCTCTCGGTCCTGCACCTGGCCCTCTTTAGTTACTGGGTCAATACCTACCATGCCGCCGGCTGCATCAGCGCTCTCGGTGGAGCGCTGGTGCTGGGCGCGATGCCGCGATTGATAAAAACGGCTCGCTTTCGCTACGGCATGCTGATGGCCGTGGGCATCGTGCTGCTGGCGGCGACTCGCCCCTATGAAGGGCTGCTCCTTTGTCTCCCCGTCGCCTTCGTCCTCGGCCGTTGGATGCTCTTCGGAAAAAATCGCCCCAGCGCCGTCCTCCTGCTGCGCCGCTCCGCCGCGCCCCTGGCCCTGGTAATCGCCGCCGCGGCCTGGATGGGCTACTACGATTACCGCGCCTTCGGCAACCCCCTCACTCTTCCCTATTCCGTCGACCGCGCCCAGTACGCCATTGCGCCGTACTATGTCTGGCAGTCGCCGCGCTCTGAGCCCGCCTACCGGCACGAGGAAATGCGCCACTTCTATCACGAAGATGAGGCGGACTACTACTTCAAAATCCATAAAAGGTCCATGTTCCTCCCTCTCACCCTGGGAAAGGCGAGCGGCGGCCTGCAGTTCTTTGCCGGCACCGCGCTGCTCATCCCCATCATCATGGCGCGCCGCGTATTTCTCGATCGGCGCATCCGGCTTCTGCTCGTGTCCGTGCTGGTGCTGGCGGCCGGACTGAGCATCGAGATCTACATGCTGCCCCACTACCTGGCCCCCTTCACGGTGGCCTTTTATGCCATCGGCCTGCAAGCCATGCGCCACCTCCGCCTTTGGCGTCCGGAGGGACGCCCCGCCGGCCTGGCCATGGTGCGGCTGTCGGTAGCGCTCTGCTGCCTGATGGCCGGATTGCGGCTGTGTGCCGCGCCTCTCAATCTCTTGCCCGCCGAATGGCCGCCCTACCATTGGAACTTCCCCTGGTACGGCCCCGCTCATTACGGCACGGACCGGGCCCGGATTGAAGCCCAACTGCAACAACTCCCCGGCAAGGAACTGGTCATCGTTCGCTATACTCCCGAACATAACCCCCTCGACGAGTGGGTTTACAACGCCGCCGACATCGATGGCTCCAAAGTCGTATGGGCAAGAGAGATGGATGCCGCCGATAATTTAGAGTTGTTTCACTACTACCCGGACCGCAAAGTCTGGCTCGCGGAGCCGGACGCGCAGCCCGCAAGTGTTTCCCCATACCCCGTGCCCCAGCAGTTGACCGCTGCCTCGCACTGATGCATATGCCGGCTTCCGGCATCGAAAATGTATGTTTCAGGAGCTGAAACCATGATCAACGGAAAGCGAATTGCGGTTGTGATGCCCGCCTACAACGCCGAATTGACTTTGGAAAAGACGGTGCGCGAACTGTCCGACGTGGTCGACATCAAGATCCTTGTCGATGACTCCAGCAAGGACCGGACCGCCGCTCTCTCCCGCCAGCTCGGCGTGCTGACCTTTGTCCACGATGCCAATTATGGCTATGGCCGCAACCAGCAGACCTGCTATCGCGAGGCTCTCGCCGCGGGCGCCGACATCGTGGTCATGGTCCATCCCGATTACCAGTACACCCCCTCCCTGGTTCCCGCCATGGCCGGCATGGTCGCCAGCGGCGTCTACGACATGGTGCTGGGCTCGCGCATTCTGGGAACCGGCGCGTTGAAAGGCGGCATGCCTCTCTATAAATACATCTCCAACCGCCTCCTCACCGCATTTCAAAACCTGTTTCTGGGCGTCAAGTTGTCTGAGTACCACACCGGTTTTCGCGCCTTCTCGCGGCAGTTGCTTGAAACTCTTCCCCTGCTTGAAAATTCCGACGATTTCGTCTTCGACAACCAGATGATCGCCCAGGCCGTGATGTTCGGCTTCAACATCGGAGAGATCTCCTGCCCCACGAAATACTTTAAGGAAGCCTCTTCCATCAATTTTCGGCGCAGCGTCAAGTATGGTTTCGGCGTGCTGGGCACCACTGCCAGCTTCGTCGCGCACAAGTGGGGAATCCGCCGCGCTCCCAGGTTCGGCGCCTCGGGCAGAAAAGTTACGCAGAAGTACTATTCCCAGGCTGTGCAGGGTTCCTGAAAACCACGAATCGCGCTTGTCCGGAAGAATGGGCCGGGAGACAACCTCTCCATCGCGCCGGGAGCGAAGGTGCGCTGGAACAGGCAGCTAACTGTTTCCAGGTGTAAGAATGGCTTGCTGCAGAGGGGAGTGGAATGCAACCGCTTGTGGAGGAGATGATTGGACCGCATGGGCCATCGAAAAGCTCTCCCGGCCCAGTGCAACAACCGTCTTCCGTCCTCGAAGGGTTGCGCAACGAGGTCCGTTCGCGTTGGCCTGAATGGGCCGCCATCTCCTGTTTCGCCGCGCTGGTCGCCTTTGCCATCCCCTGGCATGAGCCATGGTCGGACGAGGCTCAGGCATGGCAGCTCGCGCGAAGCCTTTCACTCCCTGCTCTGTTTCAAACCTACATCCGTTACGAGGGAACCCCAGGTCTCTGGCATTTCCTGCTCTGGGTCCTGATTCGTGCCCGCGTCAGCTACTCCGGCCTGCACTGGATTTGCGGAGTCATCGCCGTGGCGGCCGCGTCGCTGCTTGTAGTCAAGTCTCCTTTTCCCCGCTACCTGAAACTGGCGCTGCCATTTACGTTCTTTCTCCTGTTTCAGTATGCCGTGGTTGCGCGAAGCTATGTGCTCGTGCCCCTGCTGCTGTTCCTCGTCGCCCTCCAGTGGAAGAGGAGTCCCGCGGCGATAGCTCTCCTGCTCGGGCTCCTGGCCAACGTCGCCCTCCATGCCTCGGTCATCTCCGCGGGACTGGCCATCGTGTATTTCCTGGAAAAGGTTCGCAGCGGAGGCGTCAAAGACCCTGGTCGCCGGCGCCAACTCCTGTTCTTCTCCATCATTCTCGTCTGCTTCTACGCGTTTGCACTCTGGACCGCCTGGCCGCCAGGCGACCTCCCGACTTCGAGCTTTCGCGGACCGTCGCGCCCACTTTTCATATTGGCCCTGGGATCTCTTTCCATGGGCGTTTGCCAGCCCCTGATCTTGGCCCTCCCATTCTGGATTGCCGTCGCCCTCTGCCTCCGCGCCCGGCACAGCCTCCTTTATCTCTTGCCGGTATTGTTTTTTGCCGCCTTTTCCGGAGCCGTATACGTCCATTTCTTTCATTCGGGAATCCTGGCGCCCCTCCTGATGTGCATTTTCTGGATTACCTGGCCGGCGCCTGGATGCGGGCACTCACGGCGCGAAGCGTTTGGCCGCGCCGCGCTCGTCTTCATGGCCGGGGTGCAGATTCTCTGGTCGGCCTATGCCCTGGGCTACGATCACTTCCGCGCCTATTCTCCAGCTCCCGCAACTGCTGAATTCCTCAGGCCTTTTGTCCGGGATGGAGACACAATCGCCGTCACCCATCTCGGCAAGATAGAAAACCAGGACTACGAGGATGTCGGGATTTTGCCCTACTTCGACCACAATATTCTTGCCAACCAACAGGATCCATTCTGGC
>JBEKZJ010000072.1:0-25003 GCA_049509995.1 Occallatibacter sp. | reverse complement strand
GCGGCTGGCCCGGCCGCAGTGGAGGATTGACGACCACCTGCAGCGTGGGAGTGGACACGGAGACCACGGTGGTCTTGTCCCAGTGAATAGTGAGGGCCGGCTGCTGCTGCGCGCAGATTGCGGCAACGCTCGCCAGGCCGACGACGGCCAGCATCGGCAGGCGGATGAAACCGCGCTGCTCTAGTTTCAGTCCCGGAAAAAACTGCATAACAACTCCTTGCGCATGGGCGGCCCTGTATTGGAATGATGGCTCGAACGGAATTCCATGCGCGGTCAAGGTATACCACCGCAGAGGCGTGCAGTGCGAGTCCCAGTTCTGTTTGTCGTCCGCATGTTGCGCCGGCGGGCAAACGCGCCATCGGACTACTCCAGGCAGGAGGCGACCACGGCCAGCGCGGCGATGGCGGCTGTCTCCGCGCGCAGAATGCGCGGGCCCAGGGATGCGGCGCGCCAGCCATTGGCGTCGAAGAGCGCTTCTTCCTCGGGAGCCCATCCGCCTTCGGGGCCGATGGCGATTTCCAGCGTGGGCATCTCTTCCTCCGCGGCGGCCACGGCTTCATCGAGGGCGTTACGCAGCGTGGTGGTGCGCTCCTGCTCGGCGAGCACGATGCGCGTGGACTCAGAAGCGGCGCGCACGCGCACAGCCAATGGAGCCGGATCGTAGATCAACGGCACATCGAAACGGCGCGACTGCTGGGCCGCTTCGTGCACGATGCGCCGCCAGCGCTCCGCGCGGTTCTCCGCGGCCTCGGCCAGGTGCTTCTCAGTGCGGCGCGCGATCACCGGGGCCACCGCGGCAACGCCCAGCTCCGTCGCCTTTTCCAGAGCCCACTCCATGCGATCGAATTTATACACGGCGAGCACCAGCGTTAGCGGCAGCGCGGGATCGGCCTGCACCTCGGCGACCAGGTTGAAGCGAATCTCACGCGGGCAAACGGCGGCGACCTCGGCGTGAAACACGTGGCCGCCCGCGACCACGTCGGCCTCCATGCCCGGCTGGGCGCGCAGCACGCGGGCCATGTGTTCGGCCTGCGCGCCAACGATGGTGGCGGTGGCCTCGTCCCAATGTTCGGCAATCCAGCGGCGTCGTGTCATGGCGGTTCGGGAAGCGGTTCCCTTCCCCGTGTTCCCTTCGCTACAAGTCTAATCCTTCCGCACAAACACTGAGGGGGACGCTTTTGAGCGCCCCCCTCGCGTGTTGCCTTGTTGTTGGTTGACCGCTGCTACTTCTTCTTTGCGGCCTTCTTCGCGGGTGCTTTCTTGGCGGCTGCCTTCTTCGCGGGTGCCTTCTTGGCTGCCTTCTTGGTTGCCATTTTGCCTATTCTCCCTTTCGATGGTTTGCATCGAGTTCTGCAATCTTTATATTGCAGTTGATGCATGTATAGATTCATGGCTCGCGAGTGTCAAGAAAAAAACGAACGAAGAGTGGAAAAATAGTCAACAATTTTCCCGCGCCGCATCAAGCGTCGATTTGCGGAGGTGCAATTCGCGATGAGCGGAAGCAGTGAGGAGCGTCAGTTTTTGCACGCGGCGGCGGCGCGCTTCTTCACAAATTGCGCCAGCGTTCCGGCCTCGCGCCGTTGAATCAGATCGTCGAGGTAAGACTCGCGATCTTTTGGATTCGCTTTAAGCAGCAGCGCATACACGCGCAACGCGCCCTCCACGCCTGCCTGATATTCGGCCAGCCGGTCATCCCTCTTGTCGGGGTTCTCAATCACAAAGGCGGCCTGCGCCATGAACTCGCCGCCAAAGATCGTCGCACCGTCCTTCTTGTCGCCCTTGGGCAGCTTGTCGAGGATCGTGCAGGCATGAACTGTTAGGTCGGGCACATCGACGAACCACTTCAGGACCCAAGCGAATTGGTCCTTTGCGTGCGGGCCGAGGGGATCGGCCTGCCAGTCGTGAATGTATTCGAGCGCCTGCTTCCGTTCTTCGGGATTTGACGGTCCGCGATCGGCGGCGGCCGCGGCGATGGGGACGAGCAGGAGCGTGCAGTTCAGCAAAGCGACAGAGATGGTGCACAAGAACACGGCTGGAATCCTCGCAGCGAAGTTAACACTCGATGATGTTCAAGGCAAGACCGGCCAGGCTGGTCTCCTTGTAGCGCGATTGCATATCGAGGCCGGTGAGATACATGGTGCGGATGACCTGGTCGAGCGAGACCTTGTGGTCCCCTGACTCGTTGAGCGCGAGGCGCGAGGCATGCACCGCTTTGGCCGCGCCCATGGCGTTGCGCTCGATGCAGGGAATCTGCACCAGGCCGCCGATGGGGTCGCAGGTCATGCCCAGGTTGTGCTCCATGGCGATTTCGGCGGCGTGCTCGACTTGTTCGTTGGTTCCACCGAGAGCGGCGGTAAGTCCGCCGGCAGCCATCGAGCAGGCCACGCCCACTTCGCCCTGGCAGCCCACCTCCGCGCCGCTGATGGAAGCGTTCTCCTTATATAGGATGCCGATGGCCGCCGAGGTGAGAAAGAAACGCATGATGCCTTCGTGGTCCGCCTCGGGGATGAATTGAGTATAGTAGAGCGCCACGGCGGGAACCACGCCGGCAGCACCATTGGTGGGCGCGGTCACCACTCGTCCGCCGGAGGCGTTCTCTTCATTCACCGCCATGGCGTAGACGGTGAGCCAATCGAGGGGGACGAGCGGATCGCCGTGCAGCCCGTCGGCTTCCTTCTCGCGCAACCGTGCGGCCAGACGGTGTGCACGGCGACGGACATTCAGACCGCCGGGCAAAATGCCTTCCGTGGCCATGCCCCGTTCAACGCAGGCCTGCATGATTTTCCAGATGCGGTCGATGCCCCCGCGCACCACCTCTGCAGGCGGCCGCTCCGAATCGCGCGCGGCAAGCGCGCACTCGTTCTCCAGCATGAGCTGGCTGATGGAGAGATCGTTGGCCTGCGCCGTGGCCAGCAGCTCCGCGGCACTGTGGAACGGAAACGGAATCGCGGCCTGCCGCTTTGCGGTCGACGCGTCAGCGCCGTCCTCGACGATGAATCCGCCGCCGATGGAGAAGAAGGTGCGCTGGTTGACGACCTCGCCCGCCTCGTCAAAAGCAGTGAGACGGAGCCCGTTGGGATGTTGGATGTGCGCGCCGGGAGGAAACAGGGCGGCGCGGTGAAAAACAAGATCGCGCGCCTCTTCAAAAACGATGGCGTGCCCGCCCGCCAGATCGATCCGCTTCGCCGCGTGGATAGCCGCAACCGAGGATTCAATCTCCGCAGGATCGATGGTGGCCGGTTCGTGGCCGGACAGACCGAGAAGAACGGCGCGGTCCGTAGCGTGGCCCATGCCGGTGAGGGCCAGCGAGCCGTAGAGCTCCGCCTGCACGCGCGTGACGCGATCGAGCAAGCCGCGAGGCGCGAGTTCACGCGCAAAGCGGCAGGCCGCGCGCATGGGGCCCATGGTATGCGAACTCGACGGGCCGACACCGATCTTATACAGGTCGAAGAGACTCGTGGTCACGGATGAGATTGTAACGGCAAACAGGGAATAGGGAACAGGGAACAAGAAGTGCGAAGTGGCAAAATGAGCGATCGGTGGACGTTCCTCATTGCGATCTTTGTCACCAGCATCCGCATCCAAAAAGAAAGCAGCCGGCTCGATTCAGCAAACAATCCAAATCAAGAGCGCGGTAAGACGCGATTCGACGACGGCCTCGCTGTTCCCTGTTCCCTGTTCCCTGCCCCCTGTCTTCTGTTACACTCGCTGCAACCTTCCATCATGCTTTTCAAGGTCCTCAGCGCGGCTGTCTACGGCATCGATGCCAACCTCATCGATGTCGAGGTGGACTATAGCGGCGTGGTGATGGAGAAGGACGTGCTCCACACCGTGGGTTTGCCTGACGCCGCGGTGCGCGAGAGCCGCGACCGGGTGCGCGCGGCCATCAAGAACTCCAACTACACAATTCCGCCCACGTTCATCACCATCAACCTGGCGCCGGCAGACATGAAGAAGGAGGGCGCAGGGTTCGACCTGCCCATTGCCGTGGGAATCCTGGGCGCTTATGGCGCGCTGCGGCTGGACGACCTAAGCCAGTTTCTTCTGGTGGGCGAACTGGGACTGGACGGCAGCGTGCGTCCCGTGCCGGGGATGTTGCCGATTGCCATCCTGGCGCGCGAAAAGGGGATTTCCAACCTGATTCTGCCCGCGGCCAATGCAGCCGAGGCTGCCGTCGTCGAGGGCGTAAACGTGTACCCGGTCTCCTCGCTGCTCGATGTCTTGGAGTTGCTCAACACGTCGGTGGTGGGCGTGATTCAGCGCGAGCCCTATCGCGTGGCCACCGAGGCGCTGCTCGGCGAGCTGCAACATTTTTCCGTGGACTTCAAGGATGTGCGCGGACAGCAGACGGCCAAACGCGCCCTCGAGGTGGCCGCGGCGGGCAGCCACAACATTCTCATGATCGGCCCACCCGGCTCGGGAAAAACCATGCTGGCCAAGCGGCTGCCGTCGATCCTGGCGCCGCTCACCTTTGAAGAGGCTCTTGAGACCACCAAGATTCATTCTGTGGCCGGTGTGCTGGATGCGGCGGCGGGCCTGGTGACGCAGCGGCCGTTCCGCTCGCCGCACCACACCATCTCCGATGCCGGCCTGATCGGCGGCGGCATCATTCCCCGTCCGGGCGAGGTCTCGCTGGCGCACAACGGCCTGCTGTTTCTCGACGAGTTGCCGGAGTTCCCGCGCAACGTGCTCGAGGTTTTGCGCCAGCCGCTCGAGGACCACACGGTGACCATCGCGCGCGCCTCCATGTCGCTCAGCTTCCCCGCGCGCTTCATGCTGGCCGCGGCCATGAACCCCTGCCCCTGCGGATTTTTCAACGACAAGTCGCGCGAGTGCATGTGCACGCCGCCGATGATCCAGCGCTACGTGGCCAAGATCTCCGGCCCGCTGCTGGACCGCATCGACATTCACATCGAAGTCCCGGCGGTGCAGTACAAGGAACTGCGCGGGTCCGCGGCGGCCGAGGGCTCGGCCGAGATTCGCGGCCGGGTAATGGCTGCCCGCGAGCGGCAGCGGCTGCGGTTCAGGAAGGCCGGCGAAAAAATCTACGCCAACGCGCAGATGACCACGCGGCAGATTCGCACCCACTGCGAACTCGGCGCCGATGCCGAGCGCTTGCTGGAGCGGGCCATGCAGCAACAGGGCCTGACCGCGCGCGCCCACGACCGCATCCTCAAGGTGGCGCGCACCATCGCCGACCTGGAAGGCGCCGAGCACTTGACCGTGGCTCACCTGGCCGAGGCCATCCAGTACCGCACCCTGGACCGCAGTTATTGGGCGTGAAAAAACAGGGAACAGGGAACAGGGAACAGGGAATAGAGAACAGGGCTGGCTTTCAGGCGGGGGCGGCCTCCGTGAAGAATCTGCTCAGAGATCGGGGGCGGGTGCGCAATCCGTTCCTCCGTTTCTTTCCGGAAAAGGTCGGGTGGAGCAGGGTAAAGGCGGGGTGAAACCGGAAGCAGGTGGGGTAGAACTAGCGTTGATCAGCTTTGGCCGCGCACGGGAGTTCAAAATGACGCTGTTTTTTGTTCCCTGTTCTTCGGTTGCTTCCGATATTAAGGATTTTCCAATCCTGGGCCGCTAACCGCTTTGTCTTCATGAGAAATCGCTCATGCATGGGTCTCCCTAGCCAGGGCCAAAATGCAAGACACCATTCTAGTTTCCGGCAGGGGCACGCTGCGGGTTGCGATTCCGTTCGTCTTCATGTGGCTGTTTGGCGTTTTCCGCCTGGATTCGTTATTGGCCACGCCCAAAGGGTCGCTGAGCCGGCGACGGCCGCCGTGCGGCGTGGATGAGCACGGAGAGCCCATTCTGGCAGATCCGGATGGCAGGGTGGTGAGCAGGCGACACCCTTGCAGGTAGCCAGAATGGTTCATGGGTGGGCAGCGTGGCCCCGGCGCCCTGTGGCCGCAAGCCTCGACCAAGGCGCATTTTGGGCTATAGATCTGCGTCTATCTATATGATAGAAAGCTAGTTAACACGGCAGGTTGGCTCAGTTGGCGAGGGCTGATCGCGGGCGGAAAAAGGCGATAAAAAACAGTTGACCCGGAGGACGACTCGGTATACATTCAGGAGTGCCATCCATAAAGAGCAGATTGCACATGTGCAAATTTGTACAGCCGTCTGCCATTTCCCGCATCATATTGAGCTGAGGCTCTTCGTTGATGCCCCGGTGCGTTTTGAACTTCGCCGGGAGTGGGAATGCCGGACGCATGGATTCCCAAGGCGGCAATCTGTATCCGAGATACGGCATGAGGCCTGTTTCATAGTGTGCGAATGTGCGTCAGGATTTTGAACTATAGGCACGGTTCGCGCGTCTAAACTTTGGGAGCGGCAATTCGGGGCGGCCCTGGATGGAGTTGGCCTCCCTGGTGCACCGGCGGCAAAAGACAAGTCCTGTCCGGGCACGCAACTCAAGAAGGAGAGATGTATCATGCGTTCTGATTTAGTATTTGGGGCACTTTCTCATGTGTCCAATCGCTACCAGCTCTGTCAACTGGCCAGCAAGGCAACCCGCAAGCTGCACAAGCCGAATACACGGCTGCAAGACACGACGAATGAGGTTCTGTGCCGCTTTCAGACCACCAATCCTGGCTCCACAGCGCCTGTAGAGGCGCCCGAGGCCCAGCCCGTTGAACGGCGCCGCGCCGCCTGACGGCGTTTCCCGCAGCGTATAGTTAAGTCAGGCAGCGGTTTCAGGGCGGCTTTCCGGGCAAGGTAGCCGCTCTTCTCCGGCGTCTCGAACTTCCACTTGACTTCGTGGGAGGTTTCAGGCGCAGCCTGCGCCGGCTGCGCCGGGTGCATTTTTTGAACTCCCGCCTGTCTTTCTCCTGGAGCAAATTCCCTCCGCGTATCTCCCCAAACCCCATCCCTCCTTATCGCAGGTGACCATGACCATCGCTGAACTCAAAGAGAAGAACATCACCGAACTGACCCGCATCGCGCGCACCCTGGAGATCCCGGGCACCAGCGGCCTTCGCAAACAGGATCTGATCTTCAAGATTCTTCAGGCACAAAGCGAAAAGGAAGGCCACATCTTCGCCGAAGGCGTGCTGGAGATCCTTCCCGACGGCTACGGCTTCCTGCGCTCTCCCGATTACAACTATCTGCCCGGCCCCGACGACATCTACGTGTCGCCCTCGCAGATTCGAAAATTCGATCTGAAAACCGGCGACTCGATCAGCGGCAACGTCAGGCCCCCGCACGAGGGCGAGAAGTACTTCGCGCTGGTCAAGATCGAGGCCATCAATTTCGAGTCGCCCGAGGAGACCCGCAACAAGATCCTCTTCGACAACCTGACCCCTCTCTATCCGCAGGAGCGGGCCAAGATGGAGACGACGCGGGAGGGCATCAGCGGCCGGGTGATGGACCTGCTGACGCCGGTGGGCAAGGGCCAGCGCGGCCTGATCGTGGCTCCGCCGCGCACCGGCAAGACCATGCTGTTGCAGTCCATTGCCAACTCCATCTCCACCAACCACCCCGAGATCGTGCTCATCGTGCTGCTCATCGACGAGCGGCCCGAGGAAGTGACCGACATGCAGCGCTCGGTGAAGGGCGAGGTCATCAGTTCCACGTTCGATGAGCCGGCGGCCCGCCACGTGCAGGTGGCCGAGATGGTCATCGAGAAGGCCAAGCGCCTGGTGGAGCACAAGCGCGACGTGGTCATTCTGCTGGATTCGATCACCCGCCTGGCCCGCGCCTACAACACCATCGTGCCCCCCTCGGGCAAGGTGCTGTCGGGCGGCGTGGACTCGAACGCGCTGCAGCGCCCCAAGCGCTTCTTCGGCGCGGCCCGCAACATCGAAGAGGGCGGCTCGTTGACCATCATTTCGACCGCGCTGATCGATACCGGCTCGCGCATGGACGAGGTCATCTTCGAGGAGTTCAAGGGCACCGGCAACATGGAAATCATTCTCGACCGCAAGCTGGTGGACAAGCGCGTCTTCCCGGCCATCGACATCCAGCGCTCCGGCACCCGCAAGGAAGAGCTGCTCATCCCCAAGGAGGACTTGCAGCGCATCTGGATTCTGCGCAAGGTGCTTAACCCGCTGTCGCCGGTGGAGGCTATGGAACTGCTGATCAGCCGCCTGGAGAAGGTGCGCAACAACGCCGAGTTCCTGGCCAACATGAACCAGCTGTAGGCAGGCGGCGCGGATTGTTGGGCCGGGACTGGTAGGCCGGTGCTGGTAGGCCGGGACTTTAGTCCCGGCATTGCCGAGGCAAAATCAAACGGGGCTTCACCCCCTGGGGATGCCTTTGCGGGCAGAGCGAAATCTCGGGCCCCCTTCCCCGATTTGGCGCTCGCTGATAAGATAGAAGAGTCGTGGGGCTGTAGCTCAGCTGGGAGAGCGCCTCGTTCGCAACGAGGAGGCCAGCGGTTCGATCCCGCTCAGCTCCACCAGACCAACCTGAAATCTGCACAATCTCCGCCTGGGTCCTCGCTGCCCCTGCGTCCGATTCACGCCTTGATTCGTTTTCGGCCGACTGTATACTTGGGTGGTCCCGGAGATTTCGCTGGCCAACGAGCCAGGCCTCCCTTGCGTCGATGCGCAGGGACCTTCCAAAGGGGCCTTCCCTCCATGTGCCGGCGATCTCCAGACGAGGTGAGCGGTTGCCCCAATCCATCTCCAGCCCCATCGCCCAGCCGCAAGCGCCCATTGAAGCGTTGCGCCCGCTGTGCGTCGATCTGGACGGCACGCTGGTCAAGTCGGATACCCTGATCGACTCCCTGCTGGCTTTGTTGCGGACGCATCCGGCGCTGGCGTTCAAGCTGCCCGGCCGTCTTCTCCGCGGCAAGGCGGCCTTCAAAGCCTTCATCACCGCATCCGTCTCGCTCGATGTGGCGCATCTGCCCTACAACCGCACGCTGCTCCAGTTTCTTCACAAGGAGCGCGCGCGGGGCCGCGACCTCTACCTGACCACGGGCGCGGACCTGGCGCTGGCCCGCCGCGTTGCCGCCCATCTGGGCATCTTTACCGATGTGTTGGGCTCCGACGGCACCACCAACCTGACCGGATCGAAGAAGCTCTTGAGCCTGCGCAGCCGGCTGGACTCCGGCGCGTTCGACTACGTGGGCAACGACACGCCTGATCTGCCGCTGCTGGCCCACGCCACTTTGCCCATGGTGGCCAATCCCAGCCTGGGTTTGCGCATCAGGCTCAGGGCGCGCGGCATCCGCCCGGCGCATGAGTTTCTTGAGCGCCGATCTGCTCTGCAATCGCTGCTCAAGGCCGTGCGCCTGCACCAGTGGGCCAAGAATCTGCTCATCTTTGTGCCGCTGCTTTTGTCCCATGCCTTGAGCGCCGGCAAGCTGCTGATGGCGATGGCGGCCTTCTGCTGCTTCTCGCTCACCGCTTCTTCGGCCTACATCGTCAACGATCTGCTGGACATCGAGGCCGACCGCCGTCATCCCCGCAAGCGCCTGCGGCCTTTTGCCTCGGGCGATCTGTCGGCCTTTGCCGGGATCTTGATCGCGGCGATTTTTCTTTTCGTGGGATTGGTGGGCGGCCAGTTGCTTCCGGGCGGCTTCTACGCCTGGCTTCTCGTTTATCTGGCCACCACGCTGGCCTACTCGTTATACCTGAAGCGGATTGCGCTGGTCGATGTGCTGGCGCTGTCCGGTTTGTATATTCTGCGCCTGCTCGCCGGGGGCGCGGTAACTCAGACGCCCATCTCCCACTGGCTGGCCGGCTTTTCGATGTTTCTGTTTCTGTCGCTAGCCATCGTCAAGCGCTTTGCCGAACTGGAAAACCTGCGCGCCAGCAATTCGTCGCCGAGGAACGAGCGCGGCTACCTGTTGGCCGATCTGGCGCAGTTGCGCAGCTTCGGCACCGCCAGCGCTTATGCCGCGGTGGTAGTTTTCGCCATTTATATTAGCGGCGCCGACGTGGTCAAGCTCTATCGCCAGCCGCGGCTGTTGTGGCTGATTGTGCCCTTCATGATTCTGTGGCTCAACCGGGTTTGGCTGCTGGCCTCGCGCGGCGAATTGGACGAAGACCCGGTAGCCTTTGCGCTCACCGACCGCATGAGCCAACTGATCGGCGTGGCCGTGGCGGCGATTGCGCTGCTGGCGCTCTAAGGGCCGGTCCAATAGCTCCGTTTCGAGTGAAGGGTTCGGGCATTAGCCCGCACTCTTACAGCCTGATCGAGGCCTTGTTTCTTTTCAGATAATAATTGAAATTATCGGCAACCCCGGAACCGTTCTAGCCGCTTCTGGCCCGCTTCGATCGAATACGCGGGGTGGCCGAACCAGGAGGTCTCTCGGGGTTACGTTCGGTGAATTGATCGAGCAGAACCACATTGAGCAGAGACTTGTGGACCCGGATGCCGCCGTTGTATTCGATAAGGCCGAGCTTGCGAAATCGATTCATGAAGAAGCTGACGCGGGACCGGGTGGTGCCGATCATCTCTGCCAGAGTTTCCTGCGTGATGTGAGGAATCAGGTGTTCCGATTGACCCGGCTCGCCGAATTCGGCCATCAACAGGAGAATTCTAGCCAGACGCCTTTCGCTGGAGTTGAAAATCTGATCCACAAGATCGGCTTGCGCTCGCATGCTCCGGACCAGCAGGAATTTCAAGTACATATCGGAGAGGGAATGCTCCTGGTGCATCACGCGGATCATCTCCCCCCTCTCTATCTTGAGCGCGGTACAGGCTGTAATGGCGCTGGCAGTGGCCATATGCAGCGCGCCCACGCTGGCCAGCGACTCCTCTCCAACGAATTCCCCGGCGGGGAGAAGCGCTATGGTGGCTTCCTTCCCGTCATGCGAAACGACGGTGAGTTTTGCGCGGCCCGTCTGAAGATAGAAGATGGCGTCAGCCGCGCTTCCCTGCGAAAAGAAGACCTGCTTGGGCTTCAATTGGACGATCCTTCGTCCCACTCCTGCCGTGGCCAGAAAAGCGGCGAGATCAAAGGTCATACATCTCACCTCGAAAGAGAAGATTGATGGACCGAGCAGATTCTACTCGCTTAGTTTTGCGGTCATTGTACGGTTTCGGACATAACTCGAACTTTGTCAGGAATCGTGAGCTTGGGGCATACCGATTGTGATAGGGTTTTGTCTGAAAGTGAGGATTCCTTGCGCACGAACCGCACCAACAGCTTTAAGAACACTCTTTTGAGGGCTCTGGACGGGGACATCATTGCCCGCCTTGGTTTGCAACCGGTCAAGTTCGAGCTGAGACACGAAATCGAATACCCAGGCGACCCGATCGATCGGCTCTATTTTCTCGAAGAGGGGATGGCATCCATGACCACAACGTTCACGGATGGATCTCAGGTCGAGGTAGGGATGTTCGGTTATGAGTCGGTCATAGGCGTCTCAGCTCTCATGGGAACAAAAAAGAGTTTGAATCGCGTCTACACCCAGATTGCCGGCCATGGCTATTCGTGCCACGTGGAGGACGCGAGAAGAGAGTTCCGCCTTGGCGGTGACTTTCATTTTCTGGCTCTGCGCTATGTTCAGGCACAGCTCGTTCAGGCAATGCAATCCGCTGGATGCAATGCGAAACATAACTTCGAACAGCGACTCGCCCGCTGGCTGCTCCTCTGTGCGGACCGCGCGCACACCAACACGTTCAACATTTCGCATGAGTTTCTTGCCGACATGCTTGGGGGCCGCCGTCCCACTATTTCTACGACCGCCGGGATTCTCAAGCGAAAAGGACTTATCGATTACACCCGGGGAGAAATTCGCATCCTCGACGTCCCTGGGCTCACGAAGACCTCTTGCGAGTGCTATCTGATCATCAAAGACCACCTCGACAATTACGGAGAATTCGACACCTCAATCACCGTATAGCCGATTCGACCGTGCGGTCGCGGATAGGGGCCAGTAACTCGGCAAGGTAGAGAGTGGGCTGGCTTCAAGGGCGGAGTTTTCGTTGCCATTGGTCCGTAGTTTCATAACTCCAACGACGTTCAGGGCAGGTTCAATAACACTCTCGATCCACGGCACGGCTAGTTGAACAAATCCTTCATCTTTTCCAGCAGACTGGGAGAGGTCGGTTTGTTGTCCACGGTCATCGACTCGGCCAGCTTGTTCACCAGCTCCCTCTGCGACCGCGAGAGCTTGCGCGGAATCTGCACCAGCACCTTCACAATCAGGTCGCCGTGGCCTTTGTCGTTCAGGAAGGGGAAGCCTCGCCCGCGAACGCGCAACTCGCGGCCGCTTTGCGTGCCCTCGGGAATCTTCAGGTTGACCGGGCCGTCGACGCCGGGAATCTCGAACTCGGCGCCCAGCGCGGCCTGGGGGAAGCTGATGGGGATCACGCAGTGCAGGTCGTGGCCCTTGCGCTCGAAAAAGTCGTGGGGCCGGACGGAAAGCACGACGTAGAGATCGCCCCTGGGACCGCCTGCCCGGCCCGCGTCGCCTTCGCCGGCGTAGCGGATGCGGGTGCCTTCCTCCACGCCCGGCGGCACTTTGACGTTGAGCTTCAGCTCGCTGCTGACGCGCGTCTGGCCGCGGCAGGTCTGGCAGGGATCGCCGATCACCTGGCCCGTGCCGCCGCAGGCGCCGCAGGTGCGGGCCACGGAGAAAAAGCCCTGCTGGTAGCGGATCTGGCCGCGTCCCTGGCATTGGCCGCAGGTGGTGGGGCCGCGGCCAGTCGAGGTGCCGCGCCCGTGACAGGCTCCGCAGGTCTCCAGACGGCGAATCTTCACTTCCGTCTCGGTGCCGAAAAAGGCGTCTTCGAAGTCGATGGCGAGGTCGAAGCGTAGGTCGTCGCCGCGCTGCTGGCGGTTGCCGCGCTGCGAGCTTCCGCCCACATTGAACATCTCGCCGAACAGATCGCCGAAGATGTCGCCGATGTCCACGCCGCCGGCAAACGGCGAGCCGCCAAAGCCGCCCTGCCCGCCGAGGCCGGCATGGCCGTAGCGGTCGTAGGCGGCGCGCTTGTCCGGGTCGCTCAGCACCTGGTAGGCCTCGCTGGCGGTCTTGAATTTCTCCTCGGCCGCATGGTCGCCGGGGTTGCGATCAGGATGGTATTTGAGCGCCTGCTTGCGGTAAGCGCTCTTCAACTCCTGTTCGTCGGCCCCCCGGGAGACGCCCAGAACCTCGTAGTAGTCTGCTTTGCTCACTCTTGTATTAGAACTCATTCGCTTGTCTGTTTCGAATTGTGCGCCACGCGCACCAGCGCCGGGCGCAAAAGCCGCTCGCGCAGCTTGTAGCCGCGCCGAACCTCCTCGGCTACATGCTGGTCGGGCAGGTCGTCGCGCTCCACCGTACCCAGCGCCTCGTGCACGCGGGGATCGAAGGCCTCGCCCACGGTGGGAACGGGAACCACCTGCAACTGGCGCAGGATCTCCTGCATCTGTTTCACGATCAACTCCACGCCGTGGCGCAACTGGTGCGCCGTGCCGTTGGATTTGAGCGCCAGCTCGAAGTTGTCCACCACGGGCAGAAACTGCTGGATGACGCTGCCGGCGGCATAGTCGCGATACTCGATCCGCTCCCGCTCGGCGCGCTTGCGGGCGTTCTCAAACTCGGCCTGCAACCGGGCCAGGCGATCGAGCAGACCATCGCGCTCGGCCTTTAACTGGTCGTATTCCGCGCGGCTCACCGGCTCCGCGGGGATGCGCGGGACTTCCCCGCTCTCCGCCGCTGCCGCCGGTACATTGAGGGGTTCAACGACAGCCGCGTCTGGAAGGGTCTCCCCTGCTTCCAACTCCGGCAATTCTGTTTTCTGTTCTGGCATAGCTCTATGAATTCTCCGAAACATCGTCGGTGCCTGTTTCCATGATAATTTGTGAGGCGCCCGCCGCTCTACCCGCGGGCCGCGAAGGACTCCCTGAGATTTCCGCCGGTCTAGTGGAATTGCTGCTCTGCCGGAACCTCCAGGATGCGCTCGGAAAGCCCGGCAATGTAGCGCACGGCCTGAATCATCTCCTGGTATTGGATGCGCGTGGGAGCGATGACGGCGACGGTTCCCAGATTGGCGCCTCCCAGGCGGGCCGGCGCGCCGATCAGAACCAGGTCCTGCATGGCCGGCGAAGCCTCGTCCAGCCCCACCACCACGCGCACCTCCTGCTGACGGCCGTCCACGTAGGCGGTCAACAGCTCCACCAGCCGCTGCTTGGCCTCCAGGGCCAGCAGCATCTGGCGCAGCCGCTCGCGGTCCAGCTCGGCGCTGATCAGGTTGGCCATACCGTCCACATAGAGGGCCGGACCGCCCTCGCCGCCGGCCAGCGCGCCCTTGCGGCACAGTTCCTCGACCGCGGCCAGCATCTGGTGGTAGGCCTCGCGCTCCACCTCCACGCGCCGCGCCACCTCGGCGCGAATGCGCTCGATGGGCCAGCCGCGGAAGTTCTCATTCAGGTAGCGCGCGGCCGTCTCCAGCTCCATGTGCGTCAGTTCGCGGTCCAGGGTGAGCACGCGGTCCTGCACCGCGCCGGCCTGGGTCACCAGCACCGCCAGCACCCGACCCGCAGAGAGGCGCGAAAAGTGTATATGTTCCAGCACCTGGCCCGCGGTGGAGCTGGCCAGCGCCACGCCCAGGCCGCTGGAGATCAGCGCCAGCACGTGCGAAGTCCGCTCCAGGTACTCATGGCTGCTGGCGACGCCGGTAAAGCTGTCCTCGATCTGCTCGCGGCGGGCTTCGCTCAGAAGCGAAGAACCGAGGGGCAACGCGCCTTGCGCCATGGGGCTGGGAGGCTGCGCGCCGGCGGCCATGCGCCCGGGGTGGGTAATCTGCTCGACGTAATAGCGGAAGGCCGCGGCGGTGGGAACCCGACCGGCGGAAGTGTGCGGCTGCTCCAGCAGCCCCGCCTCGCCCAGCGCAGCCATCACGTTGCGCACGGTGGCGGAACTCAGCCCCTCGCGGTCGGCAAAGGCATGCGCAACCGCCTGCGAAGCCACGGGCTCGCCGGTGGCGATGTACAGCTCGATGATGGCCGTCAGCACCAGCCGCTCTCGCGGACTGACGCGCGCATCCGCCATGCTTCCCTGCTCTCCGTCTTCGCTCGCACTGCCTTCAGAAGGGCCGTTTGCGACCGCTCCCGAACTCGCCTGAGGAGAACTAAACCCCCATCTATCCGGCACCTATAACTGTCACTTACGGCAGAAAATAGGTGAAGTTCTCCTCTTTAATTTTAGGGAGCGGCAAGTGCCGCTGTCAACACTCACGAGGCAAACCCGCGTGCTCCAGCTCTCGCCCGCCGCGGCGGCAGACCTGCGATTCCAACCGGCTTCCTGGGGCTGCAAGCTACGGGTGGTTGTAGTAGCCGGTGTTGGCGCGGGCGAGGGCGCCGGCTGCGCGCCCGCTCCGGCCGGCCCGCTACCTGCTGACCGAAGGCCAACGCCGGCAAACCGGGAAACAGCGCCAGACAGGCAAAGTGTGGCTTGCTCCAGCGATTCGCCTTTCCAAAACCTGCACCAGAATCACTGTTGGCAGTCTACCTTCACGCCTTGGCCGGGTCATAATAGGAGCAGCCTGAACAAGGAGACATTCCCATTGCCCCGTAAATCCCACTCGGAGCACCTTGATTGCACGCCGCTCGAAGCCAGGCCGCGCCGGCAGTCCCGAATGGGCATCCGGCTGCTTTGAAAGCAAATGACTGGCGCCGGTTAGAAGGAAGACGGCTCAAGACTGGGAAGAGGGGTTTCGCGCCATGACTCGGCGATTGGCACAGAGAAAGCGATTGACGAAGCTATACGCGTTGAATCTGGCGATTTTGCTCGCCGGCTGGGGCTTGCTGCCAGCTCGCCCGGCTGTGGCGCAGGACGCGCCCCCGGCTAACTCAACTTCGCCGGCTGTTTCAGCACCCGACGCACAATGGTTGCAGGATCTGGCCGCCTGGCGAGCCCAGCGCGAGCAGGAGATTGCCGCTCCGGATGGATGGCTGACGCTGGTGGGGCTGGACTGGCTCAAGCCGGGCAGCAACTCCGTTGGCGCGGCCGAGGGCAACCAGGTCCGGGTGCGCGCCCAGGCTCCCGATCACATCGGCCTGCTCGTCGTCGGCCCCAACGCGGTCCAGTTGCAGGCGCCGCCCGGAGGCTTTCCGCCCGATCTCCTCATCGACGGCAAACCCGCGCAGGAGGGCCCGCTCGTAGTGGAGGGCGCGAAGCCTTCGACGATCGCCTGGCACGGGCTTTCGCTGGTGGTGCTCAGCCGCGGCGGCCGTTACGCGCTGCGCATCAAGGACGCCGCCTCGCCCGCGCGCACCGCCTTCCACGGGCTCAACTGGTACGCTCCCGACCCGCTCTACCGCATTCAGGCCCAGTGGATTCCGTACACGCCGCCGCACATCGAAAAGATTCCCACCGTCCTCGGCACAACGCTGGACCTGCCGTCGCCGGGGGTTGCGGTGTTCACCCTCTACGACAAGACCCTGCGCCTTGAGCCGGTGCTCGAAGACCCCCAGGGCAAGACCCTGTTCTTCATCCTCAGGGATCAGACCCGCTATGAAACCACCTACGCGGCGGCCCGTTATCTGCACGCCGGATTGCCGGACCACGGGCTTGACCAGCCTGGCCTGCTGACGCTGGACTTCAACCGCCTGGAGAACCCGCCCTGCGCCTACACGCCCTATGCCACTTGCCCTCTGCCGCCCGTCTTCAACCGGCTGCTGGTGCCACTGGAAGCCGGGGAAAAACGGTACGCGCACTGAGATTTCGTCGCGCCGGTCTCCGGCGAGACCCTGGCGCATCGTGCTATTGATCCGGCTCCTGACGATTGGAAACACTGCGTGCCCCACCCATTCCGTGCCTTTATTTTTGCGGCAAGGGTGCGACGGGGTAGAGTCGCACGCGTACTCGGCTAGTGAATTGGGCTGACTACAACAACTATCGATGAAATTGCCTCCTGAACTGGTTAGGATGTAATAGTGATGCAGGATCTTCGCCTCGCCAAAATCGAGTCTGACATTCGAGAATTTGTTCGAGCTTCGTATCCGGAGATGGTCGTACGTGTGGAGTATTGGGCACAAGACCCGTCCCGAATCGCGCTGTTTTTCATCGATGAGCGGTTCAGAGGCCTGTACCCCCGCCAGAGATACCACTATATTGTGCACCTGATTCCCAAGCACTACTGCGACTCTACGCTTGCGGATACGCAGTGGTTCGAGCTCACGCCGGACGAACGTCCTGAAGGAATCGAGGACGACCCCGACGAGGAGCTTATCGCGTCCATAACGCCAGGTGTTATGGAGGCGCTGCGAAAGAAGCGCTTTTTCGCGGCACTTGACGAGGTGTTTCTGCCCAAAAGCGGTACGACACAGCCACAAACATGTTCTGGTGACTTCCGCCATGCGAAGCATGCACTACAGCTTTGCGGCTTTAAAGAGTCGGACTGGTTTGATGTGTTCCACGTCCTAATGAGACAGGGAGCGTTCTGTGACTGCGAGATTCTTTACAATTCTGCTATTGACAGTCGTTTGAAAGCACAGTATTGGAGACGCATGTCACACGAGACGTACAGATAAATGGGGTAATTTCGCTATTGCGCAACCAGCGAACCCGGCTGCAAGCTGGATTCAATGCCGGAACTCCCTGACATCGCCGCCTATATCACCGCTCTTGAAGCCCGCATCCTCGCGCAGCCCCTGGAGCGCGTACGGCTGGCCAGCGTCTTTCTGCTCCGCACCGTTGACCCACCGCTTGCATCCGTCGAAGGCAAAACCGTCCACGCCGTCCGCCGCATCGGCAAACGCATCGCCATCGGCGTCGGAGGCGACCTGTGGCTGGTGCTGCACCTCATGATTGCCGGCCGCTTGCACTGGCGGCCGCCGCAAACCAAACTCGCCGGCCGCCAATCCCTTGCCGCATTCGACTTCCCCTCCGGGTCGCTCATCCTCACCGAAGCTGGCAGCAAGCGCCGCGCCTCCCTGCACGTTCTTCGCGGCGAGGAGGGCCTGCTCACTGTCGATCCCGGCGGAATCGAGATCTTTGCCACGGACCTCGACGGCTTTCGCTCCGCGCTCACAGAGGAAAACCGCACCCTCAAGCGAGCCCTCACCGATCCCCGCCTGGTGAGCGGCATCGGCAACGCCTACTCCGACGAAATCCTCCACGCCGCCCAACTCTCGCCCATCGCGCTCACCCGCAAGCTGGAACCGGAAGAATGGGAGCGCCTGTTCTTCGCCGCGCAGGCCACGCTCACCGCTTGGATGGGCCGCCTGCGCACAGAGGCGGAGGCCGCCTTCCCTGAAAAAGTCACCGCCTTTCGCAAGGAGATGGCGGTCCATGGCCGCTTCAACCAGCCCTGCCCGCGCTGCGGTGAGAAGGTCCAGCGCATTCGCTACGCAGACAACGAAACCAACTACTGCGCCCGCTGCCAAACCGGCGGAAAGGTCCTGGCCGACCGCAGCCTCTCCCGGCTCCTCGGCGCCGACTGGCCGCGCACCCTCGATGAGCTGGAAGCCCTCAAGCGCCGCTAGACCGCGCAGAACCACCGCTCTGGATTTCTCCTTGACACGGCCTTGCCGCCTGCCGCACAGTCAACTGCGCGACTCCTTTCAGGCCGGCCAGCGATATTCCCCCATTTCCCTGAGTCTCCGGTCGCTTGGAGGCGGATTTCTATCTGGTATGGAGGCTTCACAATGCACCATCTTCACTTCAACCACCTGGCCGTATTGGTCGCGGCCCTGATTCAGTGGATCCTGGGCGCGCTCTGGTACTCGCTGCTCTTCGCCAAGCCGTGGATGGCCTTGACCGGCCACACAAAGGGCGAACGGCCCAAGGGCGCCGTCATCGCCATGATCACATCCTTCATCGGTGGCCTGATCCTCGCCTTTGTGCTGGCCCACGTGGTGATGTGGGCAGGTGCAACCACCTGGTGCTGGGGCGCACTTATCGGCTTCATCTGCTGGCTGGGCTTCATCGCCGCGCCGCTCCTCTCCGAAACGATGTATGAGCAGCGGCCCTTCAAACTCTTCTTCATCAACGCCGGCTACTGGCTGGTGGCGCTCATGATCTCCGGCGTTGTGCTGGCCGCATGGCATTGATCCGTTGCTCCGCAACGCGCCGAAAGCCCATTACAATCGAGGTATGAGCAAAACCGTCATCGCAACCGACAAAGCCCCCGCCGCCATCGGGCCCTATTCGCAGGGTATACGGGTGGGCAATCTCGTCTTCACAGCCGGACAAGCCGGTGTTGACCCGGCAACCCAGCAGGTGGTCGCGGGCGGCATCGCGGAACAGACCACGCGCACTTTCGAAAACCTGAAGGCCATCCTCGAAGCGGGCGGCACGAGCCTCGCAAAGGTGGTCAAGGCCACTGTCTTCCTCAAGGACATCAACGACTTTGCCGCCATGAACGCGGTCTACGCTGCCTATTTAGGGAAAGAGGCTGCACCGCTGCCGGCGCGAACCACGGTCGAAGTCTCCCGCCTGCCCAAGGACGTACTGGTGGAGATCGATCTGATCGCGGAGATTTGAAGCCGGTTCCCGCTGCCATCACCCGGCCCGGAGCATCCAATCGGCGTAGGGCAATCCCTGCGCGCAAGCCCAGGAGGTAGCCATGAGTGAAGGGTCCGAAAAAGTTGTGCGGAGTGAGGCGGAGTGGCGCGCGGCGCTAACCCCGGACCAGTATCGCGTCCTTCGCGAGAAGGGGACCGAGCCTGCGTTCACCGGAATCCTGACCGAAAACCACGAAACCGGCAACTACCACTGCGCCGGCTGCGGGGCACTGCTGTTCATGAGCGGCGCCAAGTTCGACTCCGGCTGCGGCTGGCCCAGCTTCATGCTGCCGGCCGACTCCAAAGCCATCGCCGAGCACGAGGACCGCAGCTTCGGCATGCGCCGCGTCGAGGTCACCTGCGCCCGCTGCGGAGGCCACCTGGGCCACGTCTTCCCCGACGGACCCCGCCCCACCGGCCTGCGCTACTGCATCAACTCCGCCTCGCTCACTTTTGCGCGCGAAGAGTAGCGCCGCCTGCCGTGGCGCGTTACTCTGGCCCCATGGTCTTTTCCCTATCCAGAGCCCGAATCGCGCTGATGGTTGCGCTGGCTTGCACAAGCGCCGCGTCGCTCCCCGCCCAGCAGCCAGCCCTCCAGGATGACCCGCAGCTCGACCGGCAGTTGCAGTCCATTGCCGCTGCCCACCACGGCCACGTCGCCCTCTACGCCCACAACCTCAAATCCGGCCAGACGGCTTCGCTCGATCCCGATTTACCCGTCAAAACTGCCTCGGTCATTAAAATGGGCATCCTGTTGGACGCCGCGGAGCAGATTCGCGCCGGACAAGCCTCGCTGGCTGAGAAGCTTGTCCTCACCCGCGAGAATCAGGTGGCAGGCTCGGGCGTGCTAGGCCAGCTCACCGCGCCGCTCGCCCTCACCCTCGGCGACACCCTCCACCTCATGGTGGTTCTCAGCGATAACACCGCAACCAACCTGGCCATCGACCGACTCGGCCTGGCGCACATCAACGCCACCCTCCGCGCCGCCGGCCTAACCCAAACCGTGCTGTACAAAAAGGTCTACGTGCCTGCGCAGGGGCCCATGCCCGCCGATCAGCCCCGCTTTGGCCTGGGCAAAACCACCGCGCATCAGATGGCCTCCATCATGGAGCGGCTGGCCGAGTGCCGCCTGGGTCTCGACGGCTCGGCGCCCCTCGCCACCGACGGCCCATTGTGCGGCGCGCTCCTGCACATGTTGCGCAATCAGCAGGACCGCGACAGCCTGCCGCGTTATCTTGAATCGCTCGACACCAGCGAACACGGTTCGGCCATTGCCAACAAGACCGGCGCCCTGGACCAGGTGCGCAACGATGTAGCCCTAATGGCCACTAAAGATGGACCGGTTGTGATTGCCGCCTTCACCTGGGAGAACGCCGATCAGCGCTGGACCGGCGACAACGAAGCTGAGCAGACCCTGGGCAAGCTGGCGCAGGCCATCGTTCAGCGCTGGTCGCCCGCCGGCCTGGATGCAGCCGCCTTCCCCTGGGACAATCCGCTGGCCCCAGGCGCTGTCTCGTCGGGGCATTAGGACCGCATTCCACGCACAACAAAACCCCGTCCAGTGCTGGACGGGGTTCGCGTCAATTCCTTGTTTGTCGATCCTGAGCGGTGCCGAACTTGAATTGAACGGAAGCAAGTAAAGCGGGCTGCTCGCCGGCCCGCGCCTTATGCCTTGGCGATCTTGCCGTTCTTGATGCAACTGGTGCACACCCGAAGGCGCTTCGGCGCGCCGTTGACGAGGGCCTTGACTGCCTGCAAATTTACATTCCAACGGCGGCGCGAAACGTTGTGCGCGTGAGAAATGTTATTACCAAACTGCGGGCCTTTCCCGCAAATATCGCATACCTGTGCCATGACTTCGCTCCAAACTTGAATGTATCGTGCTGCCCGGTTCAACCCCGGTGAGCGCTGTTGCAAAGGCACTCAGACCGGGACTATCCGCCGGGAGAGCCATCGGGCGCGTATAGACACACACCACCGACAGCTTGCCGAATCTTCAGTATACGCGGAATTGGCCTCACCGCCAAGGATCGTTCGCTCAGTACAAGGCGAGCCTGAATGGTGCGCCGCGGGCTGCCGAGAACCTGTGCGCCGGGTGGGGATGATGGGTTCTTTAAGAAGTGGTGGCTGGAGACGCTACCGAATTGCCGTCCAAATTGGCGGAAAATTGGACAAAAATCTCGAATATCCCGCGAAAAGTTGCCCCCTGGGACTCAAACCTGAACCGCGCCCTGCACGGTGTCCAGGTCAACCAACCACAGCAAAGGGGGATCCCGGCGCCCGCGGGCGCCATTTGGCGCCGTTCACCGCCGATTACCCGGGACGATGATAGCCGCGGAAGCGGCGGCTAGAACTGTCGGTATTCTCACCGAACGCGTAAGAGCAAATTCAAAGATTTCGTTATCTAGATAGGAAGGCAGGTGGTCGGGGTATCCGTCCGCCGCAGCGGCTTGTTCCAGTCGGCTCTGGACCTGCCAACTTCTTCCTGTTTGCCCCTGATCCGCTCGGAACACTGACAAGCCTCGGGGAAAAAACCCTGCCACAAGCCGACTTCCCGAGGCCACATATAACTTGACACCAGATGTCCTGTCGAAGTACTATCGCCCGCGCTCGAATGAACGACCCCAAGCGAGCGCCGAACGACCGCGCCTCAACCAAATGAAAGCAACAATGTCATCTGGAGATTCACCATGAAATTCAGGAATCGAACGACTCGTCTTCTCTGCAGAGCTGCGTCCCCCCTGCTCATGCTTCTGCTAAGCCTCTTAGCGTCAGCCCAGGCCTTTGCACAATCCGATCCGCCCATTCCATCGGGGGACATACGCATCCATTACTTTCGGCCGGACGGAAACTATAGTGGCTGGACGGTCTACGCCTTCGATAACACTACGGAAAACACCGGCAACTATGGCGGCGGGCCCGTCCAGGTGACCGGCACCGACAGCTATGGCGTATATTTTGACGTCGGAGTGACCACCGGCGCGCAAGAGGTCGGCATCATTATTCACAACCCAACGGCAACGGGCGGGGACCAGAAGGACACTCCCAACAATCTGTTTGTCGATCCCGCCACGCAGGGAATTGAGTTTTGGGCGTACTCCGGCATAGCGTGCCTTTATACATCCGCGCCCAGCTTGAGCAATCCCACCGCGATTCTGCCCGGATACGTTCGCGTTCACTACCACCGGACGGACGGCAATTATTCAGGCTGGACGATCTATGCCTTCTACGACACGACAGAGTACGCCGGCGACTACAACAGCGGCCTCGTGCCGGTCACGAATTCCGACGCATATGGGGTGTATTTTGATGTGTCGGTTATTGCGAATGCGCAGAATCTCGGGCTGATTATTCACAATCCCTCGGCGCCGGGCGGCGACCTGAAGGACCCGGGGCCGAATGAGTTTGTCGATCCTTCCACGGAAGGCTTCGAGTACTGGGGCTACACAGGGATCGGCAAGTTGTACAAGAGCGCGCCGAGCCTGGCCAACCCCAACGCGCTGCTGCCGGGATATGCCCGCATTCACTACTACCGTCCTGACGGGAACTATTCGAACTGGACCGTCTATGCCTGGGAAGACACCGAGGAATATACCGGCGATTACAACGACGGCCTGACGGGAGTGACCAGCCTTGACTCCTATGGCGCGTACTTCGACATCAGTCTCATCCCCAATGCGCAGAACATAGGTTTCATCATCCACAACATCTCCACCGGGGTGAAAGATCCCGGGCCTAACATGTATCTGAATGTCGCCGCCTACCTCCAGGCGTGGGCGATTTCAGGCAACGCGACGGTCTTCACCTCAACGCCGACTCCGACCCAGATATTGGACAGCCTGCTGAACATAGAGCAGGCATACTGGCTCGATCGCCAGCGAGTGGCCATCCAGCCGCAGTTCGCTCAAAGCGGCGATACCTACGCGATCAGTTCCAGCCTCACCGGCGGCCTGTCGGTGACTCCCACGGGGATCACGGGGGGGACCAGTATCCCGCTCACGGTTGGGGGTAGCCTGACCGTGGAAGAATTGTTCCGCTATCCGCAATTGAGCGGCTACACCGTTCTTCAACTGCCGGCAAATACGCAGGTCTCGGCCCTGCAGACGGTTCTCGAAGGGCAGCTCGCGTTTTCAGCGGTGAATTCGAGTGGCTCGCTTACGTATGCCACCGGCATCCAGGATGCAGGTGTGCTCGATGATCTCTATTACTATCCAGGCAAGCTCGGCGTGGTCTTTCACCACGGGGATGATCGCGGCTGGCACGACTGGCCCGACGACGATAACTATGCCGTGAAGCTGAAACTGTGGGCGCCCACCGCGCAGAGCGTCTCGCTCGAACTCTTCGACCACGAGACCGATACGACACCCTCCGCCGTTGTACCCATGCACGAACACAATGGCGTGTGGGTAGCAGACGGGGAGCCGGGCTGGAAAGACAAGTACTACCTGTACAGCGTGAAAGTCTATGTGCCATCCGACGCTGCCGTGGACACGAATGTAACCAGCGATCCGTATTCCATCGACATCGCGTTGAATGGAACCAAGAGCAGGATCACCGACCTCGACTCCGATGAAACCAAGCCCGCTGGCTGGGACGAGGATACGTCACCTTTGTTGCGGAGCTTCAGCGACATGAGCGTGTATGAGCTGCATGTGCGCGACTTCAGCATCAACGACCTTACAGTTCCCTCCGATCATCGTGGCATGTATGAGGCCTTCGACGACCAGAACTCCGACGGCATGCGTCATCTTCGCTCTCTGGCCGCTAGCGGTCTCAAGGCAGTGCATATCCTCCCTTCGTTCCACTTTGCAAGTGTGAATGAAGACAAATCCACATGGATCATTCCCACCGGCCTGGCGCAATATCCTCCGGATGGCCAGCAGCAGCAGGCAGCCGTCACCGCCAGCCAGACGAGTCCTGCCTATAACTGGGGCTATGATCCCGTGCATTACATGACCCCGGAGGGCAGCTACGCCATCAATCCCGATCACCGCGTCCGCGAATACCGGAGAATGGTGGACGGGTTGCATAAGGCGGGCCTGCGCGTGGTCCAGGACGTTGTGTTTAACCACACCAACGCCAGCGGCGAAGGTCCCAACTCCAATCTCGATGAGGTGGTGCCGAATTATTATCATCGCCTGGATGCAAGCGGCAACCTGGAAACCGGCTCCTGCTGCCCCGACACTGCGAGCGAACACAAGATGATGGAAAAGCTGATCATCGACACCCTCGTCCTCAATGCGCGGGACTACAAGATCGATGGCTTCCGCTTCGACATCATGAGCTTTATGTTCACTTACAACATGACGGACATTCAGCACGCCCTGCAGGCGCTCACTCCCGAGAAAGACGGCGTGGACGGGTCGAAGATCTATCTCTATGGAGAATGCTTCAACTTCGGAGACACGGCGAACAATCAGATCGGACCCAACGCCTCGCAGATCAATCTTTATGGCTATGGCATTGGCACCTTCAACGACCGCATTCGCGATGGAATTCACGGGGGCAGTCCGTTTACGGATGAACGCGTCCAGGGCTTTGCCACGGGACTCTTCACCGACTCAAGCGGCTTCACGAACAGCAGTCTTTCGCCGAGTGAGCAGCAGGTAC
>JBEKZJ010000071.1:0-25131 GCA_049509995.1 Occallatibacter sp. | reverse complement strand
TGGGATACTTCCCCTCGCGCGGATTCACATAGATCAGCGGCGCCGCTCCATCACCGGTGACAGCCAAATCCACCGCGCGATCGTTGTTGAAGTCGGTGAGAATCGCCGCCGCCGTCTTCCCGCTGCCACCCAGCCCGGTGGGCTCGGTCCACTCCGTAAACGTCTTGTTGCCGTTGTTGCGCCACAAGACGTTCGGCGCATTGCCGGCTTTAAGCGGCGCTCCCGTCAGCAGCAAATCCAGATCCCCGTCGTGGTCGTAGTCCACAAACGTAATGCCCGACGGCCGATTGCGCGCCGCGAGGCCGGACTCGGCCGTGACGTCCTGAAACTTGCCCTTACCTAAATTCCGAAACAATAGCACGGCATCGTCCAGCGCCACCGCCAGGTCGTTCAACCCATCGCCGTCGTAATCGCCAACCGCGCACGCCACAGCGTGCCCGTTGGCCTTCAGTCCCGCCGCAGCCGCATTCCAATCCAAAAAGGTCCCATCCCCTTTACTCCGCAACACGCGAATCGCCTGCGCTCCCGTCTGCATCAGCACCAGGTCCATGCGTCCCTCGCCGGAAACGTCCATCATGCAGGCGCCGCCTGTGCTTGTCCACTCCCATCCCATGCCGGACATGGGCACCATCAACGGCTGCGCCACCAGCTCCACCGGAATCATCGCCCGATTCCCCGCTTCCAGCTCCTCTATCGGCGTCACCGTCGAGTAGTGCCCCTGCTCGCCGTACGCCAGTCCGATGGGCGCCCCGATCTTGGTGCTCGTCAAATGCTGAAAGCGCTTGAAGTGTACCTTCGCATCCTCGACATGACCGGACCGCTGCAACGCGCGCGCCATCGCAAACTCCGACGAAGCGTGCAGCGGATCGATCGCCAGCGCCTGCTGCAAAATCCCGATCGCCTTGTCGAATTCCTTCAACTCCTGGTAGCAGACGCCCTCGAAATAATAGGAATCCGCATCCCTGGGATCGATCTTCACCGCCTGCTCAAAGCTCTTCAGCGCCGGCTCTAACTCATTGCCCGCATGTTGCGCAAGCCCCAGGTTGTACCACGCCTGCGCATTGCCCGGATCGAGGGCAATCGCCTGCTGCAGCCACTTCTTGGCTTCGTCCAGCTTCTGCAAAGCCATCAGCGCAATGCCCTCATTGATCGCCGCCTGCGCCAGCCTGGGGTCCTTCTTGAACGCCTGGGCAAACGACGCCGCCGCGCGCTCCGTGAACTGCTGGCCCATCTGCGCCACGCCGCGATTGTTCAGCCGCACCGCCTCGGCGTCAAAGCGCGCCTGCGCTCCGGCCGCCGTGGCGGCCGTCATCAACACAACAAGGGCCACACAGGCTGCGGAAAGACGAAACCGGGCGGTAGCTCCGGGCTGGCAGGCCAGGGCTTCGCAGGCTGCGGAAAAACTTGTTCGGGCGGCAGGCCGGGACTTTAGTGCCGGCAAAAAGCCGGCAGAATCGACGCGGGCCTTAGCCCCTGAGGCATGTTTTTCGAGATATTTGCTCGAATTCAGGCCCTTTTCCGTAGCCTGTTCAGCCGTGATGCTTCGCATGGATGTTTTCCCCTGCGCGGCAGGAGCCATTCGACCCGCAAGCCGCAAAACCATGAACGGAACCCCTTAGTGTATGCGAGCACCCACTCCACCCGCATCGCCGGAAAGTATGGCCCGTTGATTCCGCACACGGCCGCATCCCACGCCAATTTATACTTCTTCTGTGAATCCGTCCCCCAAAGACCAGCTTTCACCGCGCTTCCGCCATCGAGTCATCGCATGAACCAGGCCAGCAAGAGCAAGCGCCGCATCGGCGTAATCACCACCTCGCGCGCCGACTACAGCCATCTCTACTGGCCCCTGCGCGAGCTGGCCGAGCACCCCGACGTGGACCTCGGCGTCTTCGCTCTCGGCGCCCATCTCTCGCCCGAGTTCGGCTCGACCATCAGGGAAATCGAGCGCGACGGCTTTCCCATCCAGGCGCGCATCGAGTGCCTGCTCAGCTCCGACACCGACACCGGCATGGCCAAGACCATCGGCGTCGCCATCCTCGGCCTGGCCGACGCGCTCACCGCCTGGCGCCCCGACCTGCTGCTGCTCATCGCCGACCGCTATGAGTTGCTGGCGCCCGCCTGCGTCGCCCTCGCCCTGCGCATTCCCGTCGCCCACATCGAGGGCGGCGAAATCTCGCAGGGCGCCATCGACGACCAGGTGCGCAACGCCCTGACCAAGCTGGCCCACATCCACTTTACCTCCACTCCAACCGCGCGCCGACGCGTCATCGCCATGGGCGAAGAACCCTGGCGCGTCCATCACGCCGGCGCGCCTTCGCTCGACCACATGCGCCGCTCCGCGCTCCTCAACCGCCCCGCTCTCGAAACCCGCCTCGGCCTCACCCTGACGCCGCCCGCGATCCTGGCCGCGTATCACCCCGTCACCATCCTTAAGGACACGACCGCCGAGGCCGATGCGGTCTTCGCCGCGCTCGCACAGGTTCCCGGCCAACTCCTCTTCGTCCATCCCAACGCCGACGCCGGTAGCTACGCGCTCATCGAACGCACGCGGGCGCTCGCCAAAACCCGCCCCCACACCCACATCTTCGTCAACCTTGACCCCATCACCTACTGGAGTCTGCTCGGCCAGGTCGACGCGCTCATCGGCAACTCGTCCAGCGGCATCATGGAAGCAGCTTCCTTCGCCCTGCCCGCCATCAACGTCGGCATCCGCCAGCAGGGCCGCGAACGCGCCCGCAACGTGATCGACGCGCCCGCTGAAGCCGCCGCCATCCTCGCCGCGCTCAAGCACGCCCTTAGCCCAAAGTTCCGAAAATCCCTCCGCGGCATGGAAAACCCCTACGGCAACGGCACCGCCGCCACCACCATCGCCCGCGTCCTCACCACCGTTCCGCTCGAAGGCCTGCTCATCAAGCAACCCACGCCGCTGTCGGAAGAAGCGAATTCAGAAAACAAGGCGGAAGAAGTCGCAGTTTTGAAAGGGCGCGCCTTCAGCCGTGCCGCAGAACGCCCAAAACAGATCGCGGCCAAGAGTAAACTCGCTGAGAACAAAGAGAGTTATAAAGAAGGTTCCTGGAAAGGGATAGGCCGCGGCATTGCTTGAAAAGGGCGGAAAGAGGGGGCAGGGCTTTTCCAAACTGGCCCTCCGGCCGGTGTTCCAAATAGGGAATCCCGGCTGCAGATTTCATGCACCTGTAACCGGATTCATCCACCGGGATCTCTAGACTGACATCGTCCGGCGTCGAACGGCAGGTGAGTATGATGGTGAAACGCAAAGCAAGGGACGCGGAGTCACCGGGCTCCACGTTGGCGCTGGGAACGTTCGGCGTTATTTCCCGAGACAGATTGCGAGCATCGAGTTGCAGTTGGATCATCTCCAGATTGAGTGCGGACTGAAGCCCGATTTCTGGCAGGGCGAGCCGGAGATTCACGATCCCAGGCTGTGCGCGTGCTTGCAATCCAAGAACTGCTACGCCAATCTGGATCGAACCCCGATCCCGATGGCCATGATCCCATCGGGAAAGAACGCATTCAAACTGCAACCCGTCCGCATGAACGGGCAGCCGAAGATCAGGCAGGCCCCTCCAACTGCCGCCTGAGTCCCAGACGTATCGCTCCAGCCCTAACCGCCGGAAGCGGCGCAGTATATGGTGCTGCCCCCCGGCAACTCTCCCACAAGCCCCAGTCCCTAGTCTGGCGCGATAATGCCGCGCAACAGGTGGGCATCCATCCGAAACTACCTAAGGCAAGTTCGTCGGTCACAGGCCATTGTTTGGGCCCCGGGCGGGAGGCGGGAAGTTGCGGGCAAGGACGGGGATGGCATCTCAACCTTTGGATGGATGCGGGCCGGGGACGATCGCGGTAGCCTGATGCTTCCCCGGATTGGAGCGCACAGGGTGCGTGAAAGCTGGCACGAACGATTTGCCGAAACCCCCGATGTTCTGAAGAGCTCGCAGCGCGAGCAGACAGTGGTGCCGGTGCTGGACCTGGAGATCGGCGGGGACGAATTCATCACCATGGCGGGGCCCTGCGCGGTGGAGACCGAATTCCAGCTGATGGCCACCGCCAACCATGTGCGCCGGGCCGGAGCGCGCATTCTTCGCGGCGGCGCGTTCAAGCCGCGCAGTTCTCCCTACTCATTTCAAGGACTTGGCCTGGAAGGGCTGAAGATGCTGGCGCGCGCGCGGGAAGAGAGCGGCCTGGCGATCGTGACGGAAGTCATGTCGGAGACCGATGTGGAGATGGTGGCCGAGTATGCGGACATTCTGCAGATCGGGACGCGGAACATGGAGAATTACTCGCTGCTGGAAGCGGTGGCGCGGTCGGGCCGGCCGGTGCTGCTGAAGCGCGGGATGGTGGCCACAATTGCGGATTTGCTGCGCTCGGCGCAGTTGATTCTGGATAACGGCAACCCGCACGTGATCCTGTGCGAGCGCGGCATCCGGACGTTTGAGACGGCGATGCGGAACACGTTCGACGTGGCTGCCATTGCGCTGCTGAAGCACGTTTCGCATCTGCCGGTGATTGCCGATCCGAGCCACGCGGCGGGGCATCGGGAACTGGTACCGGCGCTGGCGCGGATCGCGGTTGCATCGGGCGCGGACGGCCTGCTGGTGGAGGTGCATCCCCATCCGGACAAGGCGTGGAGCGACGGCGAGCAGTCGCTGGACTTTGCCGGATTCGACGAGATGATGGACGACCTGGAGCCGTGGATCGAGCTGCGCGGGCAGGAATTGGCGCGGCGCAGGCGAGGGGTTCCGCGGCGCGAAGCGGCTGGCGCGTGGCCCATGGAGGCCGTGGGATGAGGCCACCAGCCAGGGTGCTGGCGATGGCCGCGTCGATCGTGCTTCTGATTCCGGTTTGTGGATTTGGGCCCGATGCGGCCGAGAACACCGGCAAGAATGTGGACGCGGATCTCATCGTGACGGCCGCGCCGGCGTACGAGCCGCTGGCGGCGCTCAAGGGCGGGGAGCGCTTTCCCAAAGGCGCGCAGTTGCTGCTGGTGCACGCAGGCAAGGCGGAGCCGCTGGTGACGGGCTTTTGGGCTGCGGCGGACGCGAATGTTTCCTTCGATGCGAAAAGGGTGCTGTTTGCCGGCAAGCAGGCGGCGAGCGATCCGTGGCAAATATGGGAGTTGACGCTCAAGGATCATTCGCTGCGCAAGTTGATTGCGGGCGAGGGGGATGCGATTCGGCCGTTTTATCTGCCCGCTGGCCGTTTGGTCTATGCGCGCCGCACGGCGCAGGGGTTTCAGCTGGAAGCGGCGGGGAAGGACGCGCCGACGGCGTTTGCGGCGATCGATGCGCAGGCCGGTTCGACGGTGCTTCCGCTTTCTTATCTGCCGGGTAGCACGATTCCAGACGATGTGCTACTGGATGGACGCATTCTGCTTGAAGCAGGATTCCCGCTGGGCACAGGGTCGACAGCGGAGCTGTTTCTGGTTTATTCCGACGGCTCGGGCGTGGAATCGTACAGGTGCGATCATGGCCGTGCGCGATGGGGCGGGAAGCAGTTGGCATCGGGCGATGTGGTGTTCACGCACGGGGCTTCGCTGGCGCGGTTTACTTCGCCGCTGGCACACGAGGCGCCGATTGTTGCGCCGCACGCGGAGTATGCGGGGGCGATTGCGGAGACGGCTGAAGGAGATTGGCTGGTGAGCGCGCGGGCTGGGGCCGGCACACATTATGCGCTGAAGTTGTGGGAGCCCGGCTCTGGATTGAAAGCTGGTTCGGCGGCGCTGAAAACGGTGCTGGCCGAAAGCGGCGAGGATGTGGTGGAACCGGTTGTGGTTGCGCCGCGCACACGGCCCAAGCGCCATCCTTCCGGGCTGCACGACTGGAGCTACGCCAACATGATGGCGCTGGACGCGCGGCAATCGCGCGCGGGCGACCTGAAGGTTGCGCCGGCGTTGGTGCGGCTGGAGACGCTGGACGCGCAAGGGCACACGGTGGTTACAGGAACGGCGCCGGTGGAGGCGGATGGTTCCTTTCTTGTGCGGACTCCGGCCGACAGGCCGATTCGCTTTGCTTTGCTGGATGAGAAGGGTGCAGTGCTGCGAGAAGAACGCGGATGGTTCTGGATACGGCGGGGCGAGCAGCGCTATTGCGTGGGCTGCCACACGGGGCCGGAGCGCTCGCCGGAGAATCGCGTGCCGGCGGTGCTACTGCGCACGACCACGCCGGCCGATCTCACCGGCGTGAAGAAGGCAGATGCGGCACAGCATGGAACGCCGGGAGGCAATTGAGATGTTGATTCGCTTTCTTCTTTTAATTGGCGCGGTTTCGATGGCGGCGGCGCAAACTGCTCCAACGGTACAAACTGCTGCGCCGGTTCAGGCCGCCTCTCCTGTTGCGACCGCGCCTGGGGTTTCATCAGCACCGGCAACTGAGAAGGCGCCAACGGCGGCGCACGATCCGGTGATTCGCTTTGAAGACGCGAGCGACAAGGCGGGGATCAACTTTACGCACAGCTTCGGGTCGCGGCAACTGGGTTCACTGCTGGAGGGCACGGGCGCGGGATGCATCTGGTTCGACTACAACAACTCCGGGCTGCCCTCTCTCTACGTGGTGAATGGACGGCCGCTGGACGATTCGATGCATCCGTATCCGCTGAAGGAGAAGCCGGCCACGCCGCCGCACAATCATCTCTATCGCAACGAAGGCAACGGGCACTTTACCGATGTGACGGAGAAGGCGGGGCTGAACCCAGATATGTATTCGGTGGCGGTGACGGCGGCGGATTATGACAATGACGGCAATGAAGATCTGCTGGTGACCGGGTACGGGAAGGTGATTCTCTATCACAACGACGGCAACGGGCACTTTACCGACGTGACGGAGAAGGCGGGCATCAAAGTGGACGGGTGGGCGATCAGTTCGACGTGGCTGGACTACGACAAGGACGGCTGCGTGGACTTGTTTGTGGGCCGCTATGTGAAGTTCGATCCCAAGTATCGCGCCTACTACGCCGCGGACAACTACCCGGGGCCGCTGGACTACGAGGGCGAGACCAACAAGCTGTTTCACAACAACTGCGACGGGACGTTTACCGACGTGAGCGAGAAGTCCGGCATCAGCGCGTATGTGGGCCGCACGATGGGCGTGACGGCGGCGGATTTCGATAACGATGGATGGGACGACATCTATGTGGCCAACGACCGGACGGAAAACTTCCTGCTTCACAACAAGCATGATGGAACGTTTGAGGAAATTGGAAACGATACGGGCACGGCGTTCGGACAGAATGGCGAATCGACATCGTCGATGGGACCGGTGTTTGCCGACTTCGAGGGCCGGGGCGTGCTGGACCTGTGGGTGACCGACGGGCACTACAACCGGTTCTTGCGGAATACGGAAAAGCAGGGCTTCGAGGACATGGGCGCGTCGAACGGAGTGTCGCAGACCAACGCGCAATATGTGAGCTGGGGCACGGGCGTATACGATTTCGATAACGATGGATTTCTCGACATTCTCATCTTTCACGGAGGATTGATTCATCTAATTCCGCAGGAGCACACGCTGTTTCGCGGACTCGGCGGAGGGAAATTCGCGGACGTTTCACGCGAGGCGGGACCGGTGCTGAGCGAGCGCACGACGGCGCGAGGGGCGTGTTTTGCGGACTACGACAACGACGGCAAGGTGGATGCGTATGTGGTGAACCTGGGCGCGCGAGGAACGCTGCTGCACAACGTTTCTGCCGACACGGGGCACTGGGTTGCGGTGAAGCTCAAGGGCACGAAAAGCAATCGGGACGGGATCGGGGCGAAGGTTGAGGTCTTCGCAGCGGGCAAGCGATGGACGGCGGAGCGCGTGGCTGGATCGGGCTATCTGTCGCAGGACGACGAGCGGCTGCACTTCGGGCTGGGCGCCGCAACGACGATCGACAAGCTGATTGTGCATTGGCCCAGCGGGCGCGAGCAGACGCTGGAGAAACTGAGCGTGGATCGCGTGCTCACGGTGGAGGAGCCGAAATGAAGGGGCGCAAACCAATCGGACTGCGGGCCGGCGCGGTGGCGAGTCTGTCGCTGTTGGCGGCCTCGTTGTTTGCGATTGCGCTGTGGAACGGGCGGACGGTTCGCGCGGAGGAGCACAGGGGCGTCGAGGAAGTGGACTTTGCTTCACCGCTGGAGGTTCTGCTTTCACCCGATGGGTCACGGCTTTATGTGCTGTGCCAGGAGAGCGAGGAGATCAGGGTGCTGGATGCGGCCAGCTACGCGGTGATCAAGAACATCGCGGTGGGGCGCGTGCCGCGGGGTTTCTCGCTTTCGCCGGACGGGGCGCGGCTGTTTGTGACCAACTCGTGGGACGATACGCTCTCAGTGATCGATACGAGCACGCTGGCGGTTGTGGCGACGTGGCCGGTGGGCGCGGAGCCGTCAAGCGTAGTGGAGGATCGACAGGGCAAGCGGCTGTTTGTGGCCAATAGGATCTCGAACGATGTGGCCGTGCTGGATGCCGAGACGGGCGTCGAGGAGAAGCGGCTGCTGGCGGGGCGTGGTTCGAGCTACCTGACGCTGTCGCCGGATGGAACGAGGCTTTATGCGACGCACGTGTACCCGAATCCTTCGCCGCTGCGGACGGGACGCGAAAATCGCACGGCGCCTGAATCAGAGATTACGGTGATCGATGGGTCGCGCGCGGTGGTGGTGGATCGGATGCCGCTGCACGCGATTGCCGGCGTCTTTCACGTGGCGTTCTCCGCGGATGGACGGCTGGGGGTTGTCGCCGAATACCACCCCAAGAATCTTGTGACGCTGGCGCACCTGGAACACGGCGGAGCTTTCGAAGATACGATCACGGTGTTCGGCGCGGACGTCGGCAAGACGGTGGAGGTGCCGCTGGATGAGCTGGAGCGCTACGCTTCGCAGCCCTTTGGCGTGGCCATTGCGCCGGACAAGTCGCGGATTTATGTGACCAGCGGCGGGTCGGAGCTGGTGACGGTGGTGGATGTGCCGCGGCTGCTGCGTTACATCCATGCGCACTCCGCACCTTTCGTGCAGGATCTTTCGGCCAGCGCCAATTATGTGGTAGCGCGCATTGCGGTGGGACTGAATCCGCGCGGGCTGACACTGACGCGCGACGGGCGCAGGCTGTTTGTGGCCAACCGGCTGGACGATACGATCAGCGTGATTGACACGCGGACCAATAGGGTGGCGGCAACGATCAAGCTGGCGGGGCCGAAGAACATATCCGTGCTGCGCCACGGGGAACAGACGTTCTATACTGCGCGTTATTCGTTCCAGGGGCAGATTGGCTGCGCCAACTGCCACATCGATTCCACCTTCGACGGCATCCAATGGAATCTGGAGCCGGACGGCTTTGGCCGCAACATTGTGGACAACAAGCTGCTCGAAGGGGTCAAGGGCACGAACCCCTACAAGTGGACGGGCACGAATCCCAATATTCCCACGGAGTGCGGACCGCGGACGGAAAAATACTTCTGGCGCTCGGAAAACTACGACGACCTGACGCTGACCGACTTGGCTGTGTACGTTCGCAGCCTTGAGCCGCGGCCCAATCGGTGGAAGCTTGCGGGATACCAACTGACGCCGGCGCAGGAGCGGGGCAAGGCGATCTTCGAGCGGAGCGTGGACAAGTTCAAGAAGCCAATTGCCGAGTACAACCGCTGCTCGTATTGCCATAGCGGGCCGAAGGGAACGAACCAGAAACTGTTCGACGTGGGGACGCATAAAGCGATCGACAATCCAGGTCTCCTGAAGGCGACGCCGTTGACCGAGATTGCGCTGACGGCGCCCTACCTGCACGATGGCTCGGCGCGGACGCTGGAAGAGATATGGACGGTCTACAACCCGGAAGACAAGCACGGGAGAACAAACGACCTGACCAAGGATGAGCTCAACGACCTGATCGAGTATCTGAGAACTCGATGAAGGGGACGGGATGAAGAAGTTGGCATGGAATGCGCTTCCAATGAACGATCCGGCCCGATTGCGGCTGAGGTTTCGACAAAGGCAGCAAGTTAGCCCCCGCTTCGCGGGGATAGCAAGTTGGCAAGTTAGCGGATTTCTGCGCCTGTCCTGGTCCTTGTCTGCCGTTCATTGCTGTCTTAACTCGCTGCCGCGAGTCATGACGCTGTGGACGATTGCACTGCTGTCAATGGCCGCGCCGCTGGCATTTGCCGCGCCACCGGAGATGCCGCGCTACCGTTTTGAGAATTTCACCACGGCCAACGGGCTGCCCGACAATCACGTGTTCGCGGTGCTGGTGGACGGAGATCGCGTGTGGGCGGGGACGGAGAATGGGCTGGCGGTCTACGAGAACCATGCGTGGAAGACCTATACCACAGCGGATGGGCTGGCGCACCGGGCGGTGCTTTCGCTGGCGCTGGACAAGCGCACCGGGGACGTGTGGGCGGGGACCATGGCGGGGTTGAGCCGCATCTCGGGCGGACGCATCGACAGCTACACGCAGTTGAACTCGGGACTGAGCAACGACGTGGTGTACGGCGTCTCAGTGGAGGGCGAGAATGTGTGGGTGGCGACGGCGGCGGGGGGTTGCCGGCTGGACCTGCGCACGGGCGAGTGGACGCTCTATAACGAGCGCAATACGCCCATGATCGAGATATGGACTTACGGCGTTTCCGCGACGCCCACCAAGGTTTATTACGCGGTGTGGGGCAGCGGGGTGCTCGAATACGATCAGAAGACCGGACGCTGGGATAAATATGAAGATCCCGACGGCGAAAACGAGATAGTGCTGTTCAAGGATCAGGGGCTGATTCACGAGATTGTGACATCAGTCAGTTATGTGGACAATATTCTCTGGGCGGCAACGTACTTCGGCGACAGCCGGTACGACGGGCGCTACTGGCACAACTTTCTGACCAAAGACAGCGGACTTCCCTCGAACTTTACCAACTTTATCAAGGGCGTGGACGACAAGCGCGCCTGGTTCTGCACCGACAAAGGGCTGGCCTACTACGACGGCGTGAACTGGGCTGTGTATCGCCCGTCGCTGAAAGACGGCAAGCCGGAGATGACGGTGCGCGACGCACAAGGCAACGTAACGGCGGTCGCAGTCGCCACCGCGCCGGCACACAACTATGTTCTCGGCATCGACTTTCAAGGAGACGATATATGGGTCGCGACCGCCAAGGGGTTGAGCCACGGGATTCGACAAAGGCAATAGGGGTTTGGGCCACGGAAATTGACAAAGGCAATAAGGACATAAGGAGACCGACAATCATGAATGCATTCGCAGATATTCTGGAAGCCATCGCACACGCGCCGATCGAGAAGCGCGCCATGACCAATCACGGTGTTCTGAACGAGGCTTACGCCTATGCCAAGCCGAGTTCGTTTTCGCGCGGCATGAGGATCGATATTGGCGGAGTCTGCATCCTGCTGATCTCGGGCACAGCTTCGATCGACGAGAACGGCAAGAGCGTACACGTCGGCGACTTTTCAGCACAATTGCGGCGCACATTCGACAACATCACGGGACTGCTGAAGAGCGAAGGCGCCACCTGGCACGACATCGTGCGCACCAGTTGCTACCTGCGGGACATCGATCGCGACTACGACGTCTTCAATGCGGGGCGCACGGCATTCTTCAAGGAGCAGGGGCTCGATCCGCTGCCGGCGTCGACCGGCATCCAGGCGCATCTGTGCCGGCCGGAGCTGCTGGTGGAGATCGAGGCCATCGCCATGTTCCGCACGGACAAGGCAGCAGACAGCGGCAGGGAGTAGTGGTCATGGGCAAGGGATGGTTGTTGGCCGCCAGTTGCATGTTGGCCGTGAGCGCCGGCGTAAGCAGCGCGGCGCAGGACACGGGCAAGGTGATGGGCGACGGCGCGAAGGTGTGCGAGTGTGGCGCGCATCCGCCGGGACCGCCGAAGGATCGCGAGGTTTTGCCCTATGCGGGCGAGCCCGCCGATCTGAGCCCGTACGCGAAGTTCGCGGCGCCCTACGACCTGAACTACACTCATCCCAATATTTACTCGGGCGCGGCGCGGGACATTCCCGAGCCCAAGGGCCTGACCGAGGTGCGGATCGGATTCTTCGGGCCCGTCGAGCCGAATCCGGAATCGGTATTTGGATTGCGGATGCTGCACGGCGCGCAGTTGGCCGTGGAAGAGGCCAATGCGCGCGGCGGCTACGGGGGCAAGCCTTTCCAGTTGATGCAGCACAACGACTACGACAACTGGCAGGCGAAGACGGTGTATGGAGACGACCGTCCTACCGACCCGACGATCTGGGGCTCGGCTTCAAATGAAGTGGTGAAGATGGTCTACGACGACCAGGACTGGGCGATCTTCGGGTCGATCAGTTCCGAGTCCACACACATTGCGCTGCGCGTGGCGCTGCGGGCCGAGATTCCCATCGTGAACTCGGCATCGACCGATCCGACGATTCCGGAGACGTACATTCCGTGGTACTTTACCGACCTGCAGGACGATCGGGTGCAGAGCCTGACGCTGGCGCGGCACATCTTTACCGAACTGGGGCTGAAGCGTGCGGCGTTGCTGCGGGTGAACAGCCGCTACGGACGGTTCGGCGTGCTCAAGTTTCGTGATGCGGCGCGGCGGCTGGGCCACCCGGTGGTGATCGAACAGAAGTATCTTCCTGGTGACACCGATTTTTCGAAGCAGTTGCAGGTGATCCGCTCCTCGCGGGCCGACGCCATTGTGCTGTGGACCGACGAGGCGCAGGCGGCCCTGATCCTGAAGCAGTTGCGCGCCGCGGGGATGAAGCAGCGCGTCTTTGGCGCGTATCGCACCCTGGGCGACACGCTGCTGGCCGAGGCCGGCGATGCGGCCGAGGGGTTTGAGGCGGTGTTTCCCTACGATCCTACGCGCCAAGACCCGCGCTGGATCGACTTCAACAAGCGCTTTGAGGACCGCTTCCACGAGAAGCCGGAGCAGTTTGCCTCGCTGGCCTACGACGCAATGAATGCGCTGCTGGATTCGATCTGCAAGGCGGGACTGAATCGGGCGCGGATTCACGATGCGCTGGCTGATATCGAAGAGTACGACGGTGTGACGGGACACATGGTCTTCGATCCCAACCAGAAGAATGTGGCGCCCATGTACCTGGGGACGGTGCACAACGGGGCGATTACATACCGGGTGGCGACGATGGAGAAGACACTCGCGGCGCCTGCCGCATCAGCGGTTGGGCGGACGCCCGCGGCCCGGCAAGAGCCGTATGCGCGAGTGGGCGAGGATGGCGTGGAGTATTCCGGGCCGCACCGCAGCGACGTTCCAGCAGGGCCGGTGCGCGTGGTGCTGTTCGGGCCCAAGGCGGCTGAGGTTGCCGCGTCGCCGGAGGTGCAGGCGGAGCTCGAATTCGGCGCGGTAAGAGGGCGGGCGTGGAAGTTGTTGCCGGTGGAGAGCGATCAGAACTGGGGAGCCGCGTCAACTGCGCTGGTTCACGCGCTGATGGACGAGCACGCGCTGGCGATTGTGGCGCTGGATCGGAACGCGAGCCACCTGGCCGAACAACTGGCGTTGAAGAGCTTTGTTCCGGTGGTGGCGCTGAGCAGCGACAAGACGCTGACGTCGACGAATATTCCGTGGATCTTCCGGCTGCCGGCCGAGACCGCGCCGGCGGCGGCCCTGCGGTTGCTGGTGGCGGCTGCCGGGCGCAGCGGGGCCAATCCGGAGCGGCTGAGGGATGTGCTGGCATCGGGAGACGAGGTCTCGGGAGTGGCGTTTCTGCCTGGCGGCGAGCCGCGCGGGCAATAGAGGAATTGCGGGTTTCGGTTGGGGATAGTTCATCCCCGGCAATGCTATAAATTAAGTAAATGACAAACAGGAAGATATTGGTTTTTGGCCGCATTGGGCAGGTGGGATGGGAGTTGCGCCACAAACTGGCCTGCCTGGGCCGGGTAGCCGGAGTTGATTATCCGGAGGTGGATTTCACGAAAGCCGATTCGATTCGCAACGCGGTGCGCGCGGCGGAGCCGGCGGTGATCGTCAATTCCGCCGCGTACACGGCGGTGGACAAGGCCGAAAGCGAACCTGAACTTGCCTGGGCGATCAACGGAACCGCGCCGGGCGTGATTGCCGAGGAAGCCAAGCGGCTGGGCGGCATTCTTGTACATTACTCGACGGATTATGTATTCGACGGCAGCAAGCAGGGCGCCTATGTGGAGACCGATGCGCCCCATCCGCTGAATGTATATGGGAAGACGAAACTGGCAGGCGATGAGGCTATCCAGGCGGTGGGCGGGGACTACCTGATCCTGCGGACCAGTTGGGTGTATGGGGCGCGGGGCAATAACTTCCTGTTGACGATGTTGCGCCTGGCCAGGGAACGGGCGGAGTTGCGGATTGTGGACGACCAGACGGGCGCTCCAACCTCCAGCGAATGCATCGCGGAAGCGACTGCCGATATTCTGGCGCAGGTGCTTTCACCCGCAGGGGGCGGACTGGCGGGACGCAGCGGCATCTACAATCTGACCTGCCGGGGAGAGACGACGTGGTATGGATTTGCGAAGGCATTTCTGAGCAAAGCGGCTGGAACCGCGGCGCCGGAGCTGATTGCGATTCCAACCAGCGAGTTTCCTCGTCCCGCGCAACGCCCGGCGAACTCACGGTTATTGTGCCAGCGCGTGGAGGAGACATTTGGAGTGCGCCTGCCCGATTGGGAAGACGCGCTTGAACTGGTTCTGGAAACGCTTGCGGAAGGTGCTTCGCGGCTGTGAGCGGGAACGGCTGAACGGGGTTGACTTTCAATTTCAGAGCAAATGCAAGACAGCGGCGGAGTCCCACGAGGCTGTTTTTCCTCGATTCAGGGAAGCTCTGCCGCTGCCGGCTTCGACACTGCGCGGGTAGGATGGCTGGGATGCTTGCGTTGATCCCAAACTCCGCCCTCTTTCCATAGGATGGTATGAAATCACGCGATTGACAGTGACGGCGGGCACCTGGAACCGTGACAGGGAGTTGCTTGCGGCCTGATTGGGGAGGAGGCGCAGAAGCGAACTTTGATTTGCGAGGAAAGCAGGAGGGGCAGCCCGCATGGCGGGCTGCCCCTCCTGCTTTTGCAGAACGCGGAGGTTTGCGGGTTATGGGAGATAGTAGCGGAAGGTGGTCCAGAACATGTTATCGATGCCCTTGGCGCCGATGCCAGGCCCTCCGCCGCTTGGCGACGCGCCCGACCATCCCTCGCGAACCGCGTAGCCGTACTGGATGCCCTGGCGCAGGCGGCCGCGGTCGCCCTTATAGATGTCATACCAGTAGCCGCCGGTGATTTCCTGGACGTCGCGGTTTTGCGCGCCGCAGGAACCGCCGGGGTAGTAGCCGGTGGAGCTGCCGTTGTAGCCGGGGTTGGCGATGGTATTGCAGGAGGAGTTGCTCAGCAGGCGCGAACCGTATCCCAGGGCAGCCGCGGAAGGAGCCTTCCAGGTGCCGCCCCAAACGCCGGCGGCATTCTGCGCGGCGCTGGGCGCGCCCAGCGTGGTGGCGCCGGAATTGGCGGAATCGGCGCGGCCGGCGAAGTCGCCGCCGTAGTTGAGGTAGAGGGTGAGGCGCGGGTTGGGAGTGGCTTCGGCGGTGAGCAGGCCGGAGACATTCTGGAGGCGGGCAAATCCACCCCACGCGTTAGCGGTGAGGTCGGACAGCGTGGTGTTTCCGTAACGGCCGACGCCCTGGCCCCAAAGGCCCTTTGCGCCGAAGGTGAATTTGTTGGGGATGACGGGCACGCGGAAGCTGCCGCCAATGCCGCCCAGGACGGCTTTGTCAGAGACAGCGCCTGCGGAAGTGAGGGCGGGGGCTACAACCAGGCCGGTGACGATGTCCTTCAGGCCGCCGTAGAGGTTGCTGTTGGTGGTTTCGCCGGGGTAGACGGTCTCATGAGCGGAACCGATGATGCCAAAGAGCTCGTAATGGCCCCAGCCCGGATCAAGTGCGATCTTGGCGAGGACATCGGGCGCCGTGTTGAAGGAGATGTTGGTGACGTTGGCGCAGGAGTTGACCGTCTTGTAAACGGGAACCGCGATGTTGACGGTGTTGCCTGCAGAGTCGGTATCCTTTTGATTGGTGTAGTTGACGATGGAGGTGGAGGGCGAGCAAGCGCTGATGGTGGCGTTATAAGCGCCGCCGTTGTTGCCGGCGCTGCCGAGGACGGCGTAGGGGGTGTTGCCGGCCAGCGAGGCGGTGTAGAGGAGCTGCGGATTCTCAGCCGATATGCCGAAGGCAGCCTTGTCGAAGCTCTTGACGATGCGGAAGCCGTACTGGCGGGTCCACACGAAGCCCGTAACGTAGTTCGGGTCTATGGTGAGCGGCGTCAGGATGTCGGAGGCATCGTTGGAGATGCCCTTCTTGACTTCGGTTGCCAGGGACCACATCTGTCCGCCGGCGAACTTCCAGTGGTCTTTGGTCTCGGCCGAACCCCAGATCACGCGCTGGCGCAGGACATAGCTGTTGGACTGGTTGTTATTGGAACTGGTTCCTGTGCCCAACCAGTCAGCCTCATAGTAGCCTTTCAAGGTTCCCCAGTTGGTTTTGCCTTCTGCAAGAAGGGCAACGCGGGACTGGCGAGAGCTGCCGTAGAACTCACTGAGGGAATAGGCGTCTGCGCCCTCGTATGGAAGCGCGCTGAAGGCGGTGGGAATGTCGCCGCCGGTGGCCTTGGTGCGGTAAACAGTTTCACCCGCGACGTAGCCGCCTGGAGTCAGAGTGATTCCCTTGTAGTGGAGAGTGTTGGGGCTTTCGATGGCCTTCTTGATGCTGGCCGTCTCATCGGAGACGGTGGTGGCCAGCGAAGTCTGATTGCCCTTGAGGTCAGTGACGGTGGACTGCAGGGTGGTGACGGCGGCCGTGTTGTCGCTGACTGCCTGGTTCTGGGCCGAGGCGGCGGCATTTGCCCTGTCCGCAGCGGCCTGGGCATCGGCTGCGGCCTGCTGCGCCCTTTTCAGTTGCGCATCCTTGTCGGCTAGGTCGGTCTTGAGACTGTCGATCTGGCCTTGCAGTTCCTGGCGCAGGGATTGAATCTGCTCCTCGACCGTGGGGCGCGGGGGCGTCTTGGCCTTCTTGGTTGCGGGGTGCTTCTTGGCCGGCGGTTGTGGATCGCTGGCGTAGGCGGATGAGGCAACTAGAGCTACTGCCAGAATTGCGGCGGCAGCAGTTTTCAACTTGAAATTCATGGGGCCTCTCATTTTCCTCTCGAATCAGGTTGGATCGTGGCGCGCCCACTTCGATCGCGAACGCTCTGTGCTCCCGCATTCCAGATACCTTGCACATGAAGCCAGACCGGGTTTCCAACGGCATGCAGGAGGAACATAAAAAAAACCGGAGAAAGGGTCCGCACGAGCGGAGTCTTCCCTGGGTGCTTCCGTTTTCCAGAGTCGCAGAGTCAGGTTAATATTTGACGAATTCACATATTTTTAACATCGACCTATCTTCGACATTCACATGCTTGTAACACCATTTACATATTTGTAACAAATCCAGCGGGGCGCATACCGCAGCCAACCCCAAGTTTTCCAAATGGATAGGCAAGAGGATTTGTCCTGCCATGAGAAGCGATCACGGCTTGCTGAGCGCGCGGCCGCAGTTTGCGAGGGATCTGTCCGGCATCTTGATTGGAGAGACCTGTCGAGTGAGTTAGCGGCGGAGAGGAAGTTATGGTGCGCGCGCAGCTTTGGCGGCAGAAGCCAGTTGGGCTGAAGCGCTTTGAAGAGCATGCCGGGCTTGGGCCCCGGCATAACTCTTAGAAGATCCACCTTGCCGTGAGCACCAGCTCGTGGTTGTAGGAGTGGAATTGGCTGGAGGCGATCTGGAAGCCGGCGCCGAAGGCCAGGCCGGGGCGGGATTTGGGGTCGGAAGGATGCAGGCCGCACTTGCCGACGATGAGGCCGGGAGTGATGAATTCCTGGGTCTTGCCGTCGTTTGCGCCGCCCTTGTAGAACGTGGCGTTGCTCTCAATCTCCGGCCAGAAGAGTTTGGCGACGCGGTACTGGGCGACGGTGTTCCAGAGGACGGGCCGGCCGGAGGCGTTAATGGCGGGATTGCCGGTGGGCAGGGTGGCTCCGATGGTGGATTGTACGTCGAAGTTGCCAAAGCCCTTGCCGCCTCCGAGATTGGGCTGCAGGCTTGGCTTGGTGGAGCCGTTCTTGTAGCTGCCGGTGGGAAAGGTGGCCAGCACCCAGGCGCTCAACGTGTAGGTTCCGTGCTGCGCATTCGCGCTGGCGAGGCGGTACTTGCCGAGGGCGGAGAAGTCGCCCGCGCCGTCGGCGGCGCTGGAGTTGTGTTTGATGTAGGGCGGCAGGTTGATGTCCAGCTCGATGTTTCCCCCGGGGATGAAGTTGACTCCCTTGCTGTTGTCGAAGATCCATGTGTCGGTGTGGGCGGGGGCGATTTGACGGAGGACATCGGTGCGCACCACCTGGAATAGCCCGGTGTAAGTGGTAACCAGCGGAACCGCCCAGGCGGGCTGTTTGGCCTGCGTTGCGTTGGTACGTGCCGACCACCAAGCGTAGAAGCCGCCGGAGGCCGGTGCGGCCGAAGAAGATGGGTTGGGATTGTTTTGCGCGAAGGCACTGGCAGAGACGAACAGGAGCAGTAGAGGAAGAGGGGGTTTTTTCATGGTTGTCCCTGAGCATCGGGGACAACATGAGGGCGCCACAACCAACCATTGGGCTAGTTTTTCCTCAGCCTATTGGTGGGCAAGAAACGGGAAGGCCGCTCAAAAGCTCATGGATTTGGCGCATGGGCTGGAGCTTTGCCAACCGCAGCGTCCTGGCCGGCGCTGAGGAGGTTGGCGAGGAGGCGGTAGGCGCCGGGGACGAGCTCGGGGAGCTGGCGATGGAGGGCGTAGGCGACGTAGATGTAGGTTCCCTTGCCAGGATGGGCGACGAGCAGGCCGCCGCGCTGGGGGTCCTGGCCGGGGTCGGCGGTTTCAGTGAGGGCGGTGTAGGCGGGGTCCCAGGAATCGAGGAAGGAGTGGCCACGCTCTTCGACCCAGCCGTCGAAATCGGCGGCGGTGAGGTCGTTGGGCGAGGTGAACAGCGGGTCGGCGGGGCCAAGGAGCTTGACGGGGGCCTGCTCGTCGACGACGCGCTCGGGCATGCGGCCCATCGAGAGCGGGAACGGGGCGGGGAAATTGGCGCTCTGGTAGAGGACGAGGAGGGTTCCGCCGCGCTCGACAAACTGCTGGAGGCGCGGCTGGGCGCGGGCGAGTTCGGGGCGGGCGGAGTAGGCGCGGATGCCGATGACGAGGACGTTCCACGCGGAGAGGTCGGCGGAGGTGAGTTCGGCGACGGTGAGCAGGTGGGGGGCGACGCCGAGGGCCTCGATGGCTTCAGGGACCAGGTCGCCGGTACCCATGATGTAACCGACGCGGAGGCCGGGGGCCAGCTTTACGTCTACCTTTTGGGTGAGCAACTGGGCGGGTTTGTAGAGGTTGTAGGGGCGCAGGCCGGGGTAGCCGGCGCTCTGCCAGCCGGTCTGGTAGGTGTGCCCGGCGGAGTGGGCGACGGCCTGGAGGGTGTAGGCGCCGGTTTCTGTAGCGGCTGGGGTTACCGAGAACAGGATGGGCTCGGTGTCGCCGGCGGCGGACAGATGGAAGGCAGCTGAGGCGGGTTGGGCGGTCCAGCCAGAGGGCAGGTTGAGTTCGACTGTGCCTTCAGCGGCGGCTTGTGCATGGACGCTTACGCGGACGGGGAGGGCCGAGCCGTCGAGGGGGAGAATGCGGGCTTCGGGGTCGATGCGGACGCCGATCGCGGGGGTGACGACCAATGGTTCGTAGATGCCGCCGGGGCCGAGGACGCGCTGCATGGTCTGGACGACCTGGCTAAGGCGGATGGGCAGGCCGTCGAAGGTGAACTCGGCCCAGGCTGCGAGCGGCCAAGGGGCGAAGGAACGCTCGCGGTATTCGGGATGGGTGAGGTCGTAATACGGCTGCTCGATGTTGGGGCGGGTGAAATAGGGTTGGGTGGGTTCGGCGTTGTCTGCTGCCTGGATGCGGAAGGTCTGGTCGGACGTTGGCGCCGTGGGGGGGACTGCGGAGTCGAATGCGCCGGTTGCGTTGTCGCTCTTCCAGGGTTCGCCACTGTGGCTATCCAGCCAGACTCGGCTGAGCCGGGTGTCAGCCGTGGCCTGCGCGGTGTGGACCCGGACGCGGAACTCCTCGCCCGGTGAGACGCTGCGCGGCATTTCATCAGCAGAGCCGCCCCGGAACGGGCCGCCGGCTTGCGCATTGGCCGCTTTGGTGGTGAATGCGACAAGGTCGAGGCCGAGTAGATCCTTGAGCGCGGATTGGAACTGGTTGATTTTGGCATCCAGTTCGAGGAGGAGGCCGGCTTTGGCTTGCGGGTCGAGATTGCCGGCGGCGATGCGGGCGCGCAGGGCGAGAGTCTGGCGGTAGATGGGCGCGAGTTGGTGGGCAACCGCGGTTCCGGCCTGGCCGTGGCGTTCGATTTCGAACTGTTTGAAGGCGGCATCGAGCTGCTGCAGGCTATCGAAGAGCCACGCGGGCGGGTTGGCGGTGACGAGACGGGTGAGGCCTGCGAGGGTGGTGTCGATGCTGACCCTGCGGTTGTGGAAGAGGTCGCCGTCCGGCTTGGCGGCGGGGGTCGCGTTGGTCGCTGGCGGGTTTTTTGGGACTGCCTGGGGCGCCACGGCCCAGAGGTGATAGCTGGTGGTTGCGGGACCGCTGAGGGTGGGGTTGGCGCCGCCGTTCTGGGATTTCTGCTGGCCCCAGCCTTCGCGGGCGATCTGCACGTAGCTGCGCCCCAGCACGGGGTCCAGAGTTCCTATTTGGATGGTTACGTCGGTCGTGGGGACGCCCGTGGTCGACTCGCCGGTGACGTAGTTGAGAAACTTGGCCGGGGCCCATTTGCCGGTGGCGTAGTCGAACATTTTTCCGTCGGTGACGGGGGCGAAGGGGACCATCTCGTAGACGGCGAGGGGCTGCCAGGGTTGGAGGCCGTCTTTGAGCTGCTCGGGAAAGACTTTGGGGTCGACGGCGGCTTTGAAGACTTCCTGGGCGATTTCGCCGGAGACCTGGTGGTGGCCGTGACCGTCGGTGATGCCGCCGACAAAGGTGGAGACGATGATCTGGGGGCGTTCGCGGCGGACGGCCAGGACAGCGTCGTAGAGGACGCGGTCGTGACCCCAGCGGGCGAAGGATTCCTGCTGGGTTTTGGAGAAACCGAAGTCGATCTCGGTACCCCAGAGCTGTTTGACGCCGTAGAATTCGCCGGCCCGGAGCAGTTCGTTGGTGCGGATGAGGCCCAGGGCATCGTAGCTGTCGGCGGACATGGCGTTCTGGCCGCCCTCGCCGCGAGTGAGGGTGAGCAGCGTGGCGCGCACGCCGAGGCCGCGGGAGAGATAGGCGAGCAGCGCGCCGTCTTCGTCGTCGGGGTGGGCGACGATCATCAGGACGCTGGCGGTGGTGGAGAGGCGGCGGAGGGATTGCTCAAGGGCGGCGGCGCCGCGGTCTTCCGCGAGGGGCAAGGCAATGGCGCTGGGCTCGCCGGAGGGGAGCTGGGCGGGTGCGGCGGCAGCGGGTACGGGCGGCTGGGAAGGCTGCTGGGCAATCTGCTGCGCTGGCAGGCGGACGGAGAGAGCGCCTGCAAGAATCAGGCCGGCAAGGGCCGTACCCGCTGCGGCTGGGAGTGATTTATCGGCGAGGAACATACTTTCCGTCAGTGTACAATCCGGGGGAGCGCAACAGCCTCATGGCATACACCCAGCTTATTCCCGGCAGCAGCGGCACGCTTGAGCGGCGGATCGGGCTGCGGTCGGCGGTGCTGTTCAACATGCTGGAGATGATCGGGGTGGGGCCGTTCATTACGCTGCCGCTGGTGATTGCGGCGGCGGGGTTCCGGCTGAGCGTGTGGGCGTGGGTGCTGGGCGCGGCGATTGCGGTGGCCGATGGGCTGGTGTGGGCGGAGCTGGGGGCGGCGTTTCCGCGGGCGGGCGGGTCATATGCGTTTTTGCGGGAGATCTATGGGCCGAAGGGCGCGGGGAACTGGCTGAGCTTTCTTTATGTTTGGCAGTTGAGCTTCTCGGCGCCGCTTTCGATCGCTTCGGGGTGCATTGGGCTTTCGAGTTTTCTGGCGTGGTTCTGGCCGGGACTGGAGCAGGGGCCGATGGCCGCGCTGCCGGGGCTGCACTATGCGAGCTTTGTGGCGGCGGGGGCTTGTTTGCTGGTGACGGCGCTGCTCTACCGGGATTTGAGCCAGGTGACGCGGCTGGCGTGGGTGCTGTTTGCGGGGGTGATGGCGGCGATTGCGGGGGTGATCGTCTCCGGGTTTGCCCATGCGGCGGCGACGGAGGGATGGGCGATGCCCGCGGAGCCGGCGAAGGGGGTTGCGCTGGCGCTGGGCGGGCTGGCGCAGGCGACGCTGATTACGACGTACGACTACTGGGGCTACTACAACATCTGTTTCCTGGGCGGAGAGGTGAAGAGGCCGGAGCGCACAATTCCGCGGGCGATTCTGCTCTCGGTGCTGTTCGTTTCGGCGTTTTATGTGGCGATGAACCTGGCGGCGCTGCCTTCGTTGCGCGATGCTGCCGCCAATGCCGCGGCGGGGGCGACGGTGCGGATGCAACTGGTGGCGCAGATTGCGGAGTCTGCGTTTGGGCGCTGGGCGGGGCGGCTGATGGCGGCGCTGATTGTCTGGACGGCGTTTGCGAGTGTGTTTTCGCTGCTGCTGGGGTACTCGCGCGTGCCGTATGCGGCGGCGCGGGATGGGAACTACTTCCGGTTTCTGGCGGCGGTGCATCCGCGGCATGGGATTCCGCACCGGTCGCTGGTGGCGCTGGGACTGGTGGCCGCGGGGTTCTGCTTCTTTACGCTGACGCAGGTGATTACCATGCTGGTGATTACGCGCATTCTGCTGCAGTTCTTTCTGCAACATGTGGGTGTGATGCTGCTCAGGGTGCAGAGGCCGGAGCTGAAGCGGCCGTTCAAAATGCCGCTTTATCCGTTGCCGCCGCTGGCGGCGATGGGGGGATTTGTCTTCATGCTGGTGAACCGGAGCCACGCGCTGGGCGGGCTGGGGGTGGCGGCGGGGATCGGGGTTTCCGGGACGCTGATTTATCTGTATCGCGCGCGGCGGCTGGGGCAATGGCCGTTTGCGCGGAGGGGATGAGCGGTTGAGGCCGGTTGAGGCTGCGACTTATGACAAGGGCAGCAAGTTAGCCCCGCTTTGCGGGATGGCAAGTTGGCAAGTTGGCGGGTTTGCGCGGCAAGCTTGGTCCCCGTCTGCCGTTCATTGCCGTGGCAACTGGAACATTCCTCGGTCAAATCCTGTGACGCTGGGCGCTCTTTCGTGTCTAATTGAATGAGATCGAGAGTTTCCCATCGCGAGGTCAATAACCATGCTGATTGGCAAACCTGCTGACATTCCTTCTTCGGCCATTACACCGAAAGACCAGTACCTGAACCGGCGGCGCTTTCTGCGCGGGGTGGTTTCCGGGGTGGTGGCCGCGGGCGCGGGCGCATTGGGCGCGGAGCGGCTGGCCGAGGTGTTTGAGCCGCGCATCGGCGCGCTGGCGGGAACGAAACTGGAGACGGTGAAGAGCCCGCTGACCACCACAGGCGAGGACCTGACCAGCTTGAACGACCTGACCCACTACAACAACTTCTACGAGTTCGGTGTTCAGAAAAACCAGCCGGCCGAGAATGCCGGAGCGCTGCCAACGCGGCCCTGGACGGTGCGCGTGGACGGGAAGGTGAAGAGCCCGAAGACCTTCGACATTGATGCGCTGCTGAAGCTGCGGCCGCTGGAGGATCGTGTTTACCGGCATCGCTGCGTGGAGGCGTGGAGCATGGTCATTCCGTGGGTGGGGTACTCGCTCTCGGAGTTCATCAACCTGTGCGAGCCGCTGTCGACGGCGAAGTATGTGCAATTTCTGTCTTACTACGACAAGAAGGTGGAGAAGTGGGGATCGGAGACCTCGATTTTTTGGCCTTACTCCGAGGGGCTGCGCATGGACGAGGCGATGCACCCGCTGGCGCTGCTGACGTTTGGCCTTTACGGCGAGGTGCTGCCCAACCAGAACGGCGCGCCGGTGCGGATTGTGGTGCCGTGGAAGTACGGCTTCAAGTCGGCGAAGTCGATTGTGGCGGTGCGGTTTCTGGATAAAATGCCGCCGACCACATGGAACGACCAGGCGCCCCGCGAGTATGGGTTCTACTCGAACGTGAACCCAAGCGTGGACCATCCGCGCTGGAGCCAGAAGACGGAACGGCGGATTGGGTTGCCGTTCTATGCGCAGCGGCGGACGACGCTGCTGTTCAACGGCTACGGGGACCAGGTGGCTTCGCTCTACAACGGGATGGACTTGAAGAGGAATTTTTGAAGCGGAGTTAGCGGGGTTAGCGGAGATAGCGGTGTTAGTGGAGTTAGCGGAGTTAGCAAGGTTAGCGTCATTTCCTCATCGTTCTGGGAACTGGTCTGGAGGCTTGCCGTCTCGCTAACTCCGCGAACGCGCGCGTCCACCGCGGCGGACGGCTAACGCCGCTAACACTGCTAACTCCGCTAAAATCTCCAGCGCTGCTCATTGGCAGACTATGAAACGTTCGATTCTGATCCCGCTCAAGATTTTCGTCTGGCTGGCCTGCTTGTGGCCGGCGGGGCGGCTGGTGTGGGGCGCCGTGACCAACAACCTGGGCGCGGACCCCACGGCTACCATCACCTTTTCGACGGGCCTCGCGACGCTGCGGCTGCTGACGATTTCGCTGGCGATTACGCCGCTGCGGAGGCTCCTGCCGCGGCTGAGCTGGCTGATCAAGTTCCGGCGGCTGCTGGGGCTGTTTGCGTTCTTCTATGCCACGCTGCATCTGCTGACCTATGTGGCGCTTTATGCGGGGTTCGATGTCAACGCGATGGCCGCCGACATTGTCAAACGGCGGTTTATCACCATGGGCGTGGCGGCTTGGCTGCTGCTGCTGCCTCTGGCGGCGACGTCGACGAACTGGGCCATCCGCAAGCTGGGCGGCAAGCGCTGGAACCGTCTGCACAAGCTGGTCTATGTGGCCGCGGTGTGCGGAGTGATTCACTACTGGTGGCAGGTGAAGCCGGGGGTGCTGACGCCCATCACAATTACCGTCATTCTGGGAGTGCTGCTACTGGCGCGGCCCGCATGGGACTTGCGACAGGGGTGGGTCCGGAGCAGCAGGGCGGTTGCTCCGCGGGCAGGCAACTGAAGCCTGGC
>JBEKZJ010000070.1:0-25298 GCA_049509995.1 Occallatibacter sp. | reverse complement strand
TGGAACTGGCCAAGAAGTGGGAGGCCAAGGTGGTGACCAACGACTTCAACCTGAACAAGGTGGCCCACCTGCACCACGTGGAAGTGCTGAACATCAACGACCTGGCCAACGCGCTGAAGCCGGTGGTGCTGCCCGGCGAAAAGATGAGTGTGCTCATCCTGAAGGAAGGCAAGGAGTACAACCAGGGGGTGGGCTACCTGGACGACGGGACCATGGTGGTGGTGGACCACGCGCGGAAGCTGATCGGCAAGTCAGTGGAGATTGCAGTAACCAGCGTGCTGCAGACGGCGAGCGGGAAGATGATCTTCGGCAAGCTGGACGAGAACGGGAGGAGCGGGGAGGCGGGGCGGCCGGGACCGGTGGAGGTTGCGCATTGAGGTTCTTGTTTCCCACCGCAAAGAACGCGTCAAGGAGGGGGCGCCCGGATTTGTGGGCGGGGAAGCGGCGGGAAAAGCCGCGGGCTTTCAAAACAGGTTGATGGCGGGATTTCACGGACTTGCGCAGCAGTTCCCTATGGCAGTTTCAGGGTTGCTGTAATGGGGACCCATGCATTCAACTGGCTTTTTCCCCAAGAAAACGCCACACTGCTCAAACTCCGCTACAGCATGTTAATCCTGAAATTGCTCTAGACGGTTGCCTTGGTGGCCCCGATGGATATGCCTCCGTCTACCAAAAGTGTTTGCCCGGTGATGTAGCGGCTTGACTCCGAGGCGAGAAAGACAATGGCCCCGTCGAGATCGTCGGGCAGGCCGGGCCGCTTGACGGGAATGCGGTCGCAGATGTATTCGACCCAGGCCGCGTTTTCATACAGGACCCGATTCTGCTGCGTCCTGAACCAACCCGGCGCAAGACAATTCACGGTGATTCCAGCGCTGCCCCAATCATCGGCAAGGCTCATGGTGAGTTGGCGTATGCCGCCCCGGCTGGCGCCGTAGGGTCCCAGACCCGCGTATCCCGCGACGCTGGTAACTGACCCAATATTGATGATTCGGCCATAGCCGCGGCGGATCATGCCTCGGGCCGCCGCCTGGGCGACAAAGAATGAACCGCGCAGGTTGGTTTCCAGAATTGTGTTCCAGTCGTCCCAGGTGACGTCGAGCGCGGGTTTGCGAATGTTGCAGCCGGCGTTGTTGACCAGGATATCGATCTTGCCGAAGTGGTCTTCTATGGCCGCGACGGCGTGCTGGATGCTGGAGTAGTCGCGCACATCGAGCTCCGCGGAGAAGCATTGGCGGCCCAGGGCCTGAATCTCACCGGCGAAAGCGGAGAGCGTGTTCTTGTCGCGGCTGGTGATGGCAATGTCAGCGCCGGCGCGGGCCAGTGCGCGAGCAAAATATTGCCCCAGTCCCCGGCTGGCGCCGGTTACCAGCGCGACCTTTCCGGATAAGTCAAACAGCGAGTCGGTCATCGGCTTTGTCCTCTGGGTTGTGTCCTCATGGCTGAAGGACAACTTTGAGAAGGCCGGGTTCGCGCTCGTACAACCGGCGAAACCATGAGGCGCCATCCTCGAGCGGAGCCACGGCGGAAAGGAGCGGCTCCACGCGAATGGCGCCGCGGGAGATCAACGAGATACAGGCAGGATACTCTCCCGACGAGGCACAGGAGCCTTGCAGGCGAATCTGGCGTGTGACTGCCGATTGCAGACCTAGCTCAACGGTCGGTGCAACGTTGCCAACCAGAGTCACGGCGCCGCCTTTTCTGACGCTGTCAAGAGCCAGCTTGACGGGAATGGTAGAGCCGACGCACTCCAGCGCCACGTCCGCGCCGCGTCCCATGGTTTGTTCGAGGATGTGAGCAATGACGTCGGCATTGCGGGAGTTGAATGTCTCTGTGGCGCCTAAACCGCGCGCCAGCGCCAGCCGGGTGTCATCCAAATCGACCACAAAGACACGGCCCGCGCCCGCCTGGCGCACGGCCTGCAAGACCAGCAGGCCAATCATGCCGGCGCCGACGACGACGGCTGTATCGTCCAAAGCAATGGGGGTGAGCGATACGGCATGAACGGCCACGGAGACAGCTTCAATGAGCGCGGCGTGGGAGTAGGTCATGTTATCGGGCAAAGGATAGGCGATGCGCGCAGGCACGGCAACAAACTCGGCAAATGCGCCCATGCGCCGGAAGGCAGGCGTAGAAACCCCAATCACCTCGCGGTTATCGCAGAGATTGATCTGGCCCCTCAGGCAGAAAAAGCATTTGCCGCAGTAGACCGTCGAATCGAAGGTGACGCGGTCGCCGGCGCGATAGTTCTCGACTGCGCTGCCCACCGCTTCAACAATCCCGGAAGCCTCGTGCCCCATGACGACAGGAGGCAGCCGCCGGCCCGTGCTGCCATCGTATCCGTGGACGTCGCTTCCGCAAATGCCACAAGCCTTGATGCGTATCAGCAACTCGTCTTGAGCGGGCCGCGGCGCAGGCATGTCCACTATGTCGAGCTGCTTATACGCGGAAAGCAAGAGCGCTTTCATCCGACCTCCTTGTTCCTGGGAAGGATATGCGTTCGGCCAGGGCCGAATGGCCGCAACCTCCATTTTCATTGCACGCGGCAGAACGGCTGCGCGCGCGACAGATCATGATATCGCTTCAGAGAGCCCCCGATGGGCGGACATGGGCTCAATCCTGCCGAGCAGGAATATGTATGCGGCGATCCCCACGGCAAGATAGATCGCCGGCACGCCGAAGGCCCACGCGTAGGATTGCCGGGCGGTGACCAGATATCCCGTAACGATGGGCGCCGCGATGCCCGACAGCTGATTGGAAAAATTGACAATGCCGCCCACCTTGCCGACATTGTTTCTGGCCGCAATGAGCGACGGAATCGACCAGCCCACCGGCGATGCCGCGGAAAGGCCGCCGATGGATATGCTGATCCAGATGAGAGCCTGCGGCGCACTATGCGCGTTGGCCGCGCCCAGAATTCCAAGCCCGCAAGCGGTGCCGCCAATGAGTATGAATCCGCGCACCCGGCTTGCATCCCAACCGCGCCGAATCAGCGAATCCACCAGCCAGCCGCCCACCAGAATGTCGGTGAGGGTGGCAAAAAGCCAGGGGAAACTGGTGTAAAGAAACGAATGGAGAAGGTCGATGTGGAGCGCAAAGGAGAGATAACTCGGCAGCCAGGTCAGCAATAGATAAAACACGTAGTTATATGAACCCATGCCGATAGCCAGCCCGATCACCTTGCGCCGCGCCAGGAGATAGCCGAGCGAGGCCGGCTGCGCGAGCATGTTTTCCCGCGCGCCGGGAGCGATGGCCTGTTCTCTTATGTACTCCCGCTCCCCATGGCTCAATTGCGCGTCCTCTTCCGGATCGCGATAAATCCGCCAGAAGAGCAGGAAGTAAAAGAAGCTGACCACGCCGGTGAGGGCGAAGCTCCACCGCCAGCCGATCTGGAGCAGAACAATGCCGATAAGCGGAACGCCGATGGCGGAAGCGAATTTGGCCGCGGCGTCGAAGATGGATGTGGGGAGGCTGCGTTCCTTTTGAGGAAACCAGTAGCCGATTGCCTTGGCATTGGCAGGAAAAGTGGGCGCTTCGCCGACGCCCAAAACAAATCGGGCCGCAAACAACCCGCCCAGACTCGATGAAACTGCCGCGCCGAAAGAAGCGATGCTCCAAATAAAAGTGCTGATTCGTCCAATGCGGCGGACGCCGAATTTATCGAGCAGCACGCCGATCGGCAATTGGCACAACATGTATGTCCAGTTGTATGCGCCGGACAGATAGCCGAAGGCAATGTTTGAAATCCCGAATGCGGCGTAGAGCGATGCGTGCGAAACGGAAAGGTTTACCCGGTCGAAGTAGTTGACCAGGACGCCGAGGCCCAGCAACCATGCGATTCGCCAGCGGCGCCCAGGCGGCCTGGTCCGATTGCGGAGTTTCGAGTTTGTCAACTATTGCCTTTCTGCGGAGGTTCTTCTCTGCTCGGAATCCGCCCGGCAATCTTCAAGCGTTTGCTGACCGATTCCTCAGTATTTTTGCACCCTGGGATCGATTTCGTCGCTCCAGGCGAGGATGCCGCCGGCGAGGTTGACGACTTTGGGGTAACCGGATTGCTTGAGGAACTCGGCGATGCGCTGCCGAAACGATGGTTGCGGAATCAGGCGGCTTTGACGGCGATGCGGGCGGAACGGGAACCGGGCCTGGGTTTGACGAGGATTTCCACGTTCTGTCCGAGTGCCGCGAGAAAGTGCATGAGGCGCTCGACGGAGAAGCCCTCCAGCTTGTAATTCAGGAGCGCAGAGGCCTTCGGCTGGTTGATGCCAGGCGCGGCGGCGACCTCGGCCTGGGTGAGCCGTTGCCGTTCGACAATCCGGTTGAGGGTGGTACAAAGCCGGGCCTTGGTGTGGAGTTCGGGCGCATCGGGCAGGCCCGGATCGGCAAACACGTTGCCGCTGCCGCGGATCACCTGATCTGTTGCGCTCTTAGCCATTTCTCTCTTCGCAGGTCAACTACTCGTAGCAGCGCCAAACCTCTTCGAGATCGAGGACGAACCCCTCGACCGGGCCGGAGCCGGCTACGCGGCTTCCTGTCTCGATGCGTGGCGCGGCGTCCGGCTCGTAGATGTGAACCACTTTTGCGTAAGGGTCTACCAGCCAGCCGAGTTCGACGCCGTTGGCAATCCACGCTTCCATCTTCTTCGCCGCCTCCGCGGGGCTGTCGCTGAGCGACAAGAGCTCAATCACAAAGGCCGGCGCGAGGCGCAGAAAATGGGCCAGATCGTCGCGCTTGAGTCCTGTCAATTGCTCGGCGGTCACATAAGCGGCATCCGGGTTGAGACTTGAGCCGTCGGGCAGAAAGAAGCCCGCGCAGGAGTCGTAGACGCGGCCGCGCCGATGCTGAATCCACCAATTGCGCAACTGGCGGTTGATCTCACTATTGCCGTCGCTGGTCATGGCTCCCGCGGGGGCGTTCACGATGATCGTTCCTTCCCTGGTCCGTTCGACAGAACCAAACTCGCAGCTCTCGCACAGGCGCTCGAACTCCTCATCGCTCAGAGGAGGATGCAGGACGATGCTGCGCGGGGGCAGTGCCGGGATTTCGAGGAATGCGCTCATGCCGCTGGCGGCTCCGGTCCGTGTCAGTATTTTTGCACAGATGGATCGATTTCGTTGCTCCAGGCCAGGATGCCGCCGGCGAGGTTGACGACTTTGGGGTAACCGGCCTGCTTGAGGAACTCGGCGATGCGCTGCGAGCGGGCGCCCGAGCGGCACTGGACGATGATTTCGCGGTTGCGGTCGATTTCGGCCAGGCGCTTGGGGACGTCGTTCTGGGGGATCAGCTTTCCGCCTATCTGGGCGATCTGGTACTCGTAGGGCTCGCGAACGTCGAGGATGAAGACATCTTCGCCGGCGTCGATGCGGCGCTTGAGTTCTTTCACGGTGAGCTGGGGGATTCCGTTCTTCACGATCATTCCTTCACTGGTTTCCGGGGTGGGTTCGGGCAGGATGCCGCAGAACTGCTGGTAGTCGATGAGTTCGGTGACGGTGGGGTGTTGGCCGCAGACCGGACACTCGGGGTTCTTGCGCAGCTTGAGCTCGCGGAAACGCATGTTGAGGGCATCGACCAGGAGCAGGCGGCCGATGAGGGATTGGCCCTTGCCGAGGATGAGCTTGATGGCTTCAGTGGCCTGGATGACGCCGACCAGGCCGGGAAGAACGCCGAGGACTCCGCCTTCGGCGCAACTGGGGACCAGACCGGGCGGCGGCGGCTCGGGATAGAGGCAGCGGTAACACGGGCCCTGCTCGGTGGCGAAGACGCTGGCCTGGCCTTCAAAACGGAAGATGGAGCCGTAGACGTTGGGCTTGCCGAGCAGGACGCAGGCGTCGTTGACCAGGTAGCGGGTGGGGAAGTTGTCGGTGCCGTCGGCGACGATGTCGTAGTCCTTGAGGATTTCAAGGGCGTTGGCGCTCGAGAGCATGGTCTCGTGCTTGACGATGTGGACCGAGGGGTTGAGGGCGGTGAGCTTTTCCTCGGCGGAGTCGAGCTTCTTGCGGCCGATGTCTTTGGTGGAGTGGATGATCTGGCGCTGGAGGTTGCTGGAGTCGACGACGTCGAAGTCGACCAGGCCGAGGGTGCCGATGCCGGCCGCGGTGAGATAAAAGGCGAGGGGCGAGCCCAGGCCGCCGGTGCCGACACAGAGGACGCGGGCGGCCTTGAGGCGGCGCTGGCCCTCCATGCCCACTTCGGGGAGGATAAGGTGGCGCGAGTAGCGGGAGAGGTCGTCGGTCGAGAGTTCGGGAAGCTCGGCAGGGGAAGCGATGGTTGGCATGGGTTCCAGGTTCTCCGGGTCAACGTTTCGGGTTGATGCAGTTCCGGTTGCTGAAGAGGCTGAGCACCGAAGCAGTTTGCCGCGGCGGAGCCGGATGGGCAGTCACGGCTAGTTCCCTCCGGCGATGGAGGGGATGATGGAGAGCGTGTCAGCGGCGGTGACGGCGGTGGCCTCCTTGGCGGGGAGGTAGCGCACGTCTTCGTCGTTCAGATACAGGTTAACAAAAGCGCGCAGTTTGCCTTCAGGAGTGAAGAGGTGTTTGCGGAGATCGGGATGGGCCTGGGTGAGGGCTTCGAGGGCGCCGGCGACGGTGGGCGCGTCGAGTTCTACGGCATCCTGGCTGCCGGCGTAAAGGCGCAAGGGAGTGGGGATGAAGATGGTCATGCGGAGCGCTTCTCTCCTCAAATGATTCGATTCGGTGGGGGCGGGATTCGATGCGGTAAGAGCAAAATGCAAGAACAACCGCAGGTCCTTCGACTTCGCTGCGCTCGGCTCAGGATGACAGCTTTGCGGTGGTCCAACCCGTTTGAATGACGGGCGTTCAGGTTGGATCGGGTGTGCCGGGTTGGTCTTCTACGAGGATGGTTTCCTGGTCGAAGCGCTTGTCTTCCTCGGTGGCGCCGGCCAGCAGGAAGGAGTTGGTGACGGTGGCTTTGCCCTGGGCGACGGCGGTGATGACGTAGGAACAGCCCAGCCAGTGGGCCTCGGCAAAGTCGGTGGCGGACCACTGGGCGGGGTGGTCGGGGTGGGAGTGATAAAAGCCGGCGATGTCGAGGCCCTGGCGGCGGGCGTCGCGCTCGATTTTGACCAGCTCTACGGGGGCGATCTGGTAGCGGTTGTGGGCAGAGTCGGTGCGGGTGTTTCCGGCGCGGACGGCGGCTTCGACCTTCCAAACGCCGGGCTGGCCGGCGGCTGCGTTTGCGGGGGAAAACCGGCCGAGCAGGACGCCGCAGCACTCGTGGGGCCAGGTCTGTTCGCCGTGGGCGCGGAGGTCGTCGTAGACCGTACGGGTGAGGTGGAGAACGCTCATGCTTCCTCCCGGAGGCGCTGGGGCAAGGAGGAGCCGGGTTGCGTGTGTGTGCGGTTGATTTCCATGGAGAATTGCGGCCGGCGCTCCGGTTATGCGAGATTTGGGTCAGCGAGGTTGGAGCGGGGAGAAGGTTCCGCCCATTTCTATTTCAACATCCTCGCAGACTGGAAAGCGACCATGAGGGAAAAATCCCGCAATCCGAACTTCGATCAGACGCTCGAGATTTTGCGCGCCCATTGGTTTGATGTAGCACCCTTTGCCGGAGTCGCAGGAGCTGTTTTGGTGAGCAAGCATGGGGCCGGGGCGGTGCTGGTTCCGAGCACAGACGCGGCGGGTGTGCCGGCGGCGTTTGCGGAGCGACCGGGAGCGCTGTTTGGCGGGGAAGTGTCGCGGTTGGTGGACCGAGGGTACCAGAAGTTCATTAAGACTTCACAATTTGAGATGCCTGCATCGGCGAGCCAATTGCAAGGGATTCATCTATTCAGCGAGGAGCTGAAGCAACTGATTGGGGCGATCAGCCTTTACAACGAGGGGCTGGGCACGACGAGCGACGTGTATGAATACGATCGGTTGCAGGGCCGGGAGGCCGAGGAACCTGCGCCCGCGGTTCCCTGGGAGCCGGCCGGGGGGCACTGACCGATCTTTAAAATCCGGCGGAGCGGGGCATGGAAAAGGAAGCAAAGGCGGAAGGGATGGCCGTGCCGGAGATGGAACGCCGGAGGATGGCCCGTTTTGTGGTGGACGAGGAAGCCATGCTGCTGCTGGCGGATCAAGGCTCCTGCATGGGTTGCCGCATCGTTGAACTGAGCATGGATGGGTGCCGGCTGAGCACCAGGGGACGGTTGCCGGCCGGCAAGCAGGTGCGCGTAGAGGTTACTTTCCGAGTGCGGGGAGTGGCCTTCTGGTGCAGCGGGGTGACGGAATGGACCGATGGCGCGGGTTGGCTCGGCGTTCGCTTTGTGGACCTTCTGGACCGCTACCGGGACGAGTTGCTGGAGGTGCTCGGCGAACTGGAAATGGACCTCGCCGCCAAGGACGCAAATCAGGCTGAAGAGAAACCTGCCGCGGAATGGTCAGGGCAAGAGAGATGGGGGCGGGCACAGGGCGCAGAGAGGCTTGCTGAAGGGAGACAGGCTGCCGAGGAACGAGCCGCGGGGCAACCTGCCGGGGAACAGGCCGAAGGGCAGGCCGGGATCGATGCGGTGGCGGAACGGCCCAAGCCCGCGGCCGGCGGGGGGCCCGCGCGGCCAGCCAACCCTGAACGGCGGGCGCAGGCGCGGCACGAGGTGGATACCTCAGCCATCATTCATCTCGTCAACGTGGGGTCCAGGCTGAGCGGGCGGATTCTCGATCTGAGCCTGGGCGGCTGCCGCATCCGCGCCGACGAGCGCTTTCAGGTGGGCATCTATACGCGGGTGGAGACGGAGTTTCGCCTGGGAGGGCTGCTGTTCCGGCTGGGCGGCGTGATCCAGGCGATCCACGACCGGCGCCTTGTGGGCATCCGCTTCCTGGATGTGAGCGCGCGCAAGCGAGAGCAGTTGGAGCAACTGATCGGGGAGATCGCGGAGGCGCACACGGAGGCGAGCGGCGCAGAGCCGTGAGGTTCAGGCGAGGATGCGTTTGAGGGCGAGGGCCTGAGAACGCCGCTCAGGCCCCGGATGTTTCACAAGCCGCGGCGTCCGCTTATCAGGTTGAAGATCAGGACGATGACGGCAATCACGATGAGGATGTGGATCAAGCCGCCGCCGATATGGAGGGTGAAGCCGAGCAGCCAGAGAACCAGAAGGACTACAAAAATTGTCCAGAGCATTAGGAATTCCTCCGCGTAGTGGCCGCCCGGAATTGAAGGGTCATTTCCGGGCGTCCACGGCAATCTAAAACTGACAGCTAGTTGGAAGCAACCGCCTGGGCCTTAGCGTTCCTGACTGCGTCGAGGAACGATTGTGCGGAGGCCGGGACCGCCTCTTCGCCGCGCAGGATGTGGCGAGTGGAGACGTCGTGCCCGTAGATGGCTTCAGTGGAATCGTCGTCGCGGCGAATGGCAGCGCCGGTCAGCGTGAGTCCGGCAAAGGCGCCCCTGGCGCGCGAGTAGGTGAGGACCTCGGTTTCCAGCTTCCAATCGGTATCGGCGGAAGCGTGGCGGCCAACTGGTCCGGCTGCAGCGGAGGCATCCCCGCCCAGCTGAAAGTTGCTGTTGATCAAATGCTCCATCCCGGTGTCGTTCTGGATGATCATGACCAGATCAACGCCTTCGATGCCGATCTGCAATCCCCAGCTTCCGCCGGTAATGGTAAAGAACGCAGGCGCGCTCCAACCGTTTGCGGTGCGGCAGGTGGCGACGCCTCTGCCATTCTCCGCGCCAAAGACAAAGCCGCCCTTAAGCAGGTGGGGTACAACGGCAATGCACTTTGCATGTTCCAGAACTTCTTCCGGAACGCCTTTATCCGGCGCGGACATGATCTCATGGAGTACTGCTCCCGCATGATCCAAGCGGTTTTCTGTTTGTTCGCGATTACTTCCCGCCCAGCCGATGCTCGTCAAACTGAGTACTGCCACGAATGTCATAAGTTTCTTCATTCATTTCACCTTTTTTTTCTACCTATGCGTGGCGTCTGTTGTTTTACGCGTATTCGGCGCACACAAGGTATTTCTCACTTTAGATGGATTGTCCGGCGAGGTCTGAGCAATAGGGCTCTCTCTGGCATCCAGCCGGGTTGCCGGAAGCGGCATTTGCCGGGTTGAGGACTTCCCCTGGGGCTCAACGGGGCATGAAAACGTGAGCAACGGCAGAGGGATTTCTCAAAGAACTAATTCGCAGCATGGGCCTGCACTTTTGCCCCTCTGACCGCGTCGAGGAACGGTTGTGCCGAGGCAGGTGCAGGGACTTCGCCCGCCAGAACGCTGTGTGTGGTGACGTCCTTTCCGTAGAAGGCATTCATGGAATCGTCGTCGCGGCGAACATCGGCCCCGGTCAGAGTGAGTCCGGCAAAGGCGCCTTTGGCCCGCGAGTAGGTGAGGATCTCGGTAGTCAGCTTCCAGTCAGTATCGGCAGTGGCATGGCGTCCAACCGGTCCGGCTGCCGCAGAGGCGTCCGCTCCCAGCTGGAACTTGGCGGAGATCAACCGCTGCATTCCCTTGTCGCCCTGGAAAATCATGACCAGATCCACGCCTTCGACGCCGATCTGCAATCCCCAACTGCCGCCGGTAATGACAAAGAACTCCGGCGCGCTCCATCCGTTTGCGGTCCGGCACGTGGCCAGGCCTTTGCCATTCTCCGCGCCAAACACAAAGCCGCCCTTGATCATGTGGGGCACTACGGCTATGCACTTTGCGTGATCCAGTACTTCTTCCGGAACGCCTTTATCCGGCGCGGCCATGATCTCGTGCAGCACTGTGGCGGCATTATCCACCCGGTTCTGCACTTCTTCGCGAGTCTCCGCCCAGGCGGCGCTAGCCACGCCCAGGCTGAATAATGCCACTAACGTCACAAGTTTCTTCATGCATCTCACCTTTTTCTACCCATGCGCAGCGTCACTTGCTTTACGCGCATTTGAGGCGCACAAGGTAGCTCTCACGTTAACGGCGTTGGCCGATGTGATCTGAGCAATAGCGCTCATTTTTGCATTCTGCCGAGTTGCCGGAAGAAGTTTTTGCCAGGCCGGGGATTTCCCCGGGCTAGACGGGGTATGGGAAGAAGGAGGAACGGCGGAGGGACTTTCAGCAATTCGCGGTCTCCCGGCGGCCAAAGCCGCTTGCGTATTTGGTCCTCCCACGGCACGGATTCTGTCGGAGTTGAAATCCCGGCCTGGCGGCCGTGCCGTTTCAAAGCAACCAGATTTTCCGCTCCGGGGGCTTGAAATATTTCTGAAAAAGTGAGCAAAATTGAACAGATTGCCTACCCCTAGGGTGGGATTCTCAGCTACAGTGCTGCAAAGAGTATGCAGCCGGGCAGAATGACATGGATGCTCAATGGAATGAGGAGCATCCGACAAATCAGGACTCCGATTCCCCAGCGATGATCTTTTGCTCGTCATTGCACTTTCTTTCTTTTGTTAACCCGATGGGGATGCGGTTGCGCGCCCTCCAACAGTTGCATTTGCAGAGGCTGGAGCCGGGCGGAGGTCCTTTCAGATGGTTGATCTTTCAAGGCCAAACTTCAATGTCGAGACGTTCCTGGGCAGCGCCGGGCTGGGGCGAAGAATGGTCCAACTGGCGCCCAAGGAGACTTTCTTTTCGCAGGGAGACCCGGCCGATTCCGTCTTCTATCTGCAAAAGGGGCGCGCGAAGGTCACGGTGGTTTCGCAAGCCGGCAAGGAAGCCACGATTACGCTGGTTGCGCCAGGGGAGTTTGTGGGGGAGGGGGCGCTGGCGGCTGTGTCTGGGCTGCGCTTGTCCACGGCGACGGCCATTACCGCCTGCACCGCGCTGAAAATCGGGCGGGATGAGATGATCCGCGTGATGCACGAGGAACATGCGTTCAGTGACCTGTTTCTGAAGTTTCTTCTGGAGCGGAGCATGCGCGTTCAGGCGGATCTGGTGGATCAGCTTTTCAATTCCAGCGAAAAGCGCCTGGCGAGGATTCTGCTTTTGATGGCGGAGTTTGGCCAGCCGGGCGAACCGGCGCAGTTCCTTCCCAAGATCTCGCAGGAGACGCTGGCGGAGATGATCGGGACGACACGGTCGCGCGTGAGCTTCTTCATGAACCGCTTCCGCAAGCTCGGATTTATCGAATACAACGGGCGCATCCGGGTTCACAAGTCGCTGCTGAACGTGGTTCTGCACGATCAGATGCCGGACGACAACGCCGGAAGGCCGGCGCTTGAGGGCGTTTGAGGGAAGCCGGCCGAAGCCGGCCAACGGCCTTCGGCAGTCATGGTCGAAATTGAACAGCGTGGCGATCGGTTGAATGGGATACTCACTCCAATTCCCTAAGTGCGGTTCCAGGTGGAGTGAGAGATGCCCGATACCAGAGAAAAACTTCTCATAGTAGACGATGAGCCTTCCATTCGAATGTTGTTGTCGTCCGTGCTCGCGGAGATTGGGTATCGTGTGCGCACGGCCGAGGACGGGTTCTCCGCGCTGATTGAGATGCGGAAGGAAATCCCCGACATTCTTCTTTCCGACCTGAACATGCCGGGCATGTCGGGATTCGAGTTGCTCGCGGTGGTGCGGCGCCGGTTTCCGTCGATCCAGACGGTGGCCATGAGCGGCGCGTTTCATGGCGACGAAGTGCCTTCCGGCGTGGCCGCGGACGCCTTCTATCAAAAGGGCAGCAGCATGGGCTCGTTGTTGAGGATCATCGAAGCCCTTCCCCGGCCGGAGCGCATGCATTCCAGCCATGCAATTGCGCTGGCTCCGGTCTGGATTGAGCGAAACGAAGGCGACAATTCGGGAGAGGCTTACGCAACGATTTCCTGCCCGGAGTGCCTGCGGACGTTTTCCGAGGCTTGCGGCGGCTCGAACAGCCTGGAACGCGAAACAGAGTGCCTCTATTGCCACAGCCTGATTCATTACGCAATCGTCCAGTCAACGGATCAGGCGCCTGCGCAGGCCAATCCAGAGCCCAACCGCGAGGCGCAGCCTGGAAGTCTTCCCCAAAACTACTGCTGAGAAGAAGAAAGAGTTGTCCCCATGCGCACCATTGCCGAATTGAACGTGCTGTTACGCGCACGGGCCGAGCTGCCCGTTGGCCTGAAGGTGGCTACGGAGGAGTTTCGCGAGGGTTGGAACTTCATGCGGTCGGGAGATGTGGGGCGCCTCGAAAAGAAGATTCAGACACGCGGGTGGAGTTTCATCAAGATTGCCGATGGGTCGCTGCGCAGCGGCGTGGGAGAGACCTCGCAGGAGGCCATTGCCAGCGCGCTGAAGCTGGCTCTCCGGCGGGTAAGCGAACACTTCAGCGCGGCGGAGGTGGAGCACATCGAGCTGACGCAATATCCGTGGTTCTTTCTGGCCAGGGTACGCGTGTATCCGTACCGGATTCAGCAAGGTGCGGTTCTGCCTGTGCCCGATGAGGCCGTAACTGAGCCGTTGGCCGCCCGACAAAGGCGGTTGCCCCCTCAATCAGCCGAGCTTTTCCCGCATTTCGGCAGCGCCATGCCGATGCTGAAAGAGATGCTGGTATCACCGAAGAACAGGGAACAGGGAACAGGGATCAGGGATCAGAGTCCCGCCACTGGCTTTCAGCCGTCTGCTCCCGGAATGATGCCGATGCTGAAGGAGATGCTGGTATCATCCCGGAGTTCGCAGGCGAGGACGGAGTGACGATTCTCGAAATGGCGATCCTTTTCTTCTTTTTTCCAGAGAGCCCTGCGGATTCAAGGTGAGGGGGGTTTCCACCCCAGCGACTAGGACCTGTCGCCGGGGACCCCGGTTTTGAGCCGCGCGCGCTCGCGCTGAAGCTGGCGATAGAGCTCGCTCTTGGACTGGCCCAGCTCGCGGGCGAGACGCTTGAGGGCTTCCTTCTCGTCTATCCGGGCTTCCGGGCCGGCCTCGGCCTGCAGGCGGGCAACGCGGGCGGAGATTTTTTCGGGAACGCCGGTTGCGGATGGGGTTCCGGACTGGGCGCGGGTTGGGGGCAGCGGCTCAACCAGCAGGGTGATTTCGCCGCGGATGCGATCGCGGGCGGCGAGTTCGCGGCGTGCAGCGGCTACCGTCGAGCGCAGGAACTCCTCGTGGATCTTGGTCAGCTCGCGGGCGACAACGACGCGCAGATCCGGGCCCCAGACGGCCTCCAGATCGGCCAGCGTGCCGAGAATGCGGTGCGGGGCTTCGTAAAAAATGAGAGTGCGCGTAGTTTGGGAGCTTGCGGCTTCGGCTGCCAACGCTTCCAGGCGGCTGCGGCGGGCTCCGGCCTTCTCCGGCAGAAAACCGATGAATTGAAACTCGCCGGTGGGCAGGCCTGAGGCTACCAGCGCGCTCAGCGCGGCATTGGCTCCGGGAATGGGAACGACGGGAACGTCGGCGGCAATGGCTTCAGCGGCCAGCCAGGCTCCAGGGTCGCTGATGCCGGGAATTCCAGCGTCGGAGACCAGGGCGATGCGGCCGCCGGCTTTGAGGGCCTCGACCAGTTCGGCGGCGCGTTGGCGCTCGTTGTGCTGGTGGCAGCTTACGGTGGGGGTCGCGATCTCAAAGTGGTTGAGGAGCTTTTGGGTCTGGCGGGTGTCTTCGCAGGCGATGCGGTCCACGCGCTTGAGGATTTCGAGGGCGCGGAGGGTGATGTCGCCGAGGTTGCCGATGGGAGTGGCGACCAGGTAGAGGCCGGGGGCGAGCTGCGCTTCAGGATCGGCAGCCATGGGCGGCGTCAGTCTCCGCTTTCCTGGCGCTCGATGCGGCGCTGCTCGGCGAGCAGGGACATGGAGCTCATGAGGTTCTGCACGCTGACAATGCCGACCACGCGTCCGCTTTCGGTGACGGGAATGAGGGCGAGGCCGTGGCCGGCGGTGAGGCGGCGGATGGTGGTTCCCAGCGTATCCTCGGGGCGCGCAACCTGGAAGGCGCGGGACATGACCGACTGCACGTAGCCGTTGCCGTCGCTGCGCAGGGCGTCGACGATGCGCTGGCGGGAGACGATGCCGACCAGTTGCGGGCCGCGGACGACGGGGAAGTCCTCCTGCAGGGAGTGGACGCAGCGGACGAGGGCGTCGGCGAGGGTGTCGGACGGCGAGAGGGTGGCGAAATCGGTGAGCATGACCTCGCGCATGCGGACGGTGTCGACGACGGACTGGAAGAAGACGCCCTGGTCTTCAATCTGGGCGCCGATCATGATGAAGAAGCCGGCGATGATGAGCCAGTAATTGTGGAGCAGCATGCCGGCCACCATGGTGAGGAGCGCCAGGACCTGGCCCAGGCCGGATGCGGCGCGGCCGGCGGGAGCAAAGCCGTGCCTGCGGGCAAAGCTGCCGCGGAGGAGGCGGCCGCAGTCCAGCGGATAGGCGGGCACCAGGTGCAGGAGGCCCAGGCCGACCTGCATCCAGACCGTGCTGCGCAACAGGTAAGCGGAGGTGACCAAGGGCTGGTCGAAGAGCCGGAAACCGGCGCCCGCGCCAAGAAATGTTGCCCCCAGCACCAGCGCCGTGGCTACGTTGGCCAGCGGGCCGGCGAACGCCATGGCAAACTCGCCGCCGCCCTGGTTGGCGTTCTCCTGGCTCTCGGGATTGGCGTAGGCGAAGAGTCCGCCGATGGGCAGCAGCAGAATGGCGCGGAGACGCAGCCCGAGCCAGGCGGCCACCAGCAGGCGGGCGATTTCGCGCACCGCGACAGCCGCGCACAGCACCAGGAACAGGCCCAGGCCGCGCGCCACGCCGTCGGCGGCGCTGAGTGCGAGGCAGACGATTGCCAGCAAAGGGAAAAAGATGTGGACGCGCAATTCGACGCCCATCCAACGTCCCAGGGGGATTGACCAGCCTCGCATAAGTAAATTGTAGTGGGTCGCGGTCCGGTATGCTGAACAACGATGCGCATCATTGCCGGCCAGTTTCGTTCCCGCACGCTGGAGGCGCCGGCCGGGCTGGCCACGCGGCCCACCAGCGACCGGCTGCGGGAGACCCTTTTCAACGTGCTGGCGGCGCGCATTGCGGGCGCGAATTTTCTGGATTTGTATGCCGGCTCGGGCGCGGTGGGGATGGAGGCGCTGAGCCGCGGCGCGGCCGGCGTGGACTTTGTGGAGCAGGGGCCGGCGGCGCTGAAAGTGCTGCGGGCGAATCTTGCCAGGCTGGGGTTGACGGCGGGGTTCCGGATTCATGGCGCGGGCGTGGGAGGGTGGTTGCGGAGAATGAAGCCGGGAGCGGCATTTGATGTGGTCTTTCTCGATCCGCCTTACGATGCAGTGCGGGAGTATGCGGCTACGCTGGGGTTGCTGGGCGGGTCCGCGGCAGGACTGCTGGCTCCTGGGGCGCTGGTGATTGCGGAGCATCGCAGGAAAGAAACGCTGGATGAGCGGTACGGAACGCTGGGACGGACGCGGCTGCTGGAGCAGGGGGACGCGGCGTTGAGCTTTTATGCGGCTGAGGCGGTTGGCGCCGGGGGAATAGGGGAGCAATGAAAAGGACGATACGGGGAAGGTTTTTGCTGGTTGCGGCGCTGGTTTTGGCGGCGGGGTTAGAGGCGCAGACCGCCGAACCGTGGGAGATTGGGCCGTTCACGCGGCCGGAGAGCGGCAATCCGGTGATTGCGCCGCGAGCGGAGTCTGTTTTTGCCGACCCAATTTCAAAGGCTCCCGCGCACTGGGAGGCGCTGCACACCTTCAATCCGGCGGCGATTGTGCGGGATGGGAAGGTGGTTGTGCTCTATCGTGCAGAAGACGATTCCGGGGCGATGGCGATTGGGGGGCACACGTCGCGGCTGGGGCTGGCAGAGAGCGCGGACGGGATTCACTTCACGCGCCGCGATGCGCCGGTGTTTTTTCCCGCCAAAGACAAGCAGGAGTCGCGGGAGTGGCCCGGTGGAGTTGAGGATCCGCGCATCGTGGAGCGGGAGGACGGGACCTATGTGCTGACGTATACGCAATGGAACCGCGACCGCAATTTGATCTCGGTGGGGATTGCGAGTTCGCGTGACCTGATGCACTGGACCAAGCATGGGCCGGCGTTTCTGCACGCGGCGGGGGGCAAATATTCGGCGCTGAGATACAAGTCGGCGGGGATTGTTACCCGGCTCGATGCGGACAAGGGGCGGCTTATAGCGGCCAGGATCGACGGCAAATACTGGATGTACTGGGGCGAAGGGGCGATCCACCTGGCGACTTCAGCGGACCTGGTTCACTGGAGCCCGGTAGAAGACGCGCAGGGCGCACCCATCGAACTGCTGCGGCCGCGGGCGGGGCACTTTGACAGCGGCTTCCCTGAAACCGGGCCGCCGCCTGTGGTGACGAGCGCGGGAATCGTGTTGGTTTACAACGGCAAAAACGCAGTGGAGGGCGGCGATCCCGAGCTTGGCTCGAACGCCTATGCGGCGGGCGAAGCGCTGTTCGACGCGCACCATCCGGCGCACCTGCTCAAGCAGGCGGAACATCCGGATCTGAAGCCGGAGATGGCCTATGAGAAGACGGGGCAGTACGCTGCCGGAACCACGTTTGCCGAAGGGCTGGTGTACTTCCACGATCGGTGGTTCCTTTACTACGGCTGCGCGGATTCGCTGGTGGGCGTGGCCACCGCGCCCAAGACTCCTTTTGCCGGTATAAAGGGGACAATGTGAAGCGGGACGGCTGGGTGGTTTCCCCGCGCGCCGAAGTGGATCAGGCGGTCGTGACGGCAGCTTCTGCGCCGCAGAACTCAACCGTGACCACGGTGATGTCGTCGGACTGGCCGAAGCCGCGGGCGGCATCGGCGATGCGCTGTGCGGGGAAGACGCTGAGGGCGCGGGTGAGGTCGAAGCCGAAGAGGTCGCCGCACCAGGGCGGGGTTTTGCCCTGGGCTTCGACCACCCCGTCGGAGACAAAGGTGAGCCGGTCGCCCGGAACAAGCTGTACCGTGGTGCACTCGTATTCGGCATGGGCAACGACGCCCAGAGGAAGGGCGCCGGGAACGGCGATTTCCAACCCGTTGAGATAGGGCGGCAGGTGGCCCGCGTTGGCCACGGTCAACATGCCGCCAGCGCTGAGATGAGCGACCAGGCAGGTGGTGAATCCGCCGCGCGACCGGCCCATCATGCGCTGGTTGAGCGAGGTGAGCATGGCCACGGGATCTGCCCCGTGGGCGGCCTCGGCGCGGATGGCGCCTACCAGCACAGAGACCAGCATGGCAGCGGGCAGGCCCTTGCCGCTGACGTCGCCGATGACGATCGACATGCCGCCGCGGCCATCGCCGATCTGCTGGAAAAAGTCGCCGCCCACCTCGTCGGCGGGCTCATAAACGCACTCCACCTTGAAGCCCGGGCACTGGTCGAAGGCGTCTGGAAGCAGGAGCTGCTGGATCTGGCGGGCGGCCTCGAACTCGCCGGCCATACGCTCCTCCTGCTGCCGGGCCAGGGCAAACCGCCGGATGAGAAACACCAGCATGGCCAGCAGGAAGAAAACATGGAGGAAGATTCCGAGTTGCATGGTGAAGGGCGGCAACGGAATAGGCAACTCGAGCACGCGCGGCAGTTTGGTCCATCCCGCCTGGTTGAGCACAATGGCCACGTTGTCGGCCGCGTAATAGCCGAGATCCAGGAGCGTGGGCAGCAGCAGCAGGCGGGCATCGAGGTTGCCGCGCACTGCGCGCTTGGCCAGCAGCCAGAAGATCCACGCCGCGGCAGGCAGAAGGCACACCAATTGGCTTGCCGCGGAGGCGGTTACCGGCAACCAGCCGGGCCAGTAAGAGACGTTGAGAATCGGACTGAAGGCTACCAGCGCCAGAAAGATTTTCTCCACGGCTCCAATGCGGGCTTTCAGGACTTGGGAAAAGAAGCAAAACGCCGTGAAGACGATGACGGCCGACAGTACGCCATCCAGCAGGTCAAAAACGGGAATGGGCGGAATGGCGTAGATTTCCTTCGAGACATTGAGAACGCTGTCGGCGGCCTGCGCCAGCAACATGATGGCAAACCATAGATATTCCCATTCGGCGGGCCGGAAGAGAAACAGGCAAAGAATTGCGAAGCCGATCAATCCTGCGGCAATGCTGTAGGAGTAGTAGTCGACAAATCGCACGTTGCGCGCCAATTGATGGTGCTGCTGTTCGGCGGCCAGCAGCTCAGGGTCGCCGGCCAGGTTGCCTCGCTGCCAGGGGCCTCCGCCCATATAGCTTGACCAGAGGGGGGAGTGCCAAACACGAATGGCCACCAGCACGGTGCGGGCGGAGCTGGTTCCGGCCGGCGTGAGAGGAAAAAGGTGAAAACTGAACTGGGTGTTGGGCACGATGGTGGGAGGCATGTCTCCCGATCCGCCGACGGGGTTGCCGTCCACGTAGACTTCGTAGGCGGTGACGATGGGCGCCAGCAGCAGGGATGTGGGCCTTTCGCCGGCCGGGACCCTGACGGTGAACCGGTACCAGCCATAGCCGCTCATGGCCGGATAGCCCTGCGTGGCCCAGGATTTGCCGCCCTGGAGCAGCGGCCAGGCGGAGTCGTCGAAGCCGGGCGCGGCCCACAGGGGTTTCTGGGGGTCGTTGGGTTGGGAGCCTGGCTGGAGCGGCGAGTCGCCGGGATGGAAGCGCCAGGGTCCATCGAGCGAGACCAGCGGCTCCCGGCCATGCTCCAGATCAAAGGACTGCGCGTGCAGAGAGGCCGCGCAGGCCACCAGGGCGAGCGCCGCCAACCGTCGAAGAGTCGAAGCAAAGCGCATGGGCACGATTTCCGAGGGGAAGAGATCGAAACGTGGTTTGATGCTAACGCACCGTGGGCGGTTTGCGCAGGCCGGGTTTGAGAAGGCAGAGGGCGGCGATTGGGGTTAGAGTGTTGTGCATGAAGATTTTGCGATTGTTTTCAGGGTTTGGCGCGCTGGCCATGCTGGTTGCCGGGTTGGCTGGCGCGCGGGGACAAGCGGCTGCCGGCGGCCAGCAGCCTGCAACGGCGCTTCATTTGGCGATTCTGGACACCGACATCGGTGACGACATCGACGATGCCTTTGCGCTGGCCCTGGCATTGCGGAGTCCGGAGCTGAAGCTGCTGGGTATTACGACGGAGTTCGGCGACACGGAGCTGCGGGCTCGGCTGCTGGACCGCTATCTGGCGGCGGTGGGGCGCGGAGACATTCCGGTAGCTGCCGGGGTTCCGACGGCGCACGACAATGTGTTCACGCAGGCCGCTTATGCCGGCCAGGCGCCGGTTCTGAGGCATCCCCATGCAGTTGAATTCCTGCTGGGCCAGATTCGCGCGCATCCGGGCGAGATCACGCTGATTGCGATCGGTCCGCTGTTCAATGTGCAGGCGGCGATCGAGCGGGATCCGGCGACGTTTCGCAAGTTGAAGCGGGTAGTGATGATGGGCGGCAGCATCTACCGGGGCTACGACGGGCAGAACGGGGAGCGGCGGCCTGCCGACGCGGAGTGGAACATCAGCCGCGACCCGGCGGGAGCGCGGGCGCTGCTGGCCTCAGGAGTACCGGTGTTCATGATGCCGCTCGATTCGACCCAGATCCACCTGGAGACCAGGGAGCGGGAGGAGATTTTTGCTCATGGATCGCCGCTCACCGACCAGTTGACGCTGCTCTACCACCAGTGGCTGGCCGGCACTGGGGGGCACGCGGCGGCGCCGACGCTGTTTGACCCGGTGGCGGTGACGTATGCGATCCGGCCAGATCTTTGCCCGGCGACGCCGATGCGGCTGGAAGTGGACGACAAGGGGTTTACGCGGCCAGTGGATGGGGCGCCTAACGCCCAGGTCTGCCTGAAGTCGGACGAGAAGGGGTTTCTGGAGCTGCTGTTGAGCCGGCTCACAAAGGATGCAGGGCGCTGAGCGGGGAGGAGGAATGAGCGCAACGGCCGACTTTCTTGCAGATTTGGGGGCGGAATTAGCGGTTTTCGGGGCAGAAACCGAGCAACTGTGAGCATGGTCACTTTCAACCCCATTGACAGCGGCGGAGAGTAGGATAAAAATGGCGGGTCGAGCGAATTCGAACCGTTTGGTGCGGTGTACGGAGGGAAAGTGAAAAACGCGGTGAATATGAAGGTTCTGGGAGTTGTGGCGCTGCTGGGGACGGGATTGCTGTTGACCGGCTGCAAGCCGGCGCCGGATCTGACGGAGACCAGCGCGCTGGCGATGATTCAGGCGAAGTATGACCAGATGCCGGCGGCAGGCGTAAACATCACGGTCGACGATCTGGGCATGAGGCAGGGCATCGCCGCCAAATATTGGGAGCGGACGAAGGTGTATCCCAACAAGTTCTGGGCCGACTTCACCCTGACCCCCGAGGGCAAGAAGGCTTTCAAGCTGCCGAAAGGGGGCGACGTCATCCAATGGCGGCCGGATAGCCTGAGCGATACGCACTTTTCGGTGGTCGTGGTCACGCTCGCTGCGAACCACCTGAAAGCGCACGATATCAAGGAGATACAGGACGAAGTTGGTGGAACCAAGAGCGCCGTGTTCACCGAGAGCGAGAATCTGGACGGCGTTCCCGGCCCGCTGCAGAACATCGCCCACAACCCAGGGAACAAGCTGAGCAGCAAGAAGACGGCCACCTTTGCGTTGGATGGCGGCGCGTGGAAGCTGCAATCGATCAACTAGAATTGGGACAAATCCTCTGCGGTAGGGCCGAACTCGTTGACCCCACCCGCGTTTCTTGTTATTCTTAAAAGGTTCCGCAAGAACGCATCCGTGCGTCTTAACGGCGGTTGCGTATGGGCAGGCTGGCCAGGCAGTAGATGGCCGGAGCTGATGCTCAGGGCCAGGAGCGGTCATCCGGCCCGGCAGGTCCCCGGAATCGCTCTCTTCTTGCGGAGGGCAGGGGCAAATCGCTACGGAGCCCGCGCGTTCTCCACCTTGGAGGGCTATGCGGGCCGGAACCGCGAAACGGAGTTGGCCTCGCCGCGGCGAGCGCACGGCCACCGTCCCGGTTCTCGTCTGAAGTTGGAACGAAGGCAGACGCGAAGCAGCAACGATAGGGCTTCCGTGCGCGTGCGCCACCGGGAATGGTTGCGCATCATCGCAGCGGGAAGCCCCATAGGTCTGCGCGCGGCATGTGAAGTGGGAAGCAACACGGTTTTTGGCGTAAGGAGTTTGGTTTGCCTACATTCAATCAGTTGGTTCGCAAGGGGCGCACGGCCCCGCGGTACAAGACGGCCTCACCGGCCTTGCAGGCCTCGCCGCAGCGGCGCGGCGTTTGCACTCGCGTGTATACACAGACGCCTAAGAAGCCGAACTCGGCGCTGCGCAAGGTGGCGCGCGTGCGGCTGACCAACGGGATTGAGGTGACCACCTATATCCCGGGGATCGGGCACAACCTGCAGGAGCACTCGATCGTGCTGATTCGCGGCGGCCGCGTGAAGGATCTTCCCGGGGTTCGCTATCACGTGGTGCGCGGCACGCTGGATTCAGTGGGCGTGGCCAACCGCAAGCAGAGCCGGTCGAAGTACGGAGCCAAGCGCGCCAAGGGCGGGCCGGTGGGCAAAAAGTAGGGGAAAGCGCCGGTTTGCGCGTCCACTGCACAGCGTTTGTACCAGAAATTTGAGTGTTCGGGTGTTGTTAAAACACCACCTGATTCTGAGGAATTATGCCGAGAAAAGGGCACATTGCAAAGCGGGAAGTGGCGCCGGATCCGGTGTACGGGTCGACGCTGGTCACCAAGTTTGTGAACTCGATGATGTGGGGCGGGAAGAAATCGACGGCCCAGGGCATCTTCTACCAGGCGATGAAGAACCTGGAGGAAAAGGGCGGCGGCGACGACGCGCTGAAGCTCTTCAAGAAGGCGGTGGAGAACTGCAAGCCGCTGCTTGAAGTCAAGACGCGGCGAGTGGGCGGCGCCAACTACCAGGTGCCGATCGAAGTGAATCCGGACCGGCGCACCTCGCTGGCGATCCGGTGGCTGATCACCTACGGCCGCGGCCGCGGCGAAAAGGGCATGACCGACAAGCTTTCGAACGAATTGCTGGACGCGGCCAACGGGCGCGGCGCGGCGATGAAGAAGAAGGAAGACGTACACCGCATGGCCGAGGCCAACAAGGCCTTTGCGCATTACCGGTGGTAGGACTTAGGGACTAGGGACTTAGGGACTAGGGACTTAGGGACTAGGGACTTAGGGACTAGGGACTTAGGGACTAGGGACTTAGTTGGACTAAGAGATTTAACCGCGGGCTGGAAAGCTCGCAAGGAAGAATTGCCGTGGCTCGCACCATACCTCTGAATCGTTGCCGGAACATCGGAATCATGGCGCACATCGACGCCGGGAAGACGACTGCGACGGAACGCATCCTTTTCTATACGGGCATTACGCACCGCATAGGCGAGGTGCATGAGGGCACGGCGACCATGGACTACATGGAGCAGGAGCAGGAGCGCGGCATTACGATCACGTCGGCCGCAACGACCTGCATGTGGCGCGATGTGCGCATCAATATTATCGATACGCCGGGCCACGTGGACTTTACCGCCGAGGTGGAGCGGAGCCTGCGCGTGCTGGACGGCGCGGTGGCCGTGTTCGACGCGGTTGCGGGCGTGCAGCCGCAGACCGAGACGGTGTGGCGGCAGGGCGACAAGTACCGCGTGCCGCGCATCTGTTTCGTGAACAAGATGGACAAGAACGGGGCGGACTTCGAGCACGTTCTGGAGACTATCCGCAAGCGCCTGGGCGCACGGCCCGTGGCGCTGCAGATTCCCATCGGCGCCGAGGCCGGCTTCAAGGGCGTGGTCGACCTGGTCGAGATGCAGGCCGTGGTTTGGAAAGACGAGGCCATGGGCTCGCAGTACGACATTGAGCCGATTCCCGCCGCGTTGCAGAAGAAGGCCGAGGCCTTCCGGCTGCAGTTGATCGAGATCATCGCCGAGACCGACGATGTGCTGCTCGAGAAGTTTCTCGAGGGCGAGACGCCGACCATCGCCGAACTGAAGGCGGGCATTCGCCAGGCCACCATCGACCTGAAGGTTTTTCCCGTGATCTGCGGGAGCGCATTTAAAAATAAAGGTGTGCAGACGCTGCTGGACGCGGTGGTGGATTACCTGCCCAGCCCGCTGGACAAGCCTCCGGTGGAGGGCATCGATCCCCGCCATCACCACCACATTGTGGTGCGCAAGCCGGACGACAACGAGCCGCTTGCGGCGCTGGCCTTCAAGATCATCAACGATCCCTTCGGCAAGCTGTGCTTCGTGCGCGTCTACTCGGGCTCGCTGAACACCGGCGATACGATTCTGAATCCGCGCACGGGCAAGACGGATCGCATCGGTCGGCTGGTGAAGATGCACGCCAACAAGCGCGAGGACGTGTCGGAGATTCTGGCCGGCGACATCTGCGCGTGCGTGGGGCTGAAGGACCTGAAGACGGGCGATACGCTGTGCGATCCGCATCACGCCATCGCTCTGGGCGCCATCGTGTTTCCGGAGACGGTGATCTCGGTGGCCATCGAGCCCAAGACCAAGGCCGACCAGGAAAAGATGGGCGTGGCGCTGGCGCGGCTGGCCGACGAGGATCCAACCTTCAAGGTGCACACCGACGACGAGTCGGGACAGACGATCATCAGCGGCATGGGCGAGTTGCACCTCGAGATTCTGGTCGACCGCATGAAGCGCGAGTACAAGGTGGAGGCCAATGTGGGCGAGCCCAAGGTGGCCTTCCGCGAAACCATCCGCAAGACCGCCGAGGCCGAAGGCAAGTACATCCGCCAGACCGGCGGCTCGGGCAACTACGGGCATTGCAAGCTGCGCGTGGAGCCCAACGAGCCGGGCATGGGCTACGAGTTCATCAACGCCATCAAGAGCGGCTCGGTGCCCAAGGAATACATCAAGCCCATCGACCAGGGCGTGCGGGGCGCGCTGGAGCTGGGCATCCTGGCCGGCTACCCGATGGTGGACGTGAAGGTCACCCTCTACGACGGCAGCTACCACGAAGTGGATTCGAACGAAATGGCCTTCAAGTTTGCGGGATCGATTGCGTTCAAGGAAGCGGCGCGCAAGGCCTCGCCGGTCCTTCTCGAGCCGGTGATGGCCGTCGAGGTCACGGTTCCCGAGGAGCATATGGGGGTGATCATCGGCGACATCAACTCGCGCCGCGGACGCATCGAGCACGTGGATCGCGTAGGCGGCTCGCAGGTGATCAAGGCCATCGTGCCTCTGAAGGAAATGTTTGGTTATGTGAACGACATTCGCTCGTCCACGCAGGGCCGCGCGTCGTACTCCATGCAGTTCGCGCGCTATGAAGAGGCTCCGCGCATGATTGCCGACGAGATCATCGGCCGGGCGCAGGGGAAGTAAGGCAAGTGGTCAGTGGACAGTGAACAGTGGTCAGCCGGTAAGTAGCAAGGCTATGCGGCTGGAAGAGACAAGGCAAAACTGAGAACTGACAACTGATCACTGAACACTGGTTTTGGGGCTGGAGCCGGATAGCCGGCGCCCCGGGTTGAAACGGGCAGTACGAGCTACGAAAGGGATGCAGGG
>JBEKZJ010000007.1:0-65525 GCA_049509995.1 Occallatibacter sp. | reverse complement strand
CGGGAGAAAAGCTGGTCCTGCCCCGTTTGCTGGAATTCCTGCCGCATGTCGATGAGTTCGACCTCGGGCAGCGGGCGGTTCATCACCCGCTCGCGAATCTCGATGCGGGCGTATTTGCCCAGAACGGAATTCTGCCAGCTCTCGAGAGACGGCGTGGCCGAGCCCAGCACCACCACCGCGCCGGCCAGCTTGGCGCGCATCACGGCCACGTCGCGGGCGTTGTAGCGCGGCGTCTCCTCCTGCTTGTAACTCTGGTCCTGTTCTTCGTCGACCAGGATGAGGCCGAGGTTGGGCGCCGGAGCGAAGATGGCCGAGCGGGTGCCGACCACGATGGGCGCGTCGCCGCGGCGGATGCGGCGCCACTGCTCGCTGCGCTCCTCGGGCGTCAGCGCGGAGTGCAGCAGCGCGACTTTCTGCCCGAAGGCCTGGTCGAGCAGGCCGGCGGTTTGCGGCGTGAGGCCGATCTCGGGAACCAGCAGGATGGACGAGAGCCCGCGGTCGAGCGCGCGCTGCATGGCGGCCAGGTAGACGGCGGTTTTTCCCGACCCCGTCACTCCGTAAAGTAGGAAGGGATGGAATCCCCCCAGAGCCGTGGCCAACTCGGCCAGCGCGTCCGTTTGCGGTGGATTGAGCCAGAAAGGCGGCGCGGCCGGCTGCAGGCCGCCCAGATGGAAGATGGCGGGACGCTCGTCGATGCGGACCAGGCCGCGCCGGACCAGGGTTTGCAGCGTGGAGGAGGGCAGATCGCGGCGGCGCAGCTCGGCCAGCGGCAGTTCGCCGCCGCAGGCCGCCAACTCGGCCAGGACGGCCTGCTGCTTCCGCGTCAATGCGGGCAGGCGCGCCTCGGGGATGAGCACGGCAAACCGCTCCATCCGCCGCGCATCGCGCTCTTGGGCCGCCGTCTCCCGCGCAATCCACTTCTTGCGCAGCAGCCCGGCCAGCACCGGCAGCGTGGCCGCCGTAGCCGTGCGCAGCATGGAGACTTTGACCGGCTCGCCGGAGGCCAGACGTGTGAGAACGCGGCGCTCCAGGTCCTGCTCTTCTAGTGACAGCTTTCCCCTTCGCCTCGCGCTGCCCCTCGACCCCACGGAATGACTCGCCGCATCCGGAAGCCTGGGATGGACGGCATCCGGAAGCCTGGGACGGTAGGCCGGAGCTTTAGCCCCGGCATCAAAGTCGGCCAAATCACCGTGGGCTTTAGCCCCTGAGGTGGGCTCTTCGGGAAATTGACTCGCAGCCCACCCTCTTGCCTTGCCCCGCCCCGCGTCCCCGTCCAAACTTCCGGCCAGCACGTCGCGCCCCAGGTCGGTGATGCGGTAGTAGACAGTGCGCCGCACCTCGGCCATCAGCGGCAACATCCCGCGCAGCACCTCGCCCAGCGGGGCCAGATAGTACTGGGCCATCCACTCGGCCAGGGTGAGCAACTGCTCGCTGAGCAGGGGTTCGTCGTCGAGAACGGCCTCAAGGAAGCGTACTTCGAAGTCCGCCGGAGCTTTGGTGCCGAGTGCGGTGACCACGCCGATGAGCTTTTCCTTCCGGAATGGCACGATGACCCGCGCGCCACGCTTGGGAAGCTGGCCCTCGCGCACCGCGTAGGTGAACGCGCGGTCCAGCGGCACGGGCAAGGCGACTTCGCAGTAGGCGGGCATGGGAGGCAAGAATCAGTGTAGGGGATGGCGGGCGCGGAACGAGCGAACTGTGAATATCGTTTGACCCGGACCTTGCAAACCGGGCCTCGGGAATTACAATTCGTCCTGATGACACCCAAGACCGATTCGACCGCCTCTCTGGCGCCCGGCGCTTCGCCGAGCGCTTCGTCCACCACCCCTGGCCCCATCACGCTGTCGATCGATATAGGCGGCTCGGGGCTGAAGGCCTTGCTGCTGGATCCCACGGGCAAGCCGGTCAGCGAACGGCAGCGCGTGGTGACTCCGGAGGTGCCCACGCCGGAGGCGGTGCTGGGCGGACTGGGCGAGCTGCGCAAGCTGCTGCCCGGTTTCGACCGCGTTTCGGTGGGATTTCCCGGCGTCGTCAAGCACGGGAAAACCTTTGGCGCCTTCAACCTGCACCCGCTGTGGGCAGGAGGCTTCCCGCTGCAGGCGGAGCTCGAAAAGCGCTGGAAGAAGCCGGTGCGTGTGGGCAACGACGCCGATGTCGCCGGCTACGGGGCCATCAAGGGCGACGGCGTGGAACTGGTCATCACGCTGGGCACGGGCCTCGGCGCGGCCCTGTTCACCAACGGCCACCTGTGCCCCGGCCTCGAGCTGGGCCACCACATCTGGCGCAAGAAGGGCATGACCTACGAGGACTACCTGGGCCGCCGCGGCATCGACAAATTCGGCAAGAAGGAGTGGAACCTGCTGCTCCAGGAGGCCATCGAGGACACCGAATTGCTGTTCAACTGGGACCACCTCTACCTGGGCGGCGGCAACACCAAGAAGATCGACTTCACGCCACCGAAGAACGTGAGCATCGTCTCCAATGAAACCGGCCTGCTGGGCGGGGTCTATTTGTGGCGGGATCAGGGGTAGGTCCTGGCGGCCAGGGGCAGAACTAACCCCTTCATGGGCCGCCGGAGTTAGTTGGGATTCAGCGACAAGAGAAAAATGCCCCTGTATATGGAAGTGGCATGTACAATTGACGCGGCCATCCTGGCAGGGCGCAAATTATCCGATTTGCCCCCGGGCACAGAGCGCCAAAACCCAATCCCTGTGGAGGAGAATCCAGATGAACAAAATAGAGCGGTTCGTTGCCTGCGCGCTGTTTCTTGTGGCGGCATGGTGGGCTCCCGCATCGTCGTTTGCGCAAAGCCCATTCGACGGCACCTGGCACACCAACATTGCCCAAACCAAGTTTTCGCCCAAGCCAAACGTCTTTTACTTGAGCCAGGGCTGGTATCACTGCGTCAGTTGCAACCCCAGTTTTGATGTCAAGGCCGACGGGCAGGACCAGGCCGTCACCGGCCAGACCTACGACACCATCAGCGTCCGCGAAGTCGATCCCAAGTCGATCGCCGTCACGACCAAAAAGGGCGGCACGGTCGTAACCGAACAGACCCGGACCGTTTCGGCCAACGGCAAGACTCTGACGGTCAAGATCACCTCCCATCCCAAGAGCGGCGGTGACACGGTGACTGCGGAAACTACCGCCACGCTGGTCGGAGTTGCGCCTTCGGGAGTGCATGCGACTTCCGGCTCGTGGCGAATCTCCAAGGTTCAAGAATCTGCGAATGGCCTCACCGTCACGTACAAGACCAGTGGCGATGAGCTGACCATGTCCTCGCCGACAGGCGAGACCTTTACCGCGAAATTTGACGGCAAAGACTACCCGGTCACCGGAGCGTATACCTACGACTCTGTCTCTCTGAAGCGCATCGATGCCCACACCATCGAGGAGACCGACAAGCGGGACGGCAAGGAAGTCGAAGTAGCGAAACTGACCGTTTCGTCTGACGGGAAGAAGATGACGGTGGTCTCGACAAATAAGCTGACCGACCGCACATCGACCTTCATCGCGGAGAAGAAATAGGTCGGCAGTGGCGCCATGGGTCCATGCAGCGCAGAGTCCACGTCCCCTCTCGCTCTGCGCTGCCCCGGCGGGTGGCCCAAGTCTGACCATCCATGACTGCGTGCCCCATCCCGTTCGCAGCGTCACCGCGAAAAAGGTGGGAGACCACAAACCTCCATCGGCTCAGGCGGGAATTGCCATGCGCATCACCTGGGTAAGCGGCTCTGGAATCGGCAGACCGTCCTCGCGCATTCCCTCGATGTGAAGCTCAATTCCCTCGCGCAGCAACTGCTCCGTTTCGGCGAAGGTCGCCGCCGCCACGCCCAACCCCGGCAGGTCCGGAGCGTAGGCGCTCCAGCCGTTCGATGTTTTCTCGAATACAGCCGCATATTCCTTCATTTCAAACCCGCCTGTTTGGGAGTGCCGTGATTATAGCGCCAATCGTCGTTCGGCTTTCGTGGACCAGCCTGGGACGGACCGCAGCCTTCCGGCTCTCTTGCAGAGAATTACCCCCCTTTCGAGCACAATAGCAAGTAGAGGACGGGCAGGGAAGCCAATCTGCGCCGTCGGAGTGCAAACCACGAAAAACATCACAGTGACCGTCAGCGACCAGTCATACCGCCAGGCCCGGGTTTGGGCGGCCGCGCGCGACTCATCGCTGTCCCGGATTGTGCAGTACCTTATCGAAACCTTGCCCGGAATCTCCCGCGCCGCGAGCGCGTTCCCCGTGGCCAAACCGGCCTCCGACAGGCCCGCCGCAGCGCCGGATGCCCCAAAAAATCGCGTTTCTTCGACTGTGAAACTGTGGAGCCGCTTAAACCACGCAGATTCAATGGCTTGCCCCCCCGCCAACCCCGCAGGAACACAGAATCTGTTAATCTGTGAAACTGGGTACCACCCCGCAACCCAAGCATAATCAATGCATTACGCCGGACATTTCAGAGCGGCACAAAGCGGCGCAAATATTGTGAAACTGTGAGGCGCGCTTCTCAGCCCCGTCCGGGCGGCTTTAGCCCCAGCTCCCGCATGGCGATTTGCAGGTCGGCCCAGGCCTCCTTTTTCTGGCGGGGGTCGCGGAGCAGGTAGGCCGGGTGATAGGTGACGATGAGCTGGGCGCCGCGGAAGGCGTGGACTCGGCCGCGGAGACCGGCTAACGGCTGGCGCGCGCCGAGGAGATAGGTGGCGGCGGTGGCTCCCAAAGCTACCAGCACCTGGGGGCGGATGACGTCGATCTGGCGGAAGAGGAATGGGGAGCAGGTGTTGCCCTCTGCGGGTTCGGGCGTGCGGTTGCCGGGCGGGCGGCACTTGACTATGTTGGCAATGTAGACTTCCTCGCGCTTGAGGCCCATGGCGGCAATCATGTTATTCAAAAGTTGCCCGGCGCGGCCTACGAAGGGCAGGCCCTGCGCGTCCTCGTCGGCGCCGGGGCCTTCGCCGACAAACATCAGGCGCGCGGAGGGCGAGCCGTCGCCGAAGACCAGGTTGTTGCGGCCCTTGTGCAGCGGGCAGCGGGTGCAGTCGCCGATTTCGTCGCGGATGAGCTGGAGGGCGGCGGCGCGGTCGGCCGGGGCGACGGCGGCGGCGATTTGAGGGGGCGCGGGAAGCGGCTTGCGGGGAGGAATTGGATGGTCCTCATGGGCTGGGACGAGCTGGGAAGAATCGGGCTGGGAAGCTGCGTGGTCTCCCACCCTTTCCGCGGAAAAAAGCGGAAAGGATGGGGCACGCGGATTTTCTGGTTGTTCTGACAACAGGTCCGGCTCGGCTTCCAGTTGAGCAAGCAGCACGGGGTCGACGGGGCGGCGGTAGAACTCGGTGAGGCCGAGGTCGCGGTAGAAGCGGACGCGGGCCAGGAGAGCGTCGCGGGTTGCGAGATCGAGGTGTCGCGCCAACTTCTTTACTCCACGATCAGTTACTTCACTTCACGGTCAGTTGCTCTATTCCACGATCAGTTGCCGGCGGGCGGCGGCGGGCGGAACGGACTGGCTCAGCACCTCGTCCTGTCTCGCTTTTTCGGGGCTGGTCTTTTCGGGCCGCGATCTCTCGTCCACATGCTCGTCGAATTCGAGAACCAGCGGACGGGGACGGCGGAGGGTGAGGATTTCGTCGAGAATGCGGTCGGCGAGCTTGCGCTTGGGCATCTCGGGCAGCTCGATGGAGGTGGTGAGGGTGAGGAACGTGGCGGCGTTGTTGTCAGCGTCGATGCCCACGCCCTCGCCGGCCACATCGTTCACCACGATGGCGTCCGCGCCCTTGCGCAGCAGCTTGGCGCGGCCATTCTCCATGCGGTTCTCGGTCTCGGCGGCAAAGCCGACGATGAGCTGGCCGGGACGGCGGCGGCGCACGACCTCGGCCAGAATGTCTTCAGTAGGCGCGAGTTCGAGCGTGATGGGGCCGGTGCGCTTGAGCTTCTGCTCGGAGACGTTGACGGGGCGGTAGTCGGCCACGGCGGCGGCTTTGACCACCAGCGTGGCCTCGGTCATACGTTCGAGCACAGCCTGGCGCATCTGGTCCGCGGTGGTGATTTTGATCAGCTCGCAGTGCGGGGGCGGATGGAGGGCAGACGGGCCGCTGATGAGAATGACTTTGGCGCCGCGGCTGTGCGCGGCTTCGGCCAGCGCGTAGCCCATCTTGCCGCTGGAGCGGTTGCCGAGGAAGCGGACGGGGTCGAGAGCCTCGCGCGTGCCGCCGGCGGTGACGAGCACGATTTCGCCGGCCAGATCGTGGCGGCGGCCAAAAGCGCCGAGGACCGCGCCGGCGATGGCCTCGGGCTCGGCCATGCGGCCCGCGCCCACCATGCCGCAGGCCAGGTCGCCCGTTCCCGGCTCGATGACGCGCACACCGCGCTGGCGGAGGATTTCGAGGTTGGCCTGCGTGGCCGGATGCTCCCACATGTTCACGTTCATGGCGGGGGCGACCAGGACCGGCGCCGGCGTGGCCAGGTAGAGGGTGGTGAGGAAGTCGTCGGCAATGCCGTGGGCGAACTTGGCCAGGATGTTGGCCGTGGCGGGGGCGACGACCAGCGCGTCGGCCCATTGCGCCTCGCCGATGTGCTCGATGCCGTTCTGTTCGGTGGAGGCTTCGTAGGAGCCGTCGCCGGCGCCCGTGTCGTCCCACAGGCTGGTGATGACCTTGTGGCCGGTGAGCGCGGCAAAGGTGAGCGGCTGGACGAATCGCGTGGCCGCCTCGGTCATGACCACATGGACTTCAAGGGCCTGGCGCTGCAAGGCGCGCACCAGTTCCGCCGCCTTGTACGCGGCAATTCCGCCGGAGACGCCCACGGTGACTCGCATGGCTCGATTGTAGCCGGTTTCCGTTGGGGAAGGCGGGGGCGAGGGTGGGGCACCCACTTTGCCGGCGGGAACGCTAACTCAACAGAATCGGAATCGCCGGACCCTCGACCAGCGGCTTGACCACGGCTTCTTCGGTTTTTACGTAGGCGATCTTGCCGGCGGCGATCTCATCCTGGGCGATGCGGCAGGCTTTGGTGGAATGGCTGTGGACCAGAGCGTGGGAACCGTTCTGCAACTGGCGTGCGCGTCGGGCGGCGACCAGAACCTTGCGGTAGTTCGAGTCGAACTGCGTCTCAATCGTCATCGGTGTCCTTTTCATCCTCATTGGGGTCCCCTTCGTCGTCATCGGGGTCCACGTCATCGTCATAGGGGTCAGGCCCAAAGTCGAGTTGCTGCTGGCCGGATTCCCCAATAATGCCAAAGGCCTCCAGCACAGGCTTGAGCCGCTCCTGGGAGTTGATCTGCAGGCAGGCCGCGGCCACCTCCAACACCCGGCGGGAACGGTAAGCGATGGTTTCGCCATTGCGGTAGAAGCGCTCGGCCAGCACAATGGCCTCCAGTTGCGCTACCGCCCTGTCCAGAATGTCGTTGACCAGAATATACGTGTACTCGCGATAATTCTCAATCTCCTTGCTGGCCGCATTGAGCCGCCGGTAGACTTCCTCTTCATTGACCACGCCCTCGGCGCGGCTGCGATTGCGCAGGCGGGTGCGCAGGACCCTGGGGTTGGGGGGCATGATGAAGATGCTGACGGCCTCAGGCATTTTGGCGCGCACCTGCGCCGCGCCCTGGACGTCGATGTCGAGCAACAGGTCGTTGCCGTCGGAGCGCGCCTCGACAAGCGAATGGCGGGTGGTCCCGTAGAAGTGGCCGAAAACCTCGGCGTGCTCCAGGAAGATGCCGGCGTCGATCATGCGCTGAAACTCCTCGCGAGAAGTAAAGAAGTACTCGCGCCCGTTTTCTTCAGAGCCGCGGGGGGGGCGGGTGGTCCAGGAGATGGCAAACTCGACGCCGCTGACCTGCCTGCGCAGTTCGCTCACCAGCGTGCTCTTGCCAGAGCCCGAGGGCGCCGAAATGATGAAGAGAATGCCTGCCACGATTCGATTTTTCCCCTATCCACTTTGCCGCCGATTTTATTCCACGTTCTGAATCTGCTCGCGGGCCTTTTCGATCTCGGCCTTCATGGCCAGTCCCAGTTCGGTAATGCGGGTTCCCCTGCCGCCCACGCCGCCGGTCTTGGAGAGAAGGGTGTTGGCTTCGCGGTTCATTTCCTGGAGGAGAAAATCCAGCTTTTTGCCCACCTCGCCGCCGGCGTCCAGCAGCTCGCGGAAGTGGCCGATGTGGGCGTGCATGCGGGTCAGTTCCTCGGCGATGTCGCTGCGCTCGACGAGCACGGCGACCTCCTCGAGCAGGCGCTGGCGGTTGAATTCCGGTCCGGTGGCGGCAAGCAGGCGCTGGGTCAGGCGTTCCTGGTAGCGCTGCTCGATTTCAGGGCGCAGCTCGGCCACACCGCCGGTGGCCTCCGTGAGCCGGTCAAGCGTGCCGTGCAGAATGGCCGCGAGCGCCTCACCCTCGCGCGCCCGCATGATCTTCAACGCCTCGAGCAGCGAACCAATCTGCTGCAGCACGCTTTCGGCCAGGACCGTCAGGTCCTCATCGCCGCGATTGTCGGTCTGCAAAGCACCGGGCAGGTGGAGGATTGCGTTCAGGTCGGGCTCGCCGCCCAGGCCGAATTCATCGCGGGCGGCGCTAAAGGCGGCAACGTAGCCGGCGACCAGCTCGCGATTGTAGCCGGCCTTCTGCTGGAAGCTGCGATCGATGGAGAGTGCGAGATCGACGTGGCCGCGGACGAGCGAGTCCTTGAGGGTCTTGCGCAGCTCCATCTCCAAAGCGTCGAGGCCGGAGGGTAGGCGCAACTGCACGTCGAGAAAGCGGTGGTTGACGCTCTTGATGGTGAGCGTGTAGCTGAGCTGGTCCTGATCGCGATTTTGGACGCGAGCCTGAACGCGCGCAAACCCGGTCATCGAATAAATCGGCATTTCCTGCTACTCCTCAGGACCGCTGGTGAGCGCCAGCTCCATTTGAGGCGGGTTCTTTTCCAAAGGTTCTGAACCTTGCGGCTCGGGTACGTCCATGAATTGCAGTTGATAGAGCCGCTGATAGGTGGGTGAGGAAGTCAGAAGCTCCTCGTGGGAGCCGATGGCGGTGATGCGGCCGTCTTCGAGGACGGCGATGCGGTTGGCGCGGCGAATGGTGGAGAGACGGTGGGCGATGACCATCACCGTGCGCCCCTGCATCAGGTTGGCCAGCGCGGCCTGCACCAGCGATTCGCTCTCGGCGTCGAGGGCCGAGGTGGCCTCGTCGAGAATCAGAATCGGCGCATCCTTGAGGATGGCGCGGGCAATGGCCAGGCGCTGGCGCTCGCCGCCGGAGAGCCGGAAACCTTTTTCGCCGATCACCGTGTTATAGCCCTGCGGCATCTGCAGGATGAAGTCGTGCGCCAGGGCATTCTTCGCGGCCCGCTTCACTACGGCGGCTTTCACGTCAGGCCGGCCGTAGGCGATGTTGTTCCGCACCGTGTCGTTGAAGAGAATGGTCTCCTGCGTGACCTGGGCGACCTGACGGCGCAGCGAGGCAAGGGTGAGATAGCGCAGGTCGTACCCATCGATGAGAATGGAGCCCGAGGTAACGTCAAAGAAGCGCGGAATCAGGTTGGCCAGGGTGGACTTGCCGGCTCCGCTTGGTCCCACCAGCGCAAGCACCTCCCCAGCCCGGATCTCGAGGTCGACGTGGTGCAGGATCTGGTGCTCGCCTTCCTCGGTGGAATAGGAAAAGCCCACGTTCTCAAAGCGGATGGATCTATGGAAGCGACCCATGCTGACCGCGTGCGGCCGCTCCTTCACGTCGTCCTTGGCGTCGAAGAAGGCGAAGATGGAGGACGAGGCGCCCATGGCCTGCTGAAAGCTGTTGTAAAAGTAAGCGAACTTGCGCACCGGGTCGTAGAGCTTGAAGAGGACGATGATGAACGCGCCGAAAAGGCCGATGGTCATGCGGCCGTGTTGAATCTCGTTGCGCCCAATGAGCAGCAGCATGGCGATGGCGATGGCGCCGATGGTGTCCATGAGAGGGGAGCTGATGGACTGAACGCGCACGCTGCGCAGGTTGGCGCGAAACAGGCGGCGAGCGGCGGTCTTGAAGCGCAGAATCTCCCACAGCTCGGTGTTGAAAGCCTTGACAATGCGGTTGCCGGTAACCGTTTCATGAAGAATATTCTGGATTTCGGCCAGCTTGTCCTGCCCGGTCCGCGTGCGGGTGCGCACTTCCCTGCCTATCCTGCGCGAGGAGACGACGATTACGGGGATAAACAACAGCAGCGCCCAACTGAGATGACCGCCCAGGCGGATCACAAGCACCAACCCGAACAGGAAAGTGAAGAACTGCTGCAGGAACTCGCCGATGACCGAACTGACCGCAACCTGCACGCGATCAACGTCGTTGATGAGCGTGGAGAGGATGGTGCCTGTGGGGTGCTTGTGAAAGAAGCTGGAGGAGCGGCGCAGAGTGGCTTCGTACAGATTGTTGCGCAGGTCGGTAACCATGCCGAAGCCGGCGTAGTTGACCAGGTAGGTGCCGAAGTAATCGCAGATGCCCTTGATCATGGTGGCCGCCACCAGCGCAAAGGCCACCACTGTCCAGGCATTGTGCATGTGCATGAAATGAGGAATCAGGATACGGAGATCGATGTGGTATTGGGATTTGGGAATGCCCAGGAGAATGGGACCCTCGGCCGCTTTGGGGTCCAGGACCCTGTCGAGGATGGGCTGGAAGAGCAGGACGCGGAAGTTGTCCAGCAGGCCCACCATGGCCAGCAGCAGCACGCCGGGCAGCACGTGCAGCACGTAAGGGAGCCCGTAGCGCAGCAGGCGCAGAACGTTTTTCATGCCGCTTGGACCGCCTCGCGGACGGTTGACCTCAAATCAAGTCCCGGGGATAGAGTGCAAAACCTCATCCCCGTATTGTATCCGGCTGCCGGCAGGGTCTGCTCAGGCTACTCCTGGCCCACGCCCCTGGCGATTCAGCGGCCGGGGGCTGCGATTCGGCGGCGCTGCCGCCGTTGCCGCACCAGCGGAGCGAGTTATAACACATGCGATGGAGGCTTTCATCCGCCCTAATACGCCTTCAGGTCCAGGATAGCTTTGAGTATGGTCTCCGGCTGGGGCAGGATAGCATCCTCGAGTATCGGCTGGTAGGCCACAAAGGTATCCATGGAACCGACGCGGCGAACCGGCGCGTCCAGGCACTCGAAGAGTTCATCGGCAATGCGGGCCGCGATCTCAGCTCCGTAGCCCCAGCTGAGCATGTCCTCGTGAGCCACGATCACCCGGCTGGTCTTGCGGATGGAGGCGGCGATGGCCTCCCAGTCATAGGGATTGAGGGTGCGCAGGTCCAAAATCTCGACCTCGACGCCGTGCAGGCGCTGCGCCCTCTGCGCAGCCTGCAATGCGCGGGGCACAATGGCGCCGTAAGTCACAAGAGTGATATGGGTTCCGGGACGGACGATTTTGGCCTTGCCGAAGGGAATGGCAAACTCCGGGCCGGGATAGGGCGCGCGGCCCCAGGTTTCGCGATAGAGCCGCTTGTGTTCGAGAAACAGGACCGGATCGTCGCAGCGGATGGCGGTGCGGAGCAGGCCGTTGGCGTCGAGGGCGTTGGAGGGAAAGACAACGCGCAGCCCTGGAATGTGGGTGAAGATGCTCTCGCCGCATTGCGAGTGGTAGATGGCGCCGCCGGTCAGATAGCCGCCGATGGGCGCGCGAATCACGGCCGGGGAGGCCCACGTGCCATTCGAGCGCCAGCGCATGAGCACCAGCTCGTTGTGGATCTGGTGCATGGCCGGCCAGATGTAATCGAAGAATTGAATTTCGACCACCGGCTTCATGCCGCGGAGGGCGTAGCCGACGGCGCGGCCCACGATATTGGCCTCGGCCAAGGGCGAGTTGAAGACGCGCTCCGAACCAAACTCGGTTTGCAGGCCGGCCGTGAGCTTGAAGACGCCGCCTTTGCCCTTGACCTCGGCGAGCACGGCTTCGCGGCTGGCGTCGGCCACGTCCTCGCCATAGACCACGATGCGGGGGTCGCGGCGCATCTCGTCGTGGAGGCAGGCGTTGATGAGGTCGGCCATGGTGCGCGGGGCGCTTCCCTTTTCGCCCCCGGTCTTGCCTCCGCCCGCGGAGCCCGGCGCCTGCACCTGCTCGGTGGCAAATGCCGGGCTGGTGGGGTCCAGGTCCTCGGAGTAGACGTGCTCGGCGATTCCCGCCACTTCGGGCAGCGGCGCTTCAAGAGCGTGCTCGGCGGCCTCGGCGGCTTCGCGGTCCAGTTGCTGTTCCAGCAAATTGATCTCGTCCGCGGTCAGAATCCCCTCGCGCAAGAGGCGCATCTGCATTTTAGCCAGCGGATCGCGCATGGCGTCGGCCTCGCGTTCGGCCGCGGAGCGGTAAAGGCGGTCATCGTCGGAGAGCGAGTGGGAGTAAGCCCGCACGCAGTGGCCATGCACAAAGGCAGGCCCGAGGCCGGCGCGGCAGTGCGCCACGGCAGCCTGAAAGACCCGCAGACAGGCCTCCGCATCGGTGCCGTCCACCTCGGCAAAGTGGAAGTTGGGGAAGTTGGCCACCAGGCGCGAGATGTTCCCGCCCGGCGTATTCACCTCGACCGGAACGCTGATAGCGTAGCGGTTGTCTTCCACGCAGAAGAGGACCGGCAGCTTCATGCCGGAAGCGGTATTGAGCGCCTCCCAGAACTCGCCCTGCGAGGTGGAACCCTCGCCCAGCGAGGTGAAGACGACCTCGTCGGCGTGAAACTCGACGTCGCGGAAGGCGCGATAATCGCCTTCGGCTCTCCACCCCGGCGACGAGGTGGGTGCCGGGGTACCCTCCAGGGTCGGGGCATCGCCGGGGACCCCGGCTTTCCACCCCAGCGACGAAGACCCGTCGCCGGGGACCCCGGCTTTCCACCCCAGCGACGAAGACCCGTCGCCGGGGACCCCGGGTCTGGCCGCGGCCTCAGGATGGCGGCTGAAGTAGCGGCCCGCCTCGGCGCAGCCCACTGCATGGAGCAGTTGCGTGGCGGTGGAGGAAGAGGAGCTGACGATATGGAGCGGAAGGCTGCTCCAGTGGTTGGGCATCTGACGGCCGCCGCTGGCCGGATCGGTGGCCGCGCCCACAGCCTGCAGCAGCATGTCGGCCGGGGTAACGCCCAAGGCCAGGCACAGCGCGCGGTCGCGATAGTAGGGGAAGACCCAGTCGTAGCCGGGACGCAACGCCAGCCCCGCGCCCACCTGGAAAGCTTCGTGGCCGGCGCCCGAGATCTGGAAAAAAATCTTCTGCTGGCGCTTGAGCATGATTTCGCGGTCGTCCACGCGGCGGGAGAGGTACATTAGCCGGTAGATCTCAACCATCTGCTCTGGGCTCAGGCCGCCAACGGCGGCAGCCGGCTCCGGCACGCAAGCGCTGGAAACTGCCAGTTCCATTCCCGTTACTCTCCAAATTGCAGTTCTTTCAGGAAGCCACGCTTGATTGTAACAACCCGGCGCCTTGTCGAACAGCAGCGAATTCAATATGCGGTGCTCCCCCCCCAAAAAGGGAGAATCCGAAAGCTATCGTATCCGCAGAGTGGGCTGCTGGAACACCGGCACTCCGCGCACGGAGGTGCTCATCTTGTCTTTCACGCGGTGCGCCAGCTTTTCGATCTCGGCGAGTTTGCTAAGCTGGGCCGGAGTCAGTGAATCCGGGTTCTCGCCACTGATCTCGGCATTCAGCTCACTGGCCAGCTTGAGCAGCTTGTTGGTGTCGGAGACCATGGACTTTTGCCGCTCGGCGTTGAGCGCGCGCAGGCGCTTTTCGGCCTCAATGGGATCGACGGTCCCCATCTCCTCCAGGCCACCGCCGACGCGCTGGCCTATAGGTTGCACGCCAGAACCGCGCGGGGTCGAGCCCGGCCCGTTCTGCGCGCCACCAGGCAGCACCAGCAGCAGCGCGAGGCACAGCGCCTGGCGCGCGGTCTGGGAAATCCACCGGCCGGGTGTGCGGGTCGAAGATGCAGATGGCGGCTTACGCATTGTCCTTCATCCACGAAACAGGCTTGGTGCGCGGGAAGCCGGCAGTTTTCTCAGCTTGCCCCCACCGTGAGCTTCATCTTCTCTTTCACATCGTGGGCCAGTTTCTCAATCTCGTCGGCCTTGCGAATCACATTGAGCGAAAGCGTGTCCTTGTTGGTCTTGTCCACCTCGGTCTTCAGGTCGGTGGCCAGCTTCAGCAGTTTGGCGCTGTCTTCGGCAATTTGTTTTTTCCGTTCGGCATTCGCCGCCTCGAAGCTCTGCTTCTGGGCCTGCTGTCCGTTAATGTCGTTCTGCTGATTGGCATCGGGTATGCGGTTCAGTTGTTGTTGCGGAAGCCGGGGAGGATGCGCCGTGGACTGCAGCAGTCCCTGGCCGACAACCGGTGCGAGGGCGATGGCGGCCAAGCCTGCGAGGACGCCAATGCATAGCACCCTCAACCGCGGCGGGCGCGGGCTCTCCGGTGCGCGGACTCGGTGAAATCTCATGGGATGACCTCCTGCGTTGTGCATGGGCTGTGCCGGGAAGGACGGTTCGACCGCTGGGGTAAAGGGGTAGAGGGTTCCCAGACCTTCCTGCGCACAGTCTAGTCTAGAAACAGGAGTTTGGGATGCATCCTTTTTTGATTGCGGCAAGATTTGGGTTGTTTAGGGAAGGGCGGTTCCTGGGTAAGGTGCTGGACGAATGGGTCGTCGACACCCAGGAGTTCATTCACACAAAGCTGCCGCACCTGCTAGTGGTCGCGGTCATCGCCTTTGTACTCAGCCGGTTACTGCGGCTGATCACCTACCACATGACGCACGTGGCCGAGCAGCACGCGGCTGGTCCCGAGCGGATCGGGCAGGTAAGAACGCTGTCCGGCGTGATCCGCGCCACGGGCCTGGCCGTCATCGGGCTGATCGCCGGGTTGCAGTTTCTGGATGCGCTGGGAGTGAATCTGGCTCCGCTGCTGGCTTCGGCCGGGGTGGCCGGACTCGCCCTCGGCCTGGCGGCGCAGAACATCGTCAAGGACGTGCTCAACGGTATCCTGATCCTGATCGAGGACCAGTTCAGCGTGGGGAATACGGTGCGGCTGGCCGGTCTGGCCGGCACCGTGGAGGCCATGACGCTGCGCAAGACCACGGTCCGCGACGCAGACGGCACCCTTTACGTGATTCCCAACTCGCAGATCACCACCGTGGCCAACCTGAGCGTGGACTACTCGGTGGCCACGGTGAATGTAAGCGTGGACTTCTCGGCCAATCCGGACACGGTTCTGGGCCTTCTGAAGGGTATCGCCATGGACATCCGCAACAGCGAGGAGTTCCGCAACCTTTTTGTCGCCGATCCGCAGATTCTGGGCGTGGATGCCGTGAAAGGCTCTGAAGTCATCTTTCCGGTGGTCTTCAAGACGCAGGCCACCAAACAATACGGGCCGGTGAGGGAGTTTCGCCGCCGGGTGCGGCTGGCCCTCGAGGAGCACCATCTGCTGCCCGGCGACCCCAACCGGGTGTTCAGCACGTTTGTCGAAAAGGGCGCCCCAGGCCGCGGCCAGCCAGCCGGAGAGGCCGCGCCGGAACACGACCCGACCCTGCTCAAGCCGGAGGATGGGAATCCGTTCAGAAGCGAATAAAGAGCCTTTGGTTCCTTGCCGGTTCTTCGGTCAGATGGTTGAGACCGAGTGTTCAAGCAAGGTTTCATCGCTGGCGCCCGCCTGGCGGACACTTTTGAAAACGACGCGATTACGGCCCGCGGCCTTGGCTTCATAGAGGGCCTGATCGGCTATCGCGAGCAAGGATTCTTCGCTGACGGGCCCCGCGGATGGGTCAAAGACGGTGGCGCCGATGCTGCAGTTGATTCCGAACTCGGTCACGCGTGTGCGCACCTTCAGGTTGGAGATCGAGGCATAGAGGCTGGCCAATCTCTGCTCGGCGGCCTCGGGCGGGATCTCAGTGAGGACAAGCAGGAATTCCTCTCCGCCGTAGCGGCCGGCGTGGTCATAAGGGCGAATGGCGGAGCCGACTGCATTGGCGAACCGGCGCAGGGCCTCATCGCCTGCCATATGGCCGAAGGCGTCGTTGATGCGCTTGAAGTGGTCCAGATCCACGAGCGCCACCACCAGCGGCCGGTTCTCCCGGCGCGAGCGGTCCATCTCCGCGGCCAGCGCACGCAGAACGCCCATGCGATTGAGCATTCCGGTAAGCCCGTCGTGAGTAGCCTGGATGCGCAACTGCTCGCGGCTGAGTTCGAGTTCATGGGTGCGCTCGCGAACCAACTTCTCCAGTTCCCTGCTCCTTCGCCGCAGATGGCCCACGAAAATCCGGACGGCGGCCAGCAGCAGGAGCACGGAGCCAATGCCGCACAGAGCATAAAACCACCAGGTCTTCCACCACGGCGGAAGAATCCTGACTTTTACCTTCACAATGGCGGAAAATGCGCTCAGGCTCGGGTTGCGCGCCATGGCCGCAAAGGTATACGCCCCTGCGGGCAGGTTGGAAAAGACCGCCATGCCGTCCTGGCTTTCGATCCAGTCCGGCTGCAGACCGTCCATTCGATACTTGAAGATCAGTTCGCTGCGGTTGCGCATGGCCGGCGAGGATATCTGGAAGTGCAGGGGTAGAGCGGACCACGGCAGCCTGATCCCTTGCGCAGCCGGGTAGAGGTCGTCTCCGCGCCGGATTCCGGTGACCATGGCGGTAAGGGGGGCTGAATCGAAGACGTGCTCCGGATGCAGAAGGTGCGCCACGCCCCCGCTGGTTCCAATCCACACCGAGCCGTCGGGAGCGGCCAGCATGGCCCCTTGATCGATGTCGTTCCAGATGAGGCCGCTCTCCTGAGTCAGGTGGCGCCAACTGTGGCCGTTCCACACCGCCAGGCCAAGGTCGGTTCCCAGCCAGACCCAACCGCGGCCATCTGCAAGGATAGCCAGGGGAGCCAGCGTGTGCATTTCGGGAGGGAGTTCCAGTCGCCAGGCATCCATCCGGTCCCCGCCCGGCGTAAGCCGCCATGTGCCTGTCAGCTGGCCAGTGGCCCACAGGGCGCCATCCGGGGAGCAGGAGAGATCAAGAAGGGGTCCGCGCAGCTTGTTGGGCATGCCGTCGATGGGCGGCTCGGTCCACTGGCCGTCCTGGAGGCGCAGCAGGCGGTTGTGAGTCAGAAACCAGAGCGCGCCGTTGGGGGATCTGCAGCCTGTATCTACCTGGGCGGAGGCAGTCAAAAACGCATCTGCGGCTCCAATCCGTCGCGGCGCGGCCTTGGGATCTCCGGATTCGCGTGCAAAAATGCCCTCATCGGTGGTGAAGAACACGCGCCCGGACGAGTCCGCCAAAGTGCGCGTGATGAAGGACGGCAATTTTGCGGTCTGTGTGGTTTCGCCGGTCTTCGCATCGATGCGAAGAACGGCGGCGGAAAAGGTTCCGGCCCAGAGGGTGCCGTCATCATTGATCCCCAATGCGTCCGTCTGTCCAAAGGTCCACCGGGGCATTTTAAACAGGCGGCCGGACGAGCCGCTGCGGGGGTCGATCCAAGCCGGCCCTTTGTCGGTTCCGATGAAAATGCGCTTGTCCCGGGAGGGAATCATGGTCCAGATCACGGCGGAGGGCAGACTCTGAACATCGTTCCAGCCTTCCCAGTCTTCATAGCCGACCCAGCTGGAAAGTCCGTCGCCGCGGGTGGCAAGCCAGAGGTCGCCAGCCGCGTCGAAGGCCATCCCCCCGATGTGTCCCATGAGCTGCAGCCCGTTCGCCCGGCCAATGATCCGCCAGCCGTTTCCATCCCAGCGGGCAATGCCGTCTTCGCAAGGCGCCAGAACCCGGCCCTCCCGGTCTTCAATGAACGGGGCGTGAGCATACGCGTTCCCCCGGGTGGAACCTGGAATGCTACGATCCACAAAGCGCGCAGACCCGCGTGGCAGCACCGCCACGCGATACCGGCCCCCGGCCCAGAGGGTGCCTGCACGATCCACCAGGACGCTTTCCCAGGTATCCTCACCCAGGCCCTTTTTCCTGCCCCATTCGGTCAGGTTGCCGTCTCGCGGCTGGACCAGGCCGCCTTTCTTCCACCCCGGCGACGAAGTGGGCGCCGGGGACCCCCTGGGTGGGCCATCGCCGGGGATCCCGCTCTCCCCATCCACCCAGGAATAGAGCTTTTTCCCGCATCCGATCCAGATCTGAAGGCCATTGAGAGGCTCGGTGACAACGCTGACGGCGGATACCTGAGCCAGGTCGGGATTGGAAGCCACCAGCCGGTCGGAAAATACCGGAAAGTAGCTCAGCGTCCTGCCGGCGGCATCGTGCTCCAGCCGGTAGAGCCTGTGTTTTTCCACGATCAGCAGATGGCGCCCATCTTCAACGGCCATGTGGTTCCAGGCCGCAACCTGAATCGGTCTGCTTCGAGCAGGAACGAACCGTTGCCCGTCCCAACGGTAGAGGTCCTGATTTGCGGCCGCCCAGACTGTATCGTCGGGGTCCACAACGAGAGCATGGATATCGAGTCCGTCGATGCCCTGATCCGGGCCGTAGCGCTGAAATCCGGAACCGAGAAACCGGTAGACGCCGTTCTCCGTGGCCACCCAGAGAAACCCCTTGCGGTCAGTCGCCAACGCATTCACGCCCAGGTTCTTGAGACCCTCGGCCTGGCGGTAGGCGCGAAAGACATACTGCTGCGCCTGCAGGGAGGCGGAAAGCGCCAGCCAAAAAACCATCGCCCGAATTGAACCAGACCTGTACAAGCTCTCCCCTGCGAGAGACAAACACCCGCAAGGGGTTCATCGGCGGTTTGGGCGGAGAACTAGATTCTTCTGTTGCGATTCGATTCAGAGAGCACATTTTGACGCGTTTTTGGTCCACGCTGCAAGGCTTTATCGGCAGTCCGCGGGGAGGGCCGCGGGCGGCTGGCCCAGGCTCAGCGTTCCAGGGCTTCCAGCAGGGCTTCGGCTTCGGTAATGGGCGGCAGGCAGGTGCGCCCCAGGCACACCAGCGCCCAGGCCTGGGCTCCGTCTGGCGGCGGGACCTGAAGCAGCACTTCGGCCAGCGCCTCGGGGAGCGCGCCAGGAACCAGGCTGTGGGGAGCAATGCGCATCACGGTCTTGTTGACGGCGAAGCGCGCCACCGCCGTGGCCTCAAGGCGGGAAGCCTCAGGGCCGGAACCCACCACGACCACCTGCACGGGATCCAGCAGAAACCGCTCCAGCGCCAACCCGTAGCTGCCGGCGTAGAGGCCGAAGTGCTCCACGATGCCGGCAAAGGAGCTGAGCGTATCCTCGGCGATCTCGCGATACTCGCGGCGGCCGCTGAGGGGCTCAAGGCGCAGCAGGGCCGAGGCCGCGGCGGGATTGCCGGCCGGCGTGGGCGTGTCTTGCAGGGGCTTGCGCCTTGCGGCCAGTACGCCCAACGGCATTTGTCCATCCTGGGGCGCGGCGGTATCGTAGAACGCTCCTGCGGCGCGGTCGTAAAAGCGGTCGATCATAGCGTCGGCCAGCTTGACGGCCACGCGGTAGAAGTTCATGTTCCCACCCGCCAGCCAGGCGTCGATGCAGGCATGCACGGTGAAGGCGTAATCGTCCAGCGTGCCCGGCACTTTCTCAGCCGGCGCGGCTTCGTCCGACGGCCGCGGCTCGCCATAGGCGATCACGTGGCTGAGCGTCCGGCCTCCATCCCAGGCCTGGTTGAGCAGCCGGTTGAGCGTGCGCAGCGCAAAGTCCTCCACCCCCTCCAGGCGCAGCACCCGCGCCGTCTCCAGGTAGGCCGTCACGGCCATCGCATTCCAGCCGGTATAGAGCGTGCGGTCGATGAACGGCATGGGCCGCAGCCCGCGAGCCGCAAACAGCTTGCGGCGGGCCGAGTCGCGCAGGGCGCGGAAAGCCTCCAGCTCGCCTTCGTTCGCGGATCTCTCTTCCAGCGTCGATTTCACGTGCAAGACGTTCTTGGCCGGGTTGTGGTGCATGTCGCCCAGCTCGCCGATGTCCCAGTAGCTGGAGGCGAAGATCAGCTCGGCGGGATCGAGCACGGCGCGGGCTTCGTCCAGGGTCCAGGTAAAGTAGTCGCCGTCGTCGTCCAGATCGATGTCGGCGTCCTGGGAGGCATAAAAGCCGCCCCGCTCACGATCGGTCATGATGGCGTCCAGCCATGCGACGATCTCCCGCGCCGTGTCGAGAAAATCCCCGCGGACAAAGCTCTGGAATCCATGCACGTAGTTGCGCAGCAGCTCGGTGTTGTCGTAGAGCATCTTCTCGAAGTGCGGAACCACCCAGCGCTCGTCCACGCTGTAGCGATGAAAGCCGCCGGCCAACTGATCGTAGACGCCGCCGCGGGCCATTTTTTCGAGCGTCGTCGTAAAGGCGTCGCGGGCCTGTGCGTTGTCGCGGTTCATGGCCACTTCCAGCAGCAGGTCCAGCGCCGCCGGGTGAGGAAACTTGGGCTGCGAACCGAAGCCGCCGTTGCGGGGGTCGAACTGCGAGAGGGCCGAGCCGGCAATCTTGTCCACCAGGGCCAGGTTGAGTTCGCCGCCACGGCCGGAAAAGCTCTCATTGTGCTCGATGGCGGCCATCACGCTCGCGGCCGACTCCAGCGCTTCCTCGCGGCGCTCGCGCCACACCTGGGCCATGGTGAGCAGCACGCGCCCAAAGCCCGGCCGGCCATAGCGGTCGTCGCGGGGAAAGTACGTGCCGCCAAAGTAGGGACGGCCGTCGGGCGTGAGAATGGCCGTCAACGGCCAGCCGCCCTGGCCGGCGATGGCCGCGACCGCGGCCTGGTAGCGCGCATCCACGTCGGGCCGTTCGTCGCGATCCACCTTCACGGCCACGAAATTCTGATTGATGAGCGCGGCAATCTCGGCGTTCTCGTAGGACTCCCGGTCCATGACGTGGCACCAGTGGCACCACACGGCGCCAATGTCCAGCAGGATGGGCTTGTCTTCAGCCTGGGCGCGCGCAAAGGCCGCCTCGCCCCACGCGTGCCACTGGACCGGCTGATGCCGGGCCGAGAGCAAGTAGGACGAGGCGGCCTGCGCAAGCAGGTTGGCGTCGGCGGGCGTGGGGACCTGGTCCGGAATCATGGCCTGAGAATACATGGGTTATGCCCGGAACTGCCAGCATGTTCTTTGCGGAATGCGCCACTTTTTGCACCGCGAGCTACCGGCTTTTACACTTAGAGCTAGACCGCGAAGCTAACTTCCGGCCAGTTCCGCCTCGATGGCCGCGACCAATGCGGGCGCATCCGGCTGGGTGTCGGGCGCAAACCGCTCCACCACTTCGCCGCAGCGGCTGACGAGGAATTTCTCGAAGTTCCACAGCACCTCAGGCTCGGGGTTGGCTTCGATTCCGTAGCCCTTCAGCTTTTCGCGGAACGGAACCTCGGACAGGCTGACGGCTTTGGGCTGCGCGGCGATCAGGGCCGCGTAGAGCGGATGCTTCTCCGCGCCGACGACCGTGATCTTGTCGAACAGCGGAAACTTGACGCCGAAGTTGGTGGTGCAGAACGCCTGAATCTCCTCGTTCGTTCCCGGCTCCTGGGCCTTGAAGTCATTGGCCGGGAAGCCGGCAATCACCAGCCCCTGGCCCTTGTATTGCTCGTAGAGCTTTTCCAGGCCCTCGTACTGCGGCGTAAGGCCGCACTTCGAGGCCACGTTGACGAGCAGCAGAACATGGCCCTTGAACTCGGCCAGCGAAGTTTCTTCCCCGGTAATCTTCTTGACGGGGATGTCTAAGATGGATGCGCTCATGACGACTGCTCCTTTGGCGATGATAGCGGCTGCCGATTGCAGCCGGCAATGAGTAGGGGTGAGTCATGCCAGCAGTTGCTTCGCCACCCGGATGTATAACTCCACAGCTTCGAGCAGTTCCTTCTTGGCCAGCTTCTCGAACGGCGTATGGGCGACGTGGATGGAGCCGGGGCCGAGCAGCAGCGGCTCGCCCCAGTTCGAGAGCTGGGGAATGTCGGTGGTGAACTTGGCGATCATGGTGGGCAGGCCCTCGACGGCGCGCAGGCGGACGAAGGGAATTTCCAGAGTGAAATCGACTTCGGCCAGTCCGGCGGCGGCTTGGACCAGCGCGGCGCGCACCGGGGCCGAGTCGCCCACCAGGCGGACCAGCACCTGCGCTTCGGCCTGGTCGGCGATAACGTTGGGGGCGTGGCCGCCTTGAATCTGGCCGATGTTGAGCGTGCCGGGGCCGACGTCTTCAAGCGTCGGCAGCGGGAGGGCCAGCATTTTGCCGAGCGCCTCGACCAGCTTGTGGACGGCGCTGTCTCCCAATTCCGGATAGGCGGAGTGGGCCATCTTGCCGGTGGACTTGAGCACGGCGCGCAGGGCGCCTTTGGAGGCCAGGGCAAGGCGATTGTCAGTGGGCTCGCCGTCAATGAGGAAGCGGCTGCCTTTGGGCGCCAGATTCGCGGCCTTGGCGCCGGCGGAGTCGCGCTCTTCGCCTGATACAAACAAAACTCCAATCCGAAATCCCACGGCCCGAAGGGCTTCGGCGGCGGCTACCTGGGCGGCGATGATGCCCTTGGCGTCGGAGACGCCGCGGCCGTACATGAAGTCCGCGTCTTCGCTGAAAGGGATGTAGGGCGGAACGGTATCCATGTGGGTGGAAAACACCAGGTCGGGCGTCTCGCCGGCCGTGCCGGCGTATACGTTCCAGCGCGGGCCGTCGGTAGCGCTCTCGGGCGGTTGAGCCACGGGAGTTTTTTCCACAGCCCAGCCGCGCCGGGCAAGGAAATCGGCCAGGAAGTCGCCCACCGCCCCCTCGTGGTAGGTGGTTGACTCGATCTCGCACAACTGACGGGTAAAGCGAATGGGGTCGATAGGATGAGCCGGCGGACGATCGGACATGATGCTGCCAGAATACTCCAGGGGTGATCCCCGCCTCACAGGGTGATTGCAGTCCCCAGTGGTCAATCGATTTGCCTCCTGTGAGCCCGCGAACGGGCCGGATGCAGGGAACTCTCCACGGTAACCGTGCGGAAGGCGAAAAATTCCCCGGAAGCGCGTAGAATGAAGAGTGGAATGATCCCCACAATTGCACCCGCCCCCACCAGCACAATTCCGGCAGCAGCCGTGTTGCGCAGCGTGGAACTGGCCGGCCCCGCCGGCCGCCTGGAAGCGATGGTGAACGAAGGCGCGCCCGATGCTCCGTTTGCGGCGGTGGTTTGCCATCCTCATCCGCAGGGCGGCGGCAACCTGCACAACAAGGTGGTCTACAGCGCCATGAAGGTTCTGAACGATCCGGAGTGGGGGCTCGCGCTGCCGGTTTTGCGCTTCAACTTTCGCGGAACGGGCCTCAGCCAGGGCACATACGATGGCGAGGCAGAGACGGGCGATGTGCTGGCTGCTTTGGACTGGATTGTAAACGAATACAATCGCCCGCTGGTGCTGGCCGGCTTCAGCTTCGGCGCGGCCATGGCGGTCAATGCCCTCGCGGGGGCCTGTTGCGGCCAGGACCCAATCCGCAGCCAGGTTCGCGCCCTCATCGCGCTCGGCCTGCCCACCCAGGCGGAGGGATGCAATTCTCACTATCCCTTCCTGCAGCACTGCACCATCCCTAAACTTTTCCTCAGCGGAGACCAAGACCAGTACGCGCCAGCCGCACAGTTGGCGCAAGTGGCCGCCTCCTCTGCCGACCCTAAATGGCTGCTGCTTCTCGGCGGCGGCGATCACTTCTTTACAGGTCAACTGGAGCCCATGCAGCAAGCGCTCTCCGGTTGGCTCAAGGAGCAACTGCAATGACCCCGGTCAGCGAAATCGCCCTGGAAACCATGCACGCCACAGCTACCGAGATCTTTACCGGCGCCGTGGCCGCCTGCAACATCCCATCGGCGTTCGACCGGCGCATTCGCTTTGAGGGCCACAGGCTGCACCGGCTTCTGCCCGACGGCAGCGGCCCGGCGACCATCGATCTTTCCTGTTTTAAGCGCATCTTCGTGATTGCGCTGGGCAAGGCCGCGGGGCCCATGCTCGATACCCTGCTGGAGCGCATGACCCGCCGCAAGGGCCTGCGCGGCATCTGCTGCTCGAACCACTTGCCCAAACGCCGCAACTGGCGCTTTCGCTACTTTGAAGGCGGCCACCCGCTGCCCAATGAAGACTCCTTCGCCGCCGCCCGCGCCGCGCTGGCCATGCTGCGCAAGGCCCGCAAAGACACGCTGATCTTCTTTCTTATCTCCGGGGGCGGCTCGGCCATGTTCGACCTGCCGCTGGACCCCCAGATCACCCTCGAGGAGACCATCGCCTTCCACCAGTTGCTGCTGGCCTCGGGTGCGCCGATCAACGAGATCAATACCCTGCGCAAGCATTTTTCCGCGGTGAAAGGCGGACGGCTGGCCATGGCCGCGCCGGAGGCGGCCAAGGTCAGCCTGCTGGTGCCCGACGTGCCGCTGCGCACGCTGGACGCGCTCTCCTCCGGCCCCACTTCGCCGGATCACTCGACGGTGGCCGAGGTGCGCGAGCTGCTGGCCAGATACGATCTGAACCCCAGGCTGCCGCCCTCCATCCGCGCCTTCTTTGAGCGCGAAGACCTGCCCGAATCGCCCGGCAACAAAGGTTGGCGGCCGCCTTTCTTTCCCCGCATCGGCAAAGCCGAGGCCGTCCCGGCGCGGCGCGTCACCTCAGCCGCCACCATGAGCGGCGAAAACGAGGCCTTTCGCGATTCGGTCTTCGAGATTCTGCTCTCCAGCCACGACCTGGTGGAAAACGCCCGCGCCTTGGCCGTGAAGGCCGGCTACCACGTGGCGGTGGACAACAGTTGCGACGACTGGGACTATGCCGACGCCGCCCGCTACCTGCTGGAGCGCTTCCACGCCCTGCGCGCCGTCCACCCGCGGCTTTGCCTCATCTCCGTCGGCGAGGTGACGGTCACGATGGACCGCACCCCCGGCGCCGGCGGCCGCAACCAGCAGTTTGTCATGGCCTGCGCGCTGGAACTGGAGAAGTATGCGGGCCAGCGGCTGACCGTGCTCAGCGCAGGCTCCGACGGCATCGACGGCAACACCCAGGCGGCCGGGGCCATCGCCGACCCCACCACCGTGACCCGCGCCCATGCCTTTGGATTCCACCTGAAGGCGTCGCTGGAGGCCTTCAATACCTGTCCGCTCTTCACCGCTCTCGGCGACTCCGTGGTCACTGGCCCCACCGGCCAGAACCTGCGCGATCTGCGCCTGCTGCTTGCGGAAAAGGATTAGCGCAGGTTCGCGGCGGCGGGACCTCATCCGCCGGCTATGCGGAGCGCAGAGGCGCCGAGCCCGTTCCCGGCCGGCATGGCGAGAAAAAATGAGGGTAAGGATCGGCGATTTGCACCAGGCTGCCCCAGGAGTTCCGCAGAAACCTGTAGAATGCTATAGCATTATTTTCACCCTTGGTCGAGGATTGGTTCGTGGTTCGAATTCGCAAAGGTACGCGCAAGACCGTCGCCAAGACGCCCGATATTCGCACCGTAGCCGCCCTGGCCAAGGTTTCCATCGCTACAGTCTCCAGAACCATCAACGGGTCTCCGGTGGTGAGCGACCGCCTTTCCAAGCGCGTCTGGCAGGCCATCGAGCAGTTGAATTACTTTCCCAACACCCATGCGCGCAGCTTGGTCTCGGGCCGCAGCCGTTTTCTCGGCATCATTGTCGAAAACATTACCAATCCCTTTTTCCCGGAGCTGATCCAGAGCTTTGAAGAGGTTGCGGTCGCCCACGGGTACGAGATCCTGATCAGCTCCTCGAACAGCGACGCCGCCGTGCTGGCCAACTGTGTGCGCCGCATGCTGGAGCGCAAGGTCGAGGGCGTGGCCGTGCTCAGTTTTGGCGCGGAAGCACCGGTGCTGGACCAGTTGGTGCACCGCGACATTCCCATCGTGCTGGCCGAGTTCCGCCTGGGAGACCCCAAAGTCAGCACCATTCTGATGGACTACAACACCGGCATCCGTGAGGCCATAAAACATCTGGTTGACCTGGGGCATCGCAAGATTGCGTTTCTGGCCGGGCCGTACAAACTGCACTCGGCCATCACCCGGGAAAACGACTACCGCGCGGCCATGGAAAAGGCGGGGCTGGCGATCCAGAAGAAGTGGGTGATCGAGTGCGACCACACGCTCAAGGGCGGCGTGGCCGGGTTTGAAAAGTTGCAGGCGCTGGCAACGCGGCCGACGGCGATTTTGTGCTCCAACGACATGACGGCCATCGGCGTTCTGCGCGCCGCTTACATGGAGGGCCTGCGCGTGCCCGAAGACGTGTCGGTGATCGGCCTGGACGACATCGACTTCGCCGAGTTCACGGTGCCGCCGCTGACCACCATCCGCCTGTCCCGCGCCGACCTGGCGCGCGCCGCCTTCGAGGCGCTTCGCTTGCAGGCCGAGGAACCCGACAATCCGAAGATACAGCGCGAATTTCTGGTTTCCACCAGACTGGTGGTGCGCGGCTCGACGGCGGCGCCGCCGGCGGAAGCAAAGTAGTCGTTCGAATAACTTCGACGGCTTTTGACGATTTTTGCTACAATCGCGCGCATTATGAAGAAATGGCTCCTGCTTCTTTGCCTGGCCTCAACGCTACCTGCAGCGGCCGAAGACCGGTGTCCACGGAAAGGCAGCAGAGGAACTGGGCACCCGGCGGAAGCATTGGACAAGGTGCTTCACGATCACGAATTGTGGGTGAAAACCAATGGGGCCCAAGGGGCCCGGGGAGACCTCAGCGGCTGGAATCTCCAAGGCAAGGATCTCCACAATCGAACTCTGCGCGGAATCGACCTTTCCGGCGCAAACCTCAGCGAGGCAAACCTTGCCGGAGCGGATCTCTCGAGCCCGGACCCAAAAGATTCCGACAAGACAACCGACCTGCAAGGGGCAACCCTCTGCGGAGCCATTCTCGTGGGAGCGAAACTGAATGGTGCGTACCTGGGCGGAGCGGACCTGAATCAAAGCGGGGCGGACCTGCGCGGAGCTTGTCTCCGAGGAGCGGATCTCACCAATGCGGATCTCACCAATGCGGACCTCTCCGAACTCCTCGGTGAGGACCTCCAGCCCATCCAGCGGGAGACCCCATCCCAACGCGAGAGCCAGTTCCCAACCTGTGCCAGCGTGAAGGACCTGACAACGGCAGGCATCACAAAAGTGGGCCCCTACAAAGTGGTGAACCAGGCTGGCCTTCTTCCCGCTGATCTCAGGGATGCCATTCTGAAAGATACTCAGTTCGAGCAAGCGAACCTGGAAGGGGCTCTTTATCAGCCCGGGGAAAGTCCGGAGCCTGAACTCTTCAACGCGGCTCACAATTTGGATTCGATGATTTACGTGGACAACCCTCGGCCAATTGTCACCCTTAGGAAAGCGCTCGAAGATGCCGGCTTTGAGCAGGAAGAACGGCAGGTGAACCGGGCCTATCACAGTGCTCAGGAAACGCGTCTCGAACGGGTGTTCTTCGACTGGACCTGCGCATGGGGGGACGATGCGCTGCGGCCACTTGAGATCATCGCTGCGCTTTCAGGCCTTTGCACACTCGTATATTGGATCGGCATGCACTTCGGGCTGAAAAGAAGCGGCCTGTATATGATTGCCAAAGCCAAGCCTGTCGCTCCTGATGGAGCCAGGGAACGTGTCTCTCGCATCGCTGTCAAACGTGCGCCGTATGCTTCGATCCTTGGCCGGCTGGGTCCGAATCCTGGCAGGAGGGCTCGATCCTCAGCCAGGCGGCAGTGGCTTGGGAGCATTTTCAGAACCGAGCTGAAAGCTCTCAGTACAGCGCTGCTCTTCAGTTTGATGAGCGCGTTCAATATCGGCTTTGAAGGGTTCAATCCCGGTCTCTGGATTCGCATGCTCCAGCCGCGTGAATTCGATCTCAAAGCCGGCGGTTGGATGCGCACGGTCTCGGGACTTCAATCGCTGATTGGCGCCGGGCTGATTGCGCTATCGGTGCTCAGCTACTTCGGACATCCGTTCGAATAGTGCGCAGCCTTGAAACTCGGCCTGATGGCCTTGACCATGCCAGTCTATCGAGAAAGGGCGCATGCGGAGAGGGAAGGCCGCATCCGGAGAGGCAATGCTGCCTTGGGCCCGATTCAGACCAGTTGCCAGGGAGCGCGATAAGGGCGTGACAGCAGTTCGCTGGCGGCGCTGTCGTTGAGGATCTTCTCCTCTGCCACATCCCATTGGAGTTTGCGTCCGACCAGCATGGAGATTAGGCCCAGATGGCCCGGAAGCGTGGAATGATGCGCCGTCTCGACGGGGGCGATGGTCGGCTTGCGGGATTTTACGCAGTCGAGGAAGTTGCGCCGATGCTCAACGGACTCATACAGCTTCACCTTGCGGAGATCGTCGGGGAGGGAGTCTCCCTTGATCCAGGCAGGATTGGACGCGTCAAATCCACCACGATCGACCCACACCCAACCGTCGGTCCCGATCCATTTGGTTCCCATCATGATCGCGGGATGGCCGCCGGCAATGGTCATCCCGACGTCAACGGGATAATGCGTGATCTCCTTGCGATACTTGCACTCGATCATGTATGTCGTGGCCGTGTTCCATACCGCATTTGCCGCCGGAAACTCGCCGTGGCCTTCGATTTCAGACGGACCGGTCAGATCGAAGCCCAGGCCCCAATGCGCGATGTCGCCGTGGTGGCCGATCCAGTCCAGCAACTGGCCGCCGCCGGTATTGTAGTTCCAGCGCCAGTTCTGGTAGACGCGAGCCTCGATGTAGGGCTCCGATTTCGATGGACCGAGCCATCGGTCGAAGTCCAGGTCAGGCGGAGGCTCGGTGACGGCCAGATCCCAGGCGGGAGTTCCCGGCACGATCTGGGCGGGACTGGTGATTTTGTCAGGCAGCGAGGAAAGTTTAGCAAGCAGCGCGGGAACTGTACCGGGGAAATCGTGGTGGCCGCCGGGCAGGCCGACCTCAACGCGCACGACATTGCCGATGAGACCGTTGCGGACAATCTCCGCCGCCTTGTGAAATGAGGGCAATGAACGCTGCCAGGAGCCGGTCTGCCAGATGATGCCGTTCTGCTGGACGGCTTTGACGATGGCCTGTTGCTCGTGGACGGTGCGGGCAAGCGGCTTTTCGCCATAAATATCCTTTTTCCGCCTTGCGGCTTCAGTGGCCACCAGCGCATGCCAGTGGTCGGGCACCGCGATCATGATGGCATCAATATCGTCCCGCGCCAGCAGCTCGCGATAGTCGCGATAGGCCTTGCAGTCCTGGTTCCCGTAGCGCGTGTTGATGGTGTCCACGGCGGCCTGCAGGTGACCCGTGTGCAGGTCGCACGCTGCCACAACCTGACAATCGTCCTCCGCCAGGAATGCCTTGGTGTTGGCTGGCCCCATCATGCCCCAGCCGATGACGCCCAGCGTGATGCGATTGGAAGCGGAAGGCCGGCCTGCGCCCCATGCGCCGGCGGGCAGCATCGCCGCGGCTCCGGCTGCCTTGAGAAAATCGCGCCGTGTCAATGGCGAAAGCGGGCTTGAACCAGATGGCAGGTTTTTCATCATCGTCTCCGAGGTTGTTTCTGCCGCCCGCCAGAGCCAGTACAGGCTGCTTCTGGAAGCCAGCTTTGATATCCCTAGGAATTGTTGCACACGAAGCTTGGCATGCCGGCTCTCAGCGAAAAACCAACCTTATTGAAGAGCGAGGACGGCGCCGCTGCGCATGGCTTCAATCTCCGCATGGGTGGCGTCGGCGGCGGTGCGGCGGTCGGGGTAAACCTGCGGTTCGCCAAAGGTGATCTCGGCGGAAAAGCCGGGTGTGCCCAGCGCCTTCACGAGGTGGGGCAGAAACGGCGCGTCGCCATACCAGCACAGCTCCCGCTCCGCAACGCCGCCCTCGATCACGTAGCGAACGGCAGCGGCCGTGATGGGCGCGCCCGCGGACGTGGCCGGGTCGATGAGCCGGGAGTGAAAGCGCAGCACCTGGCTGCCATCGGTGCTGGTGCCCTCGGGAAAGAGCAGCACCGGAATCGGAAGCTTGAGACGCTCGGTCATCTGGTCGGCCACCGACATGGCGCTGGCCAGGCTCGAGCGGTCGAGAAAGATGGTTCCGCCGCTGCGCGCCGCCTTGCCGAAGAAGGGCCAGCCGACGATCTCCATCTTGGCGACAAAGAAGCAGGGCATGACCGCGCTCAGGATGACGATGTCGAGGTAGCTGAGGTGGTTGGCGACCACCAGGCCGTGGGTGGGCGGCTGGCCTTCAACCCGGTAGCCGATGCCCAGGCCGGCCAGTATCCCCCGGGCCGATCGTTGGACCCACAGGGCGCGCCGCTCCATCGTAAGGGGACCGCGCAGGCGCAGGAGCCAAAAGCGGAGAACGACTATGGCGAGAGCCAATCCCAGCGCCACAGCGCGCCGGAACCTGCGCAGCATCATTGGATAAGCGGAGCGAGGAAGCGATTGCGCGCCGAGGGCGAGATCAACCTGAGATCGAGCATGGTAAGGAAATCGATGGTGCCAAAATCACGGTCCCAGGCCGGCGGGCCGGCAATGCGCGCGCCGATGGCCAGATAGGTCTTCAGCAGCTTGGGCGCCTTGACGGGGGTCCGCAACGATGAGTCGGACTGGGGATCGTGCTGGCAGGGCGACGGCTGTGCATGTGCGCCCCTTTGCTCGCTGGGACAGGCGTAAGCAGCGGTCGGCTCCGTCTCGAACTCCGGTGAAACCCGGTATTGCTCAAGCTGGTTGTACATCTGCCAGCCCTCCGCCGGGTCTTTCGAGTTCAACGATGAGCAGCCGATCAAGTAACGCAGCCCCATGTTGGTAGCATACTGCGCGATCCCCCTCCATAACAAGGTCAGCACCTCGGGAGTGCGGTGTTCGCGGTCGATGGAGGCACGGCCCAGCTCCAGAATGCCGGCCCGGAGCGGCTCATAGGGGGCAAAGCTGAACTCCTGCTCAGAGTAGTAGCCCAGGTTGCGCGCGGCGGTCGCGCCGGACTGCATCCTGTAGGTGCCCACGATGCGCCTGGCCGGATTGTCCTCCAGCTTGTCCTCCACCAGCAGGTGCTCGCAGCAGAGGTCGAAGCGGTCGGTGTCCAATCCTGTTCGATAGGAGCTCTCCAGCCCTTCGCCCAGCTCGATATTGAAGACCTTGAAGCGCAACCGGCAGGCGGCGTCGCGATCTTCGGCGGTCTGGGCAAGCCGCAGCCGGTAGCGGCCCACCTCCGCGTGAATGCGCGGTTGGGGCGGGGCCGCAGCCGGGGATGGGATAAAGGTGGGAAAGGCTAGTTCCACCAGGGGAGTGGAACCTATGGCCAGCTTCAATGGTGCTTTGTGCCGCTCGTACGGGATCACGCGGACAGTATGAGCCCGCAATTGTCAAAGGACTGTCAAGCGGGCGCGAATAAGGTGCAAATACTTTGTTCGGTCTGTAACTCGCCAGTAATAAAAAGGGCTCTCCGCGCCGAAAGAGCCCTTGGGAACCTCTGAATAAGTCGATGTTTTGAAAGGGCACGACTTCAGTCGTGCCGTAAATACCGCAAAATCAACTCGGGCTTTAGCCCCTGAGGGAATATCCGGCGTGGATTTAGGGAACCTCTGAATAAGTCGATGTTTTGAAAGGGCACGACTTCAGTCGTGCCGTAAATACCCCAAAATCAATGCGGGCTTTAGCCCCTGAGGGAATATCCGGCGTGGATTTGGTCTTAATCAGAGGTTCCCTTGGCGATCAGAGTAACTCAAAGAGCGGGAACTTAGCGTCAGCCGCCCGCGATCGATGGAATGACCAGCACCTCGTCGCCGTCCTTGAAGCTGTACTTCTCGTTGCCCAGGAAGCGGATATCTTCCTCATTGACATAGAAGTTGATGAAGCGGCGAATCTGGCCGTCCTCGCCGCGCAGGTGCTGGCGCAGGGCCGGGAAACGGCTCTCGAGTTCCGTAATCAGCTCGGGCAGATTGGCGGCCGTCGAGGAGATTTCGCGCACGTTGTTGGTGTGCTTCTGGAATGCATTCGGCAACAGGACTTTAACGGGCATAACTTTCTCCCACCAGGCTGAGTGCCCGATTCACGGCATTGCGCTCTTCCACAAAGTTTTCAAAGTCGCTCAACCGCGGACGGATGGCCTGGCTCTGCTCATAAGCCCCGAGCAGGCAATCGGTGGTTTTCAGGCCGTTGCCGGTGATGCAGGCAACGGTAAGCTCGCCGGGCTGGATGCGGCCGTGAGCATAGAGCCGGGCCGTTACTGCAGTCGTAACGCCGCCGGCGGTCTCGGTAAAGATGCCCTCGGTCTCCGCCAGTTCCTGGATGGCGGAAACGATTTCGACGTCGGACACGTCCTCGGCCCAACCCCCGGAAGCGCGAATGGCGCGGGAAGCATACGGGCCGTCGGCCGGGTTGCCGATGGCCAGCGAGCGCGCGATGGTGTTGGGCCGCTGCGGCTCGATGATGTCGGTTCCGTTCTTGACCGCGGTGGAGATGGGCGAGCAGCCGGTGGCCTGCGCTCCAAAGAAGCGCACCGGCTTGTCCTCGACCAGCCCGAGCGCAATCAGCTCGCTGAAAGCCTTGCGGATCTTGGTAATCAGCGAACCGCCGGCCATGGGGCAAACAATGTTGTCGGGCAGCCGCCAGCCCAGTTGTTCGGCGATCTCGTAGCCCACCGTCTTCGAGCCCTCCGCGTAGTAGGGGCGCAGATTCACGTTCACCAAGCCCCAGTTGTAACGGTCGGCGATCTGCGAGCAAAGCCGGTTGACGTGGTCGTAGTTGCCCTCGACGCGCACCAGCGTGGCGCCATAGACCTGGGTGTTGAGAATCTTGGCGGGTTCGAGATCGGCGGGGACGAGGATGAAGGTCTTTAATCCCAGGCGAGCGGCCTGCGCGGCCACGGCGTTGGCCAGGTTGCCGGTGGAAGAGCAGCCGACGGTGTCAAATCCGAAGGCCTGCGCATTGGCCAGGGCCACGGCCACCACGCGATCCTTGAAGCTGAGCGTGGGCATGCAGACGGCGTCGTTCTTGATGTACAGATTGGTGGCCCCGATGTGGGAGCCCAGCCGCGGCGCCTTGACCAGCGGAGTCAACCCGGCGGGGGTCCGCGGCTCATAGCTGTCCGAGACGGGCAGCAGGGCGCGATAGCGCCACATATTGAGCGGTCCCTGGGAGATGGCTTCGCGGCTAAAGCGGGTGCGGGCGTACTCGAGGTCGAAGACCACCTCGAGCGGAGAAAAACACTCTTCACAGATGGAAAGCGGTTGAATCCCATAGGATCTGCCGCATTCCCGACATCGCAACTCGTAAGCAATGGTCACAAGTCCCTCGCAAACACCGGGAGCAACTGCGGATACGCGGGCGCGTGACCGGCTCAATAAAGAGCGAACCTGATAGGACTCGAATAACCTTGCGAGCCGCCTCGGCCAAGAGTGCTGAAGCGACCCCCGAATCTCATGTTCCCCGCCGAAGCGAGCGAGAGTTGACACCATACTCCTGGATTGCCCAGGCAGGTTGTCGTGGCGTCACAGGGCCCGTCCCTCAGCCACTCTGCATGAAACTCAGGATTGCCCTTTGGGGGCAAAACTGAATGATTTGGTTTTACCATAGTGGCAAAGCCAACGCAAGCGCCTTTACAGCAAACGGCGCGCAAAGGCGATCCAAAGGTCATTTGCGGGAATTAAAGCGGGAATATGCGGGAACGGCCGCCTTCGCCCTTTCAGTTGGTGTACACCCGCACGTAGTCCACCACCATCTGCGAGGGGAATACGGTGGTGGCGTTGGGGGAACCGGGCCAATCTCCGCCAACGGCCAGATTCAGGATCACAAACTGCGGACCCGCGTCGAAGGGCCATGTCCCGGCCTGGGTGCTGGGCGTGAAGGTGGCGTAAATGTTGGCCGGGCTGTCCACGTAATACTGAATCTGTCCCTGAGTCCAGATCATGCCGTAGATATGCCAGGCGGCTGCGGAGAACCCCGCCGGATGATATTGAATGCCGCCGTTCAGCCCCGTTCCATGAATCGATCCCTGCACCCAGTCGAAGCCCTCGTTCTGCGGATTGCTTCCATCGATGTGCTCCATCACATCGAGCTCGCCGCAGGCCGGCCAGTTGATGGTGGCGATGTTGTTGCCCAGCAGCCAGAAGGCGGGCCACATTCCTTGCGACTCGGGCAGCATCATGCGCGCCTCAATGCGTCCGTACTGGAAGCTGAACAGGCCCTGGGTCCTCAAACGGGCCGACGTGTAGACGCCGGCCGAAGGCTGCTCGGCCACGATGTGCAGATAGCCGTCGGTGCCCAAATACGCATTCGGGCTCGCCGGGTTGCACGGAGACGTAGCCGAACCCCAGGCGCAGTAGTTCTCCAGTTCCTGGTTGCCGAAGCCGCTGTTGCCGGTGTCGTAGGTCCAGACCAGCGGATTGGGCTGCGCGTTGGCGCTGGTGGAGTTCGAGAACTCGTCAGACCAGACCAGCGTTCCCGAGGGGATGTTGGGCGCGAAGCTCTGGCTGGTGACGCTGCTCGCCGAGTCGCCCGAAGCCGTGGCGATGGCCTTGACCGTCAGGTTCGAGGCCACCAGAAGCGGCGCCAGGTATTGCGACGACGACACGCTGGGCGTCGAGCCGTCCAAGGAGTAATAAATCGTGGCCCCGGAAGTTGTGGAGGCCAGGCTTACCACCACGGCGCCGTTCTGCGCGGCGGTGGTGGTGATGGTGGGCGCGGCCGCCTGTGGACCTTGAGGGGGGCCCCCGTCCACGCTGCCGCCTCCACCGCATCCGCACAACAAAGCACCCGACAAAAGAACCGCCGTCAGCATCGCCGCACCTGCCCGCATTCCGAACGTCCCCATCTTGAAGCGGGGCAAGCTGCGCTCATCCCGCCGCAACCATCAGACCACTGTCGGAATCCCTGCGTCAAACGCGGACGGATGGGATCGACAAAGCGGCAGGCCGGACCCTGTGCACAGCGGATGTCCGAGCGCACTCTGCCAGCTGGGTCGCTTCCCTGTTTCCCTTTTGATCGGTAAGCGTATGGATAGAAAAAAACGAACGGCCGAGAGAGCGTTCGCCGTTTAGCGATCGCCCCTTGGCCGTTCGAGGAGGACACACATGATCCGTTCTTACCGTGATTCCACTGTTACACAAGCGGCGATAATTATACGCAAAGCGGATCTGTGCAAAACCGCGGCCCGCCCAATTCAATCCGCGAGTGTCATTCCGGCACTGCGGGCAGGTGCTGCCGGAAGGCCTGCCTGAGCCGCGGGCTGCCGGCCTGCTCGACGGCCTGCTCCACGCGGGCGCGCAGCTCGGTACTGGGCGCGATGCGGCCGATGGCCTCGATGGCCGCGGGCGCTTCGAACGCATCCCGCGCGATGAGCGCAATCAGAAAGTCCAGCGCTGCAGGCAAACGGGTGAGCGCGATGGCGCTCAGCAGCACCGAGCCGAACCACGTATCGGCGCCGGCGCGCAGGCGCGCAAGCAGCGCCCCCAGAGCCTCAGGGGTGCGCATGTCGGCCAGCGCAAAAGCGGCTTCGGCAGCCAGGTCGTCACCTTCCTCCAGGTAACTGGCAACCAGCGCAATGGCCTGCGCGCCTTCAACGGCGAGCAGCGAAGAGTAGACCGCGCCCAGCACCTCGGGCTCGTCCTTGCCCAGCAGCGCGCGCAGCCGCAGCAGGAGCGCGGCGCTCACGCCGCCCACCTGTCCGATGGCCCGCGCCGCCTCCACGCGTACGGTCTTGTCGGAATCCACAAGCGGTTCCAACAACGCCGTCAGCAGTTCAGCGTCGGATATGCCGGGGCACTCGACCAGCGCATGCGTGCATGTGCCGCGCAGGGCTCCGGCCGTATCCGACGAACCGCCCCACACCGGTTCCAACTGGTGGTGGCGCAGGCCGCGCAGGTAAGCGTCCTTTTGGCGGTGCTCCAATTTGACGAGCGCCTTCGAGAGCGCGTTCTTCGCCCAGCACTGCGGATCGGTCTTCTCTGCGTCGACGAAGAAACCGTCGAATGCCGCCAGCACCTCCGGCAGCAGCGCAAAGACCTCCGCATCCGCAACCAGCTTTGCGGCCTTGGCCACCAGAAAGTTGTTGCGGTGGGCCAGCGCCTTGCGCAGGTGCTCGATTGTGGCTGCGTCCGGAGCGGGGCCGGCTCTTACCGATTCAGCCAGCGCTTCCAGCTCCGCAAGCTCCTTGTCGAAGCCGCGCGACGAAGTGCCTGGCTGCGCCGGCTTGCTGGAATGCTTTGGCCTCATGGGCTGATCCTCGCCGAGCTTCAGGATAGCTCGCGCCGGAGGATAGGGTACAAACCTCACACCACAAAATACTTGGCCTGGGGATGGTGCACAACGACGGCGTTGGTGCTCTGTTCGGGCTCCAGGTGGAAGCCTTCGGTGAGGCGCACGCCGATGTTCTCCTCGGGCTTGAGCAGGCGGAAAATCTTCGTCTGGTCTTCCAAATTCGGGCAGGCCGGATAGCCGAACGAGTAGCGCGAGCCGCGGTATTTCTGATGGAAGAGATCGCTAATGCGCGGCGAGTCTTCGCCCGCAATGGAGAGAAACGCGCGCGCCTGCTTGTGCACCAGCTCCGCCAGCGCCTCAGCGGTTTCCACCGAAAGCCCGTGCAGATAAAGATACTTGGTAAAGTCGCCGGCCTCGAAGAGCCTTGCGGTTTGCCTACTGGCCTCATCGCCCACGGTCACGATGCTAAAGCCCACCACATCGCGTTGCGCGGCGCCAATCGGCTCGAAGAAGTCAGCGATCGAAAGCCGCCTTCCCTGCGCCTGGCGCGGAAATGTGATGCGTTCCAGCTCGCGCTCCGGATCTTCGGGATCGAAGACGACCAGGTCGTCGCGGTCGCCGGCGCAGGGATAGAAGCCGATGATCGACTTGGGCTCGAACCAGCCGGCTGCTTTTACCTCTTCTTCAAGCTCCAGCAGAATCGGCCGGTACTTCTCTTCCACCAGGCGCAGATAATCGCCCTGCGCGGCGGTCTTGAGCTGCCATTGATTCTTGAACAGCGCGGTCTCGTTGAGATAAGGAAAGATTTCGTCGAGGTTATAGTTTTTGAAGACGCGCGCGCCCCAGAAAGCCGGCTTGGGAATCGCGGATACCCGCTCCACCACTGGCGATCGGCCCTCCGCGGTCAGCTCCACCAGGGTCAGCTCGGGCGTTTCCACGTTGCGTTTGGCAAAGACCTTCACCGTCTTGCCCTCCGTCTCCCGCTCCTCGCGCACGGCCACGTCCTGCGACGTCAGATCGGTGAGGATGTGCAATCCGGCAAAGGCGTCTTCGGCATAAAACACCGGGCCCGCGTACTCCTTGCGCAAATCCTCTTCAACATATTTGCGGGTGAGCGCGGCGCCGCCGCAGACGACGGGGACGGCGAGGCCCAGCCGCTCCAGATCCTGCAACACATACTTCATTTCGAGCGTGGACTTGACCAGCAGGCCGCTCAAACCGATGGCGTCCGCGCCCGTCTCGCGCGTGGCGGCGATGATCGAGTCGGAGGGCTGCTTGATGCCCAGGTTCACCACGCGATAGCCGTTGTTCGAAAGGATGATGTCGACCAGATTCTTGCCGATGTCGTGCACATCGCCCTTCACGGTCGCCAGCACCATGGTCCCCTTGCCGCCGCCGTCGGATTTCTCCATCTTCGGTTCGAGATACGCGACCGCGGCCTTCATCACTCCGGCCGAATCGAGCACTGAGGGCAACTGCATCTTGCGCGCGCCGAACAGGTCGCCCACGGTCTTCATGCCGTCAAGCAGCACGGTGTTGATCAGGTCGAGCGGCGTGTACGTAGTGAGAGCGGCCTCCAGAGCCTCTTCAAGCGATTGCTTGTTCTCGCCGTGGCCAATGGTGCGCTCCCCGCGAATGATGAGCTGCTTGAGCTTCTCGTCGGTGGAGAGATTCTCGACCTCGATCTCGTCCTCTTCGACAGAGCCCTTGCCCAGACTTGTGAAGTGCGCCATGTAGTTCTGCAACGGTTCGCTGCCGGTTCCATCACTCGCCTGGAAGATGAGCTTGCGGGCCAGCTCGACTTCGATTTCGGGAATCTTGTAGAGCGGATAAATCTTCGAGTAGTTGACGATGGCCGCGTCCAGGCCGCGGTCTACGGCCTCCTTGAGGAAGACCGAGTTCAGCACGCGGCGCGCGTAGGCATTCAACCCGAAGGAGATGTTGGAAACGCCGAGCACCGTGCGTGAACGCGGCAACTCGAGCTTGATGCGACGCACCGCTTCGAGCGTCTCAACGCCCGCCGAACGATAGTCCTCCTGGCCGGTTGAGATCGGCAGCGTGAGTGGATCGAAGATCAGGTCCTCGGAGCGCAGACCGTATTTGTTCACCGCAAGATCGTGGATGCGATGCGCAATCGCGACCTTGCGGTCTGCGGTGAGCGCCATGCCCTGTTCGTCGATGGTCAGCGCGATGACCGCGGCCCCGTAACGGCGCGCCATGGGCAGCACCAGGCTGGTGCGCTTCTCGCCGTCTTCAAGGTTGATGGAGTTGATGATGGGCTTGCCGGGAATGCGCTTGAGCGCCTCCTCGATGACGTTAGCCTCGGTCGAATCCACCAGGATGGGTGCAGTAACACGCGTGGCGATCTTTTCCAGAACCGCGTTCATGTAACCCACCTCGTCCTCGCCGACGATGGCGCAGCACAGGTCGAGCATCTGCGAGCCCTCGGCCACCAGCCGCTTGGCCAGCGCGAGAATGCCGTCGTAGTCCTGGGCGCGCACCATGTTGCGGAAGTGCTCCAGGCGCGTGGTGGTGTTCATCTCCTCGGCGATGACGATGGGCTGCGCGTCGGCTTCGAGCGGCTGCGCGGAGAAGGCGCTGGCCGCGACCGATTGCGGCGTGACCACGCGGGGCGCGGGACTGAGGCCACGGACCGCCTCGACGACAGCGCGCAGATGTTCAGGCGTGGTGCCGCAGCAGCCGCCAACGACCTGCACGCCGTATTCGGAGACAAAGCGGCGCAGATAAGCCGCCAGCTCCGCGGGCGTGAGCTTGTAAACAGCGTGCCCGCCCTCGTTCTGCGGCAGGCCGGCGTTGGGCAGCACGCTGATGGGCACGGTCGAGTTCTGACAGAGGAAGCGGACCGCATCATTCATCTCCGCGGGACCGGTGGCGCAGTTGAGACCGATCACGTCGGGCTGAAATGTTTCGAGCACAGCCAGCGCCGCGCCAATCTCCGAGCCCAGCAGCATGGTCCCTGTGGCTTCCAGCGTGACCTGCACCTGAAGTGCAACCCGCCGCGGCGGGCATCCGGTCGAGGGGATCTTGCCTTCGCGCGCGTCGCGAATGGCGTCCTGGCAGGCGGCCAAAGCGATCTTGGCCTGGAGCAAATCCTGGCAGGTCTCGATCAGCAGCACGTCCACGCCGCCCTCGATCAGCGCTTCGGCCTGCTCGCGATAGGCCGCGGCCATGGCGTCGTAGCCGATGTGGCCCAGCGAGGGCAGCTTGGTGGTGGGTCCGATGGAGCCGGCCACAAAGCGCGGGTGTTCGGAGGTCGAGAAGGCGTCTGCCACTTCGCGCGCCAGCTTCGCGGCGGCGAGATTCAGTTCCCGGGTGCGATCCTGCAAGTCGTACTCGGCCAGCACGATGCTGGTCGAGCCGAAGCTGTCGGTCTCGATAACATCGCAGCCAACTTCGAGGAATGACCCATGAATCGCGCGGATCACGTCCGGCCGCGACAGCACCAGCAGCTCGTTGCACCCTTCCTTGCCCCAGAAATCCTCCGCGGAGAGGTTGTGCTTCTGCACACTGGTGCCCATCGCGCCGTCGTAGACGAGCACGCGCCGCTTCAGTTCTGAAAGAAAATCCGCCAAAACCCCTCCTGTCCTCATCGGCCGCCGGAAAAACGGGGAACGCGGCCAACACTCAATAGGATAAATGGTTTGTGAATCGGCCATTTACCGGCACACATCTCTGCGCATTTTTCACTTGCATTTGCATTGAAAAAGGTATAACAGTTATACATATGCGCTTTCACTTCGATCCGCAGAAGAGCCAGCGGTTGAGGGAGAATCCCCGTCGTGGCATCGGCTTTGAAGAGGCGCAGAAGATTTTTGACCGCCCCTACTACCTCGATCAACGGTCGGACTTGCCCGAACAATACCGTGCGATCGGATGGGTAGAACAGCGGTTGTATTCGCTCATCTTTGAGATTCGTGAGGATGAGGAGGGCGAGTTTTACCACCTGATCACGCTATGGAAATCGACCCGTGAAGAGGAGAAATTGTATGCCGAAAACACTTGAATCCCCTAAGCCGCCTACCGCCGATGAGATCGCCGACCTCGCAGACAGCGGGCTGAACATCTCGCGCTTTTTCACTAATAAAGGCAAAATGATGCCGCCGATTCAGAGGGTGAATGTGGACTTTGCTCTTCCCATGCTTCAGGAACTCGATCAAACGGCCAAGGAACTGAACATCAGCCGACAGGCCGTCATCAAATCGCTGCTGCGGCAAGCACTGGACCAGCAGCATTTGGCGCGGAGGGCTCGGTAAACTCGCTGAAGGTGCCATCCAAGCGTCCTCTCTTTACGCAGAGGCAAGGAGTACGAAATGTCAGATGAATCGCAAGAAACAGATGATCGCAAGTTTGCTCTTTACGCAGTACGCAAAGACAGACCTGGGCCTTTGATCCAGATAAGCCTCCCATGGGAAAGACTAATGGAAGACGTTGTTTTCCCATTCGACGAAGGCGAAATGTTCTTCATCGACGGCGCAGCGGTCAAATCTACTGACTTGGATCGTCTAAAAATACTCCTGCAGGGTCCTGGGTTTAGTGCAGACTTTGCACGACTGAACTATCATTTACGCACGGCCGTAGCGAAAGACAAAGAGATTTATGCGAGGCAATACTCGGTCCTCTTCGAGGCGATATTGCGAAACCAATGCGAGGACGTTACGTCTCAGGTAATCAAGGCATACAAAACGGCAATCAAGCCGAGCCTCAAGGATTACCTACCCAAGAAGCAGTTTCTACTCGAATCTGCCGTCAAGATTTTCATAGAAGGCATGAAATTACTGCCTTACAAACAATGAGAACCCGGCTAAGACGATAAGACAATTGACGAGTAAGTTATAGATCATAAATTATCCGCGCCAGTCGCACAGGGCCAATGCGTCACCTTGCCGTCAGCGCCTCGACCGGCACCAGCATATCTTCCTTGCGCATGACCAGGTTGGTGGCGTTCAGCGTGGCCAACTCGAAGCCGTGGCCGTGGGTAATCGCGTCGGTGGGGCAGGCTTCCACGCAGTAGCCGCAGAAGATGCAGCGGTTGTAGTCGATGTTATAGACCTTGGCGTAGCGTTCCGACGAGGAGATGCGCTGCTCGGCGGTGTTTTCCGCGGCCTCGATGAAGATGCAATTCGCGGGGCAGGCCGCGGCGCACAGGAAGCAGGCCACGCACTTCTCCAGGCCGTTCTCGTCGCGCTGCAACACGTGCGCGCCGCGGAAGCGCTGCTCGAAGACCGCTCCGCGCAGAGGGCCCTTGCCGTCCGGGTAGTTCTCCACCTGCGTAGGTTCCAGCATCTCCCCGAAGGTGATGCTCATCCCCTTGGCAATGCCGGCAATGTTGCCCATGATCGACATGAGGCCAGTATACGATGAATTCGGGGAGGGATTCACGATGCGGATGAGGGTTTGGGCGGCAGCTTTCCTGTTTGGGTTGGGCGTGGGAGCGGCGACTGCGCAGACGCCGGCTGAGAGCCAGCCGCAACCGGCCCAGGCGGGTCAAATGAACGGCATGGCCACGGGCCCGAGCAAGAGCATGGACATGAGCAAGTGCACATGCGGTTGCACAGACATGGGCATGGCCAAAGGCATGGACATGGGCCAGGGCAAAGGCATGGATATGGGCAAGCCTTCGTTCCCGGCCGGTCCGCTGAAGATTACCTTCGGGGACAAGTCCGCCGAGTGGACCCAGGCCACGCTGGCCGCTCTGCCGCACAAGACCCTGACCGTCTGCAACCAGCACATCAACGCCTACCAGAACTACTCCGGCGTGCCGCTGATTGACCTGCTCAAACCCCTGGGCGTGCCGGACAAGCCGCACGGCAAGGATCTGAGGCTGTATCTGGTGGCCGAGGGTTCAGACGGCTACAAGGCGGTCTACGCCGTGGCCGAGGTCAACCCCGACGTGCACGACGCCACGGTGATGGTCGCCGACACCCTGGACGGCAAACCCATTGCGGCGAGTGGGCCCCTTCAGCTTGTAGCTACTGGCGAGAGACGCCCTGCCCGCTGGGTGCGCGATCTGGTGGCCATCCGGGTTCTGACGGCTGAGTGATTGCGCACCCTTCGCCCTGACGCCCCAGGAACTCAGCGGGGCTTCTCCTCTTCATGTTTCGGCTGTGCCGGCTTGGCTTGCTCATGCGGCGCAGCCTTTTGCGGAGTTGCACGTCCGGGCGCTGACTTTTCCGGAGCAGACCGTTGCGGAGCTGCCTTCCCAGGCGCGGACTTTTCTTCAGGCTTTGGTTTGCCGGCCGCCGGCTGGGCGTGCGGTGCAGGCTTTTCCGGAGCAGCCTTGCTGGGAGCCGACCGTTCCTCAGGCCGTGCCTTGTTGGCCGCCGGCTGGGCGTGCGGTGCAGGGCGGGCCGCGGCTTCCGGCCGGGCCGCTTCCTTGCCATGTCCCGCTTCAGCGGCGTTGGGGCGCGCTTCCGCAGGCCCGTGCGCTTGCACAGCAGGCGGGGTGTGTACCGCAGGCGGGGCCACGGGATGCACGTCGCGATCGGCCACAAGCGGCTTGCTGAGGACCGCGCTGGCCGGGCGGCCGTGATTGACGGAGGCAAACTGGGCCTTATTGGTGCTGGCCGCATGTTCAATCTGAATCTGGGCCTTCATGGGCGGAGCATGGGGCTCACGCAGCGCCGCCAGTTCCGCGGGCCTCGGACGCGCCTGGATGCCACCCGATCCGCCAGTGAAGCTCACATGAGCATTGATCGCGCTGTTGATGACCGTGTGGTTGTAGACGTTGTGCACCACGGTGACATTGATGTTGTTGACCGCGCGGTTGTAGTAGAAGTGCCCGGTATTCCAGTAGCCGCCCTGGTAGCCGGCGCCCACGTAGCCGAAGCCGTAGTTGACCCCGCCATAGTAGCCGATGTGCGGACCCCAGTAGCCACGGTAGAAGCCGTAGTGATTGTGCGCCCAGCCCCAGTAGCCGGGGGTCCAGAGCGCGCCCTGGTAGGGAGCCTGAACCCACGCCCCGGGCACCCAGTAATAGCCGGTTGCAGCATAGCCCCAGTAGCCGGGGGTCCAGAGATAATCGTCGCCGGGAGCCGCAGGCTGTTCGTAGTCGGGCAAGGGCGGCGGCGGCTGGGGAGCGGTGGCTACCGGCTCCTCTCCGTAACCGGAATCCTCCGAACCCTGGTCCGGCGCCTGGGCAGAGGAGCCGGCCACCTCAGGTGGCGGAGCGCTCTGCTGGCCGCCGGAGGATGCAGGCGCCTGAGCGCTGGTATCGGTCGAAACGGGGGCCACGTTGGCCGCCGCGGGATCGGAAGAAGAATCTTGCGCGACGGCCGGGTTGGCATTGGCGGTGTTCTGGTCTTGCTTCGATTTGCATCCGGCGGTCGAAAGCAGGACCGCCAGGGCAAGCACCGGGATGGGTCCAAATCTGAGAAAACGGCTCATATTCACTCTCCAGGAAGGATTGGATGCTGCTCAGGTTGTTTTCTTTGCCCGTGCTCGAGCGGACCCCATGCATTTTGCGCACGAGGCCGCGCTGGCTGCGGGTTTCCGGCTCTTGCGTTGCAGTCTGGTTGCGCTAGTCCTCCGGCCCCTTTCCTCCGACTCTCGCAGAGACCGGCGGGGATGCTCAGTACGACGCTATTTCTTCGGGCGCTCCTCAGCCTGGTGTTGCGGAGCGGCCTGTCTTTGCGGAGCGGCCTGCCGCTGCGGGGCTGATTGCCGTTGCGGAGCCGATTCTCGTTGCGGAGCCGATTCTCGTTGCGGAGCGGCCTGCCGCTGCGGGGCTGATTGCCGTTGCGGAGCCGATTCTCGTTGCGGAGCCGATTCTCGTTGTGGAGCGGCCTGCCGCTGCGGGACCGATTGCCGTTGCGGAGAGGCCTGCCTGGACTCGGGCCGGGCCGGTTCCGCCCTGGAAGGTTCATTCCGGGGCGCTGCGTTGCCGCGGGCTGGTTCAGCAGCCGTTGGACGCCCCTCGGACGCGCCCCGCTGCTGCGATTCAGCCTGATTGCGCGCTTGCACCGTCGCGGGGGTCCTCACGTTGCGGTCGGCAGCAAGGGGCCGGCTAATGGCCGCGTTGGCCGGGCGGCCATGATTGACGTTGGCAAACTGGGCGCGATTGGCGCTTGCAGCGCGCTCATTCTGGAGCTGTGCCCTCATGGGCGCAGCATGCTGTTCATGCAGCGCCGCCAGTTCCGCAGGCCGTGCCCGCGCCTGGATACCACCCGATCCGCCGTTGAAGCTCACACGGGTGCTGTTGGTGTTGCCGACGACTGCGCGGCTGTAAACGTTGTGTACCACGGAGGTGTTGATGTTGTTGACCGAGCGGTTGTAGTTGAAGTGGCCGCCGCCCCAGTAACCGCCCTGGTAGCCGAAGCCGACATAGCCAAAGCCGTAGTTGATGCCGCCATAGTAGCCGATGTGCGGGCCCCAGTAGCCACGGTAAAAGCCGTAGCGGTTATTCCAGAAGCCCCAGTAACCGGGCGTCCAGAGGGCGCCCTCGTAGGGAGCCTCGACCCACACGCCAGGCACCCAGTAATAGCCCGTTGGAGCATAGCCCCAGTAGCCGGGGGTCCACAGGTAGTCGTCGCCGGGAGCCTGAGGCTGGTCGTATTCAGGCAACGGCGGCGGGGCCTGGGGAGCGTAAGTTTCAGCCCGCTCGCCGGTGCTCGGATCAGCCGAAGCCTCTCCCAAAACCTGGGTAGGCGAGACGCATGGAACTGGCGGCTGAGCGCTCTGCGCTTCAGAAGATGCGGATGATGCCTGGGCCGGGGCCTGTGCCGGGGCCGGGGCCGAACCGGCTGCCGGACTGGCAGCCGGGGAGCCGGGCGCGGCGGGATTCGCGGCTGCCTCGACAGGGGCCAGATTGGCGGCTGCCGGATCTGTCGATTGATCCTGCGTGCCCGCCTGGTTGGTATCCTTGGCAATCTGGGTTGGAGTCTTGTGGCATCCTGCGGTGCAAAGTACGGCTGCCAGGGCAAACAAGGCCAATCGCCCAGGACTGAAGAAAAATCTCATTTTTCACGCTCCATTTCATTCGAATGTTAGCCGAAGCGTGCGGGGCCAGACAGTCCTCTATTGACCATTACGCAATGGGGATCAATGCCGGCTTCCCGGCGGCATGGACTGGCCGCGGTTGTGGGCCGGCGGGGTGGTGACGGGCTTGCGCTCGGGGCGCGGATTCACAAGCTGCTGGCAGAGTGGCGCGTCCTGCCCGCGCGCCAGCCCTGGGAGCGCGTCCTGCCCGCGGCAGAGGCGCAGCTTCATGGCGTCGGCGTCCTTGCCGCTGAGCAGTTGCGTCCGCTCCAGACCGCTGAAGGGGTCCAGATCGTAGCGGTAAACAAAGTCCTCGGCCGGTTTCTCCTTGCCGTAGTCGAAGTGGTTCCAGGTGCCCACAAGTTCGCGGCCATTGGGCTCGGCCAGCCCCGCGTAGATCTGGGTCCAGGCCACGCCGGCCGGCGCGTTGGCGGTCCAGATGGGCGCTCCCTGCCCGCCGCGCATCCACCGAGCCGCCCAAAGGTGCGCCCGCATGTCGTAGTGAAAGGCGGTGAAGTAAGTGTCTGCCGCGCACTCGCCGCAACTGTCGTAGAGTGCGGCCAGCTCCTGCGGGCCGCCGTCGGCAAGCGTCATCCAGTCGAGCCAGCGCAGGTTAACGCCCTTGAGGATGGGCGTAAGCAAATGATTGGTGAGCGAAACGCTCCACACGGCGAAGGTATCCGCGTTGGCCGGCGACTGCGGCGTGGCGCGCAGCGTGGTGACCACCAGCGCCGCATCGTACTGGACGCCGATCTCGCGAATCGCCGTCCACTTTTCCGGTTCCAGCGACCGCGTGACCCAGACGATAATGTCCTGGTCCTTCGCGGAGTGGAAGTCCATCCAGCGGAAGGGATCGGGCTGCTGGGCAGACAGGGGCGCTGCAACGGCCAACATTGCTGCAATCAAGCCATGGAGAAGCCAGGAGGAGACTGCCCGCATGAGTTTAGGGTATCGCAGAGAGGGCTACTGCGAGGCTCACATTTCCCAAGGTCCGAAAGTCCGGACTTAGAACGCCCGGGCCTACAGTGAACTACTATGGTCCGGACTCTATCCTAACCGCTCAGGTTTATGGTACACTTCGCTCATGCCAACCGTCTTGCGATTGGGGAGTTTGCGAGTCGTTATCTACCCCAACGATCATTGGCCGGCGCACGTTCACGTCATCGGGCAGGGAAACAGCGCCATTTTCAACTTGAATTGTCCGGCTGGCCCACTGAGTTTGCGGGCAAATTTCGGTTTTTCAGATCACCAGTTATACGACATCCAAGCGAAGTTGCTGGATCACATCGCCAATCTTTGCATGGCATGGGAGGAAATACATGGACAAGCATGAAGAATTCTTGGAAGCCAACCGCAGAGGGCAAGAGATGCTGGCTACAATTCCCCACGCCCTCAGCGCCCGCTACGATCGCCGCATCGGGCGCGTTGTGGTGCGCCTGAGCACTGGGTTGGAGATTTCCTTCTCGCCGCGCGATGCTCAAGGGCTGGAGAAGGCCACGTGGGAACAGTTGCGGGAGATCGAGATTGACCCGCCGGGCTTCGGCCTTCACTTCCCCGCGCTGGACGCCGACTTGTACATTCCGGCGCTGTTGGAAGGGTTCTTCGGATCGAAACGATGGATGGCCGCGCGCCTGGGAGAGCTGGGCGGCAAAGTCCGGAGCGCCGCGAAGGCGCGGGCGTCAAGAGCGAACGGCCGTAAGGGCGGCAGGCCGAAGAAAGTAGCTACCGCAGCCTGAGGACAGTGGACAGTGGTCAGTGGTCAGACAAACGCTGGTTGGGGTGGCGAAGCCGGGGGGTATCCCAGGTCCGAAAATCCGGAACTGGGGCACCGGCCACAAATTGACCTACCCCAGCCGTTCGAGAAGCTGCTGCACCTTTTCGATGGTCTGGTCCCCGCTCATCGCACACTTTCGCGCAGCGTGAAACAGATCGCTGAAAAGTCTAAAACGCGCAAGGATGGGTTCATCAACTGGCTCGGCAAGTTTTTCCTTATCGTCAGGACTAATAAAGCCCCTCCTAATCTCAAGGAGTTTTCGAGTTACAGGGCCAATAGGAACATTATTCCTGGACTGGGCCGACAGAACAACTCTACCAGACTGTGACAACTCGAAATCCAAGATCTTGTTGTCACCGTTGACACGTCGCCTGATGAAGAATGAAAAACCATCGTCCAGATCGGTGCGGAATTTTTCCGATTCTAACCAATCACCGCCAGATATTGCCTCTGGGACGAAGGTCCAAAGCAACTTCCCACTCTCTGTCTTCTCGAGGAGTTGCCTGGCCAGCTCTTCTGCCTTATCGCTCATTTTCCCTCCTCATCCAATCGAGCCAACAAACGTCCATAAACTTCGCTTAACACACTGTTTGCTCCGAGCACTTCCTGAACTGCCGCCTGGAACTCGTCCTTCTTCTCCAAGAACCCTGGGGCGGAAAGCTGGAGGGCAAGTTTCCGGAATACGGCCTCCACCGCTTTCAGTTTATCTGAATCGGCGGCAAGGAAACGTGCAAAACGGGCGCGATCCCGTGGAATATGGGCCAACAAATCCCGAACTCGGACCGCAGCCTCGCTCGGTCTCTCAAACTGGAGCAACTGAACGAGTTCTCCGGCAAGCCCTCCCAACTCGGAAAATGAGTCCGACGCCTCCCGCTGCCAAATCGCCTCTCTGGCCTCTTTTGCTGCCCGCTTTGCACCAGTCGCTTGAACAATGGCAGCTATGGTGAGAAGCAATCCTACGCCGCCAACGGAGGCATTCGTCCAGTCAAGCCAATCGCGCGGAATGGGATTATCGAGCAGAATCATTCAGAATACTCTTCCAATTGCATCATAACGCACAACCAGAAGTCCGGTTCACAACCCCAGCTTCTCCCACAGCGCATCCACCCTGGCTTTGGTCCCGCAGTCCATCTCGATCATCGCCGGCCAGAGGCGCTCGAATCCTTCTGCCTTCCACTTGCGCGTGGCGTCGATGCCCATCTTCGATCCGTAGTTGGGCAGCCGCGAGGCATGATCGAGCGAGTCCACCGGGCCCAGCGTGAATTGAATGTCGCGCTCGGGGTCGATGTTGTTGGCCACGTGCAGCACCACTTCGCCCACGTCCTGCACATCGCAGTCCTCGTCCACCACGATGATGACTTTGGTGAACATGGCCTGGCCCAGCGACCAGATGGCGTTCATCACCTTGCGCGCCTGGCCGGGATAACTCTTGCGGATCGAAACTAACATCAAGTTATGAAAAACTGCCTCGACGGGCAGATGAATGTCCACGATCTCGGGGATGGTCAACTTCATCGCCGGCAGAAAGATGCGTTCGACGGCCTTGCCCATCCAGGCGTCCTCCATGGGCGGCTTGCCCACGATGGTGGCGGCATAGATGGGGTCCTTGCGATGGGTAATACAGGTGAGGTGGAAGACCGGGTACTGGTCGGTCAGGGTGTAGAAGCCGGTGTGGTCGCCGAAGGGACCCTCGCTGCGCAGCTCGCCCAGTTCCACGTAGCCTTCGAGGACGATCTCGGCGTGGGCAGGGACTTCGAGATCGACCGTCTCGCACTTGACGATTTCGACCGGTTTGCCGCGCAGAAAGCCGGCAATCATGAACTCCTCCACCTCCGGCGGCGCGGGCACGATGGCGGAAAAAGTGGTGGCTGGATCGGTGCCGATCGATACGGCAACCTCCAGGCGCGAGCCTTTCAGGTTGCCCATGGCTACCTGCGGCATGCCGCCGATGGGACCGACGGGAATGGCGACCGCGCCGCCGGCCGACTCCGCCATGGCTGCCACGCGGGCCGTCCTGGGATCGGCATCCGAAGCCGAAGACGCCGCCGCGCGCAATGCTTCGCGATAGTGCTCCGCGGCTACCTTCTGCCGCTGCCAGTGCATGCCGGTGGTCCGGCCGTCGTAGACCTGCATGCGGTACATGCCGATGTTGCGCCTGCCGTTGCGGGGATCGCGGGTGTGCACGCAGGGCAGAGTGATGAACCGGCCTCCGTCGTGCGGCCAGCACTTGAGGATGGGGAAGACATTGAGGTCGAAGTTGTCGCGGAGAATGACTTCCTTGCAGCGGGCCTCTTTGGCGCTCACGGTCTTGGGGAAGGCGCTGGTCAGCGCGCCCAGTTGCGGCAACATCTTGAGCTTGTCGAACAGGCCCGCGGGCGCCTTCACGTTCATCAGCCCCCGGATGCGCTCGGCAATCTCATCCAGCCGCTCGACGCCGAGAGCCAGCGCCATGCGCCGCTCGCTGCCAAACTGGTTGATGAAGACCTTGTGGCCGGGATGGCCTTTCACGTTCTCAAACAGCAACGCCGGGCCGCCGGGAGCGTGTTCTTGCGCAGCAGGACTTCCCTGCCCGCCGGCACTCTGACGCGCTCCGATCCCCGCTCCAATTTTCGACACGCGGTCGGTGATTTCCGTAATTTCGAGCTCCGGCGAGACTTCTTCGCCAATGCGCCTCAGTTCGCCGTGTTTTTCGAGGGTCCTGATCCAGTCGCGCAAATCGTCGTAGGCCAAGGTTTTTGCTCCCGTGCGGTGAGAGCCGCACTCAACCTTCCAGCTTAATGGGTTTGAGCGGGTTCATGCGACGGTCTGACGAATTGGGGAAACGCATGCTGGCGGGGGCCAGTTCCGCCAAAAAATCACCGGAAATTCTCTTGTCCTCTCTTGAAACGATATGGCATGCTTCACGCACAACTCAGGTAAGACGAAAAAAGGAGCTTCCCATGTCCCCTTCCCCCAGGTACCAGGTCAGGCCCTATTACAAGCTGAGGAACACTTCCTCTATCACTGCCCATGCCGCCGCGGCTGCCCCCGCTGCTGGTCCGTGGACGCTGCCCGCTCTCTGCGCGGCCTACAACTGGCCCACCGGCCTCGCCGGCGGCGGCGTGATCGCCATTGTTGAACTGGGCGGCGGCTGGGTGCAATCCGACATGGACTTGTTTTTCGAGTCCATCGGCCAGCCCTCGCCGCAAATCACCGATGTCTCGGTGGACGGCACACAAAACAGCCCCAACCAGAACGTCGGTTCCGCGGACGATCCGGACTACGAGGTCGCCCTCGATATCCAGGTGTCCGGAGCGGCCTACTATGCCGCAACCGGCCAGGCGGCCACCATCCGCGTTTACTGGTCGCAGGACATCGGAACTGCCGTTCAAAAAGCAAGCGCCGATGGATGCGATGTGTGCTCCATCTCCTGGGGCTCAGACGAAGCCAACTGGGGCACTGCCGCGGCGGAACAGATGGAATCGATCGCGCAAACCGCAACTGCCGGCGGAATGATCGTGTTTGGCGCGGCCGGGGATAACGACTCCGGCGACGGCGGACCGACCCCGGCCAATGTGGATTGTCCCTCCTCCTGCCCGCATGTGGTCGGCTGTGGAGGGACCAACAAGACTCCGACGCAGGAAACGGTCTGGAACGACAATCCCGGCCAGACCAACGGTGAAGGAACGGGCGGCGGCTACTCGACCGTCTTCCCGGTGCAGGCGTTCCAGATTGGCGCGCCGCCCGCGCCCGCAAACACCCAGTATGGGAGCGGCAGGATGGTCCCCGACGTCTGCGCGGACGCGGACCCAAACACGGGTTACGAAATCGTTGTCCACGGCTCGCAAGCGGTAGTGGGCGGAACCAGCGCGGTGGCCCCTCTCTATGCCGGACTGTTTGCCTCCTTCGGAAACAAGCTCGGGTTTGTGACGCCCATACTCTGGCAGAACCAGGGAGCCTTCAACGACATCACCGTGGGAAGCAACGGGCTTTATGACGCAGCACCTGGCCCCGACCCTTGCAGCGGGATCGGGTCACCCATCGGAGCCAGCATAGCGGCTCTGTTTGTTGGGGCGTAGGTTCGCCGGGCGGCGCGCTGCAGCGGTCACTTTGCGGCTGGCGTGGCAGGCGCAACTGCATCCAGCGGAAATCCCAGCCGCTTCCACTCGTGGTAGCCGCCGCGCAAGGGGCGCACGCGCTCGATGCCCAGCTTGTGCAGGGTCATCGCCGTCTTGGCGGCGGTAGCCTCGCTGGGGCAGGTGCAGAAGAGCACGATGTCGCGGTCGCGGGGAATCTCGTGGTGTCGCGCGGCCAGCGAGTCGGGCGAGAAGTGGAGCGCGCCGGGCAGGGTGAAGGGGTCTGTTAACAGCTCCAGCGGATGGCGCAGATCGACGATGTAAACCGATTCGCCGGCATCGAGCTGCTGCTTCAGCTCCTCCGGCTCCAGCCGCGCGGCCACCAGCTTCTTGATCACCATGCGGCGGCGGACGACGCGGCCCACAAAGAAGACGAGAATGCCCAGGATCAGCAGCGCGCCCGAGAACTTTCCCGCCCAGTCCAGCAGGCGGGGATCGCGCTTGAGCAGGTCGCCAAAAAAGCGGCCCGCGGTGAGCAGAGCGCCCACCCAGGCCGTGGCCCCGATGCCGTCGAAGACCAGAAAACGGCCGAAGCCCATGCCGTTCTGTCCGGCCACCGGAGCGGCCAGCGTGGCCAGGCCGGGCACGAACTTGGCAATCATCAGCGTGACGGCGCGGCGGCGGCCAAAGGAATCCTGCGTGCGGCGGACGCACACTGTTGGCTCCAGCGACAGCTTGCACAAGATGCGCAGCACATGGTGGCCGTACCTGCGGCCGAGAAAAAACCAGGCAATGTCGGCAATCAGGCATCCCGCCAGCCCGGCCGCGAGTGCCACGGTAAAGCTGAGCTCGTGCTCGGCGGAGAGCGCGCCGGCGGCCAGCAGAACCGGCATGGCGGGCAGCGGGATACCGAACTGCTCCACCAAAACCCAGGTAAAAAGCAGCAGGTAGCCGTACATCAGCAGAATGTGTTCCGGCAAAGCCATGGGGAGGGTACTGTCTTCGCTTAAAGGGAATCAGACCGTCCTTTCTCGTCTGCCGGCCGGTGGACGGCGAGAGAGACTGGGGAGGGTCTCATCCTATCCGATGATCCAGTTGGGAATTGGCTTCACGCAAAGGAAATTAGTGCACAAATGCCAGAAAAGCCGCCCGGAGGCGGCTTCTTGGCGGAGCGTTGGAACCGGTTCGAACGACCTACTGAACAGCCTGCGGCGGGGCAGCCTGCCGCGCGGAAGGCTGCTGTGCGGAAGGCTGCGCCGCGGAAACCGGCGGCCTGGCCTGGGCAGTCTGTTGGCCCTTGTCCGCAAAGTAGTTGCGGTCCCACAGATTCTTGTAGAAAATGCCGGTCAGCTCAGCCGCGCGGGGGCCGAACGTGGGCCGGCCGCCTTCAAGGAAGAAGACCGTTACCAGGCTGCCCTGGGGCGAGTCGGAGTAGGAGGCAAACCAGCCGAAGCGGGTTCCATTGTCCGAGCAGGTCCCGGTCTTGCCGAACACCGGCAGCTCGCGGAAGGTGGCGCGGAGGCTGCGGGCGGTTCCATACTCGACCGCGCCGGCCATGCCGTCCTGCAGGTCGGGCACGTATTTGGCAATGTCCAGAGTCCGCTTCACTTTGGGCTCAAAGGCCGCCACATCGTGAGGGGTGGTGGGGTGCTGCAGGTAGAAGAGAGTTCCGCCGTTGGCAAGGGCTGCCACATACGCGCCCAGTTGCAGCGGGGTCATGGAGACGCCCTGGCCGAAGCTGCACATGCGGGCCACGCCGCCTTCCGAGGCGGGCAGCTCCTTATCGGGATAGACGCCCAACTGTTCGCCGTCGATGTTGTAACCGGCCAGCTCGCCCAGGCCAAACTGGTTGGCGTAGTACCGGACGCGCTCAAAGCCCAGTTCCCTGCCCAGTTCCTCGAAGTAGAGGTTGTTGCTCTTGGCCAGCGCGTCGGTCATGTTCATGCGGAAGCCGGCCAACTGCACCGGCGTGTCGCGCGTGACCAGGCCCTCGGAGAGCGCGGCCATGGCCACGGTGATCTTGATGGTCGAGCAGGGCTCGGCTCCGGGCGAGAGCGCCAGCTTCTGGTTGACCATGGCCAGGATGCGCCCGTTGGACGGGTCGATGACCACGGCGGTGCCGTTCATGTCGCCCAGCGCATCGATGGCCGCCTGGCGAACCACCGGGTCCTCGCCGCCCGCCAGGTCGCCGGCAAAGATGTCTCCGTTGGCAAAGGAACTGGCGCTGAAACGCTCATAGTAGCGATGGGGGCGGGAGGTGAGAGTTACGCGGCGCATGCTGGCTCTGGCCTGGCCTCGTGAGGTCAGCCTGGCTTCGTGCCCGGCGGGCCAGGCTTTTGCCGCGGCGTGGGTTGTTCCGGCACGGGCCATTGTGGACCTGGCTGCCGGCCCGGCAACATGCGCCGCGACGTGATGGCCGCTGCCGCGATGAGGCTCTGCCAGGTGAGACTCGGCCGCCTTGGCGTGGTGCAGCGTGTGCGGAGCGTTCAACGCCGCCGCGCAGGCACTGCCCATGCCGAAACCGATTAGAACCAATCCAAATCCCCAAACGCGCGGTAGCTTCATCCAGCAAATCCTCTCAACCATGAAGTTCGTGCCGTACGTCTGCCCGTGGGCGGCGCACTTCCTGCTAATCGGCCATTCCGCGGGTTGCTTTCTGTCCCTGCCGCGAATGGGTTCACTTTAACTGCAACCTTTCTATCCCGAATGCGATCTCCGTCACCCGGAAAAGCGGCAGTTGATTACCTCCACACTAGCCAGAATGACAATACGACCACCATTCCACTTTCTGGGGATCGCTTCGTTCATTAAAGCTAATTTGAACTATACGCCTTAGAGCTATATTGCACGAATCGAGCCCTGGTGCCGAATTCCAAAAGGGCAAGCCCCGCGCCGGGATTCCCAAAACGACCTCCTAGAACCGCAACCGGCGCATAAATGTCGGCGTATCCAGGTCCCGCTCCGCCTCTTCCGTGGCTTCAGGGAAGGGCGCCGCTGCCGGTTGGGCGCGGTACTCGTTCGCCTCAGCCTGACTCGACGGTCCGCCGCCGAAGTCCGAAGCGTAGTCCCTGGGCAGCGGGGTGTACGACGGTTCCTCGTCCATTTCGGCGAACTGCGGCCTGGCAGGCGCAGCCACCAGTTCCGGCTCCTCGAACCCAAACTCAGGGGCGGCTACGACCTCAGCCTGCACCGCGGGAGCCGCCACGCTGAAGGTGGTGGCTACAGCCGTCGCCGCCGAGGATGCGAAAAAGAACGCCTCGTCGTCCTCTGCCTCCTCGGCCGCCTCTTCTTCCGCTTCTTCGTCCTGGCTCAGGAAGCGAGCCGGCGCTTGCGCGGCCGCGACGGCGGGGGCCGGGGCAGGCTCGTGCAGCCAGTTGCCGGGCGCCATCACCGGCACTGAAACCACCGGCTCGTCTCCCACGCTCAGCATGCGCGCCCGCCGTTCCGGCATCTGGTCGCGGAAGCCCGTGGCGATGACCGTGATCTTGACCTCTTCGCCCATCTTCTCGTCCAGCACGGCGCCAAAGATGATGTTGGCGTCCTCGTGCGCGGAGGACTGAATCAGCGACGAAGCCTCGTTGACCTCGGAGAGCTTGAGCGAGCTGGAGCCGGTGATGTTGATCAGGATGCCGCGCGCGCCGTCGATGGCGCCGGCCTCCAGCAGCGGCGAAGCCATGGCCGCCTGGGCCGCCTCGATGGCGCGATTCGAGCCCGAGCGCACCGCCGTGCCCATCACCGCGTGGCCCATGCCGGCCATGGTCGTCTTCACGTCGGCAAAGTCGCGGTTGATGATGCCGGAGATGGTGATGATGTCGCTGATGCCCTGCACCCCCTGGCGCAGCACGTCGTCGGCGATGCGGAAACTCTCAAAGAAGCCGGCGTCCCTGGCCACCGCCAGCAGCTTTTCGTTGGGGATCACGATCATGGTGTCCACGCTCTCGAGCAGCTCCTTGAGGCCGCGCTCGGCCTGCTGCAGCCGCCGTTTGCCTTCAAAGGCAAAGGGACGCGTAATCACGGCCACGGTCAAAATGCCCATCTCGCTGGCCAGCGAGGCGATCACTGGCGCGGCGCCGGTGCCGGTGCCGCCGCCGAGGCCGGCGGTGACGAAGACCATGTCGGCCCCTTCCAGTGCCTCGATGATCTTTTCCGAGTCTTCGAGCGCCGCGCGCCGGCCCACGTCGGGGTTGGCGCCCGCGCCCAGGCCGCTGGTGAGCCGCACCCCAAGCTGGAGCTTGACCGGCGCCTGCGACAGCTTGAGCGCCTGCACGTCGGTGTTGGCGGCGATAAACTCCACGCCCTCCAGGCGCGCCTGGATCATGCGGTTTACGGCGTTGCCGCCGCCCCCGCCCACGCCAATCACCTTGATGCGCGCTCCGCGCACCGGCTCTTCATAATACTGAATACGCATCTCCCCGGCTTGATTCTTCTCATGTTCCATTGCGGCTCGGACCTCCTGATGGTGTCTGAAAACGTTGACGGTTAAAAACTGGCTGCAAAGATGGCGCGCAGTTTGGCGCGCAGACTGTTGCTTTCGGCCGCCCTGGTCACCCGCGTGCGGTGGGCATACAAAAGCATTCCAATGGCGGTGGCAAAACTGGGATGGACCAGTTCGCCGGGCATATTCGACAGGCGCACCGGCATTCCGGTCCGTGCCGGAACCCGCAACTGGTCTTCTGTGACCTCCAGGATGCCGGGCAGCATGGCTCCGCCGCCGGTGAGCACGCAACCGGCGCCCAGCGCATCCACCACCCCGCCCTGGCGCAGGCTTTCCTTGACAAAGTAGAGAAGCTCGCGGGCCCGCGGCTCCAGGATCTCGGCAATGGCGCGCAGGCGCAGGGATTGCGGCTGGGGGTTCGAGATTTCGATCTCCGCCTGCTGCGGCACCGCCGTCACCACGCAGTGGCCGTACTGGCGCTTGAGTTCTTCAGCCTGGGCCAACTGTATCTGCAGGCCCACTGCCAGGTCGTTGGTAAAATGCTGCCCGCCGATGGGAACCGAAGCTGTATGCGCAACCGCACCTTCGAAGAACACCGTCAGATCGCTGGAGTGGGCGCCGATGTCCAGCAGGCACACGCCCAGCTCCCGCTCGTCGGCCGAGAGCGTGGCCTCGGCGGCGGCAATGGACTCCAGCACCGCCTCGGTCACCTCGAGGCCAGCCCGGTTGGCGCAGGTCACCGTGCTTTGCAGAGCGCTGCCGGAGCAGGTGGCGATGTGCAGGTCCACCTCCAGGCGCACACCCACCATGCCCACGGGATCGAAGATTCCCGGCTGATCGTCGAGGATGAACTGGCGCGGCAGCAGGTGCAGGATCTCGCGATCCGGAGGCCGCTCCACGGCCCGCGCCCGCTCCACCGCGGTGCGCACGTCCTCACGGGTGATCTCGCAGGGGCGATTGCCCAGCTCGAATCCTCCGTTGGTGTTCAGTCCGCGAATATGCGGCCCGCCCACGCCCACCACGCACTCGCTGATGTTGGCGCGCGCCACCCGCTCCGCCTGCTCGTTGGCCGCCTTCACCGCCCTGGCCGCCGGAGCCAGGTCGCTGATCAGCCCCTTGCGCATCCCCGCCGACTCCACCATCCCGTACCCGCGATAGCGTAGCGCGCCCTCATTCAGGTCGGCCGCCAGCACCCGCGTGTACGCGCTGCCGATGTCCAGCACTACGATCAGGTTGTCCAGTTTCTGGCTCATGGCGCTCACTGCCCCTGGGCCGCAACCGCGGCTGGACGGGTGGATGGAAAAGGGTTCTGCCTGTTCACGGTCAGCGCGTCGTGCTGCGCGGCCGCGCGCTTCTTGTCTCGTTCCGCCTTGTCGTGCGCGGCCTTTGTTTGTGCCGCTCGCTCTTTGGCTTCCCGCTGTCTGGCTGCAAGTGCCTCCAGCGCGGCTGCCTTTTGCGCGGGAGTCTTCAGCCTGCCCGGCGCCGCCGGTTTCGTTGTCGCTTTGGTCGGCTTCACGCTGGCTGCAGGCTTGCTCGGCGTTGGCTTGCCCGGCGCCGCACCCGTTGCAGAAGCATCGGCGCTCTTCGTCCCCGCAGAAGGCTTTGCCGGGCCCGCTGCCTCACCTGTTCCGGAGGTCGCGGTCGCCTCGCCCACCGCTGCCGCCACGGCGTCGGTGCCGGGCGTCATCTCCAGCACCACCTGCTGGTCATAGCGCAAATCCACCGCCGCCAGCTTGGGATACTGCTGCCGCCACTCCGCGATGTGCGCCTTGTAGCGCTGGTAGCGCTCCAGAAAGCGGTCGTCGCCAAAGTGAGCCAGGATGTCGGCGCCCTGCTCCGGCATGGTCACGCGGGCATCCTCGGCGTCCGTCAGGTCGATCTCCGAAATCTGTTCGGAAAGGTGCTGGTTGTTGGCGTCCAGTTCCGCCAGCAGGCGCTGGTACACAGCCATCCGCCCCTTGCGCGAAGGCAATGGGTCGCGGGGGTCGATCCCCGTCACCACCGGGAACGAGTAGTGGTGCTGGGCCATCGTGGCCGCAGGCATGGTAAGCAGAACCCCGCTCCCGTCCACAAGCCCGATCTGCTGGCCCTGGCGCACAAAGGCCACCGGCTGCCGCTCCACCACCTGGACGCGAATCTGATCCGGCAGCAGCCGCATCACCGTGGCCCGCTCCACCCAGGGAATCTTCTCCAGTTGCCTGCGCCGCTCGCCCAGGGGAACAAAGAAGATGTTGCGCCCGATGTCTTCGCCAAACACCGGCAGCATCTCCGCGCGGCTCACCTCCGTCAGCCCGGTGGCCTCGATGTTGCCGGCCCCGGCAATGCGGAAGCGCGCGTCCCGCTCCAGATAGGTCTTCAGAAGTACGCCGGCCGTGGTGAGCCCGCCCAGAACGATCAGAAGGCCCAACCCCAGAAACACCCGCCCCACGGTGCTCGAAGGACGCCACCAGGGTCCGCTCGGCCCGTCGAAGCGCCCCCCTACCAGACGCGGGTCATCGTCGCCGTCCGGGTCAACCATCTCCAGCGGCATGCCGGGTCCGCCGGGGCGGACGCGCCCGTTGGGCAGCACACCCTGCCGCACGCGCCGGAAGCGAGACTCCGCGGGCGCTTCATCCTCCCATATCAGGGGACGGGATTGGTTTCTACCTTCAGTCGTCACGCCTGAGCAAGGTCGTGAGAGTCGCCAGCTTTCACTATAGCCCGCACCCTGCCGGCCTTTTCCCGCAATGGGAGCAGGGGGGAACCTGCGGCGTTACGGGCTGTATCGTTTCGAGACAGTCGTCGGAGGGAACAGGGATCAGTCGAGCGGCAGGATACGGGAAATCTCCCAACTTAACGCTTTACATATCACGCCATGCGTCATATACTGATTGCAGATGATCCAGAGCTTCAAGGACGCCGATACGAAGGAACTCTTTGAGGCGGGTTTTAGCCGGCGCTGGACCACCATAAGAGCGGTTGCTCTCCGCAAGCTGGACCAGATTGAAGCGGCCATCAATCTGAGCAACCTGCGCGTCCCTCCGGGCAATCGCCTGGAACCGCTGAAGGGGGACCGTGTCGGCCAGCACAGCATCAGAATCAACGATCAATACCGCATCTGCTTCGTTTGGAAAGTTGACGGGGCGTACGAAGTCGAGATCACGGACTACCACTAACGGAAAGGCAGGCAAAGGCAAGTATGACCATCAACAGACCAGCTTCCGGATGGAACCTTCAGAGGGTCAGCACGCATCCCGGCGAAATGCTGCGGGAAGAGTTCCTCATCCCCCTCGGCATTACGCAGAATTCCTTGGCTTTGAAGATCCGCGTTCCCGCAACGCGCATCGGCGAAATCATCCATGGCAAGCGTTCGATCACGCCGGATACCGCGCTGCGCCTGGCTCGCTTCTTCGGCAACAGCCCGGAGTTCTGGTTGAACCTTCAGCAGATGCATGACCTGTCAAAAGCCAAACTTGAATTGAGCAAGACGATTGAGCGCGATATTGCGGCTAACGCCGGGGCTTGAGCCACGCGTACAGAAGGCGTTTTCCCAGGTCTCAAAAGCTAGGCATGGTGGACCCGGAAGATATGAGCAACCCACCCACTGCTATTCAATCCATGTGAATCACTGTTGGAAGAATGGCTTCTTCTTTGGTGTTGAAAGTGAAGTTTGCCAGAATCCAGTCTCGATCTGGCCGGTAGACGACAAACTTGGCAAAGAGCGGCCCCTTGTCGAAGTCAAGGACTAAGTAGACGACCCGTGTTTTGGGCGTAATATCTCGGGTGCTTATGACTTCGTACGCCCGATACGCACCGTAATAGTCCTGAATCTGGCGCAAGTTGTTCGCCTGAGTGAGCGCATCCTTACTTCCATCGATTGCGCTACCTTTAATCCACGCTCGAACGGCATCGTCTGGACCTTTGTCTTTGTAAGCTTCCAGCCCAGAGATAATGATAGGCGGAAGGCTCTGAACCGCCTGCTTTTGACTGGAATCGACAGTCTGTGCAGATAAGGTGAACTGCCCGATTGCGAGGATACAAGAACTCAAGAAGAACGCTGACTTACGCATAGCGCCGCCTTCTAGGAAAATGCTGCATCACGATTCTATATCGCAATTCTTCTCAACACGAATGGAGAACATTGATCTTTCATTAAGCCCCTTCGAGCGCCGCCAGGATCTGCGGCGCCAGTTGGCTCACGTTGCCCGCGCCGAGGGTCAGGATCAGGTCGCCTTCGCGGACTTCAGCGGCAACCAACTGGACAGCGGCGCCAAAATCCGGGGCAAAATGAACGGCCGGGCCCCGAATGCGGCTGGACTGTCTGATCCGCTCCGCCAGGCGCTCCGCCGTCACGCCGGGAATGGGTTCCTCGCTGGCGGCGTAGATGGGCAGCACGATCACGGAGTCTGCATCGGCGAAGGCGCTGCCGAACTCGTCCAGAAGATCGAGAGTGCGCGTATACCGGTGGGGCTGGAAGACGACGTAGACCCTCCCGCGGCCGCACTCGCGGGCGGCGGCAAGAGTGGCGCGAATCTCCGTGGGATGGTGGCCGTAGTCGTCCACCACGGTGACGCCGCGCGCCTGGCCGCGCTGCTGGAAGCGGCGATCCACGCCGCGAAAGTGGCTGAGCCCCTCGGCAATCTTGTCCGCGGGAACCTCAAGCTGGCGGGCGATGGCTATCGCTGCCGTGGCGTTGAGCACGTTGTGGCGTCCGGGCACGTGCAGCTCGAATGGCCCCAGCGGCCCGGCGGCCGTGTTCACCTGGAACCGCGCGAAGCGGCCTTCGCCGGCCACCAGAAACTCCAGCCGGAAATCGGCCTCCGCGGCAACCCCATAGGTGAAGACGCGGCGTCGGGCGCGGGGCAGAATCCCCTTGAGCAGCGGATCGTCCACGCAGGCGGTCACCGCTCCGTAAAACGGCACCTTGTTCATGAAGTCCAGAAAGGCGCGCTCCACGTCGGCCATGTCCTTGTAGCAGTCCATGTGCTCGCGGTCCAGATTGGTCACCACGGCCAGGATGGGCGAGAGCTTGAGGAAGGAGCGGTCGCTCTCGTCGGCCTCGGCCACCAGGTATTGCGTCGTCCCCAGGCGGGCGTTGGAGCCCAGAGCGTCCACGCGGCCCCCCACAACCACCGTGGGGTCAAGGCCGCCGGCGGAGAGCACACTGGCCACCATCGACGTGGTAGTCGTTTTGCCGTGCATGCCGGCGATGGCGATGCCGTATTTGAGCCGCATCAGCTCGGCCAGCATCTCCGCGCGCTGGATGACGGGAATCTTGCGCGCATTTGCCTCCAGCACCTCGGGATTCATGGGGCCTACCGCTGAACTGGTGACCACAACCGTAGCCCCCGCCACGTGGCCGGCCTCATGGCCTTCATAAATGGTGGCGCCCAGTTGGGCCAGCCGGTCGGTGACCGGCCCGCGGCGCAGGTCGGAGCCCGAGACCTTCATGTCCAGGTTGAGCAGGATTTCGGCAATGCCGCTCATACCGATGCCGCCGATACCGATGAAGTGCGCGTGCTGGGAGGTGGTGAACATAGAGGACGAAACTCCACTGTACCATTGGCGCGGTCAGGAGCCTGCGGGCAGCTCAGGAAACCGCCATAAACCCCGATTTTCGAGAAAGTTGCGGAAATTTATTTTCGCTCCGTGGCCGCAACCTTTTGACGCAACCCCTGTTGAATCAGTACATAAGCGGCTTGACCGGAGAGGCAGCAAGAAACCAGCCTCAAACCGGGAAGAAGCCGGGCCGGCCCTTGACCTCCGATCTCTGATCCCTGATCTCCGATCTCTGAGCGGGCCGGCTGGAATGGAGGGGTTATGGGCAGCATGCGGAATTGGATGCTTGGTGCAGCGGTGGTGGCTGGCGGATTGGGCCTGGGAGCGACGACGGCCCAGGCCGCCGAATTCGGAATTTATGCGCGCGGACCGGTGGCCTACGTTCCGCCCTGCCCAGGACCCGGATACGTCTGGATCGCCGGCTACATGGCCAATGGCTACTGGATTCCGGGCCGGTGGAACTTCGCCGGCGTCCGCGGCCCCTTCGTTCGCGGCAATGCGGGTTGGGGCCGGGGCCCGGTTTTCGACCGGCATTTCGACCGGGATCGCGGGCATGAACGTTTCCGCAGGTAGTCTCTCTGCCTGATTGCCTGCGCCAGGCGGCCTCTCCCAACCGGAGGGGCCGCTTTTTTGTGGGCTTCGAGCTGCCTTTGCAGCTCCGTCTCCCGCCTGGCGTGTAGACCGGCGCCACGCAAGCCCCGGATGAACGCATAAAAACCTTGCCCTTTCCGTTGCCATGAACGATTCTTTTCAAAAGGACCGCAACTAAACCGCGGAAATGCTGTTTGAGATATCAGGAGCCGGTTGGGAAAGAGAAACCCAGAGAGCCGGCAGGTGCTGAGGACGGAGGTCACCTCCGGGTCCCAGGTCCAGATCGACAGGACGGGGCAGCACAAGGAGAAATTTATGCGGAATATGCGCCTGGTTCTGATAGCGATGCTTCTGGCTCTGCCGTTCGCGGCTACGGCAAATGCCCAAGTGGATGTGGGAGTCGGAGTCGGCCCTGCAGTCGTTGCCGCCCCTGAGGTTTATGCTCCCCCGGTCTGCGATTGGGGCTACTATGAGTACTACCCCTATGCGTGCGCCCCCTACGGCTATTACGGGCCGCAGTGGTTTTACGGCGGCGCGTTCATCGGCGTAGGCCCGTGGTACGGTTGGGGCTGGCGCCACGGGTACGGCTACGGTCGCGGCGGCTATGGGTACGGACGCGGCGGTTACGGTCGTGGCGGATACGGCGGATACGGCCGTGGCGGATATGCGGGACGCCCAAATCCACTTAACGGCGGGGCGGGTCGCGGCGGATATGCCGGCGGTGCACGCGGTTACGCAGGTGGTGCGGCCCGCGGCGGATATGCCGGCGGTGCACGCGGTTACGCAGGTGGTGCGGCCCGTGGCGGATACGGCGGCGGCGCACGCGGCGGATTTAGCGGCGGCGGCGGAGCCCGCGGCGGCGGTGGATTTGGCGGCGGTGGTCATGCCGGTGGCGGCGGTGGCCATGGCGGCGGCGGACACCGGTAATTGACGCAGTTCTCCGCAGAGCTTTCCCCAGATCTTGCGGACTTCCTCACAAAAGCCCGTCTGCTTCGGCAGACGGGCTTTTTGCGTTTGTGCTGAAGCCGAGGAACTCCGCTCCTTGCTCTACCGCGCTTGCCCGCGGGGCACATTCTCCCCCGCCAGCGCGGCCAGCCGGTCGGCAATGCGCTCGGCGGCGGCGGGATGCGCCTGGGTCCGGGCCGCGGCGGCCATTTGCTCCAGCCTCTCCGGGTCGGCCAGCAGAACTCTCAGCGCCTCCAGCAGTTTGCCGGGAACGCCCAGGTCCGCTTCCTCCAGCATCACGGCAGCTCCGGCACGCACCATGGCCTCGGCGTTGCGCTTCTGGTGCTCATCGGTGGCGGCGGCAAAAGGAACCAGAAGGCTGGGCTTGCCAGCGGCAGCCAGTTCGGCCACCGTGGAGGCGCCGCTGCGCGCCATCACCAGGTGCGCCTGGGCAAAGCACGCCGGCATATCGTCCAGAAACGGCCGCACCTGCCAGCGCCCGGGATCAGCGCCGGTTGCTGCATAGGCCGCCTGGGTTTGCTCGGCGTGGCGCACCCCGCTCTGGTGCAGGACCGTAAGGCCGGGAACCGCTTCGAGCAGCGCCGCAATCACCGGGGGCAGATGGGAGTTGAAGATGCGCGCGCCCTGCGAGCCGCCAAAGATCAGCAGGTGGGGCGCGACGCCGGCGGGCGGCTCAAGGTTGAAGAACTCCGGGCGCACCGGGACGCCCGTAACCTCGCAATTATTGAACCACTTCGCCGCCGCGGGAAAGTTGACCGCGGCGGCCTGTACTTTTTTGCCCACCAGCCGGTTGGCCAGCCCCGGCATGGCGTTGGGCTCGAAGGCCATGGCCGGCACCTTGAGCCGAAGCGCCGCCGCCATGGCCGGGCCGGAGGCGTAGCCGCCCACCCCCAGGACCACGCTGGGCTCAAACTCGCGGATCAGCCGCTTGCAGTCGGAGACGCTGCGTGGCAGGCGCATCAGAGTGCGCAGCCGGACGTCCAGCGATACGTTTTTGAGCGGGCCCACATCGATCATGCGCAGGTTGAAGCCGGCCTCGGGCACCAGGCGTATCTCCATGCCCCGCGCGGTGCCCACAAACAGCACCTCGGCGGAGTGCCGCGCAACCAGTTCGCGCGCCACGGCCAGCGCCGGAATGATGTGGCCGCCGGTGCCGCCGCCGGCAATGAGTACGCGCAGATTCGCCAAGCGTGTGCCTTTCGACGAGAAATGCCGGGGTGAGCCCGCGGGAACAGACCGGTTCTAAGGTGATTCTACAGAGGCCGCCATGGATTGCCGGTGGACCGTACCTTTCGGAGTCGCCGGTCATGGGTGATTTTCCGGTTTGAACGTGATCCGTTCGGAGCAGAGCCGAGGCCTCGGGGAAACCGTTCGAGAAGCCGACATTCGAGGACTTATTTCGGCGAGAAGCCCTAATTAGCAGAATACACAACGATTGCGGCACTTGACGCATGGCTTTGGGGGTTGAGATGCGCGTTTTCGGTGGAGTCGAGGAGGCCAGCCAGAGCGACGCAATGCTGCCAACGGGAGCTTCAGGGCAACGAAGAAAGCACCGGCACCGCCGGTGCGCCGCCCTGTTAATCAACTGGTAACTGCCGAGTTGCCGGTTACTCGCAAACAATGTCGGAATCCCAGCGAATCAGCTCAGTCAGTGACTTGGCGGTCATGCGCTGATCGGCGCGATTGTGTTTCTATTTGGCGGCTAGATCGGACTTCAAAGGGAGGTCGACGTCTCGGACTCCAGGCCAAGTGATATAGGCACAAGACAGCCTGAGCGCGACGCCATCTACCGTAGCGTTGACTAGGTCCGGGATGGGAGCACCGCCTGAATTCGCATGCCAAGCGAAGCCCTTGAGCTGCACGGATCTTGGATAACCAGTTGGATCGATTCCGGCAGTCGTATCTGCGCCTATCCCTCGGCCCAGAAGGGAGCTACGGATGGTGCCGCTCGCGCTGAGATTGGGACCCCGAGCGACCCAAGTTCCAATGATCTCAAGGTAGTAACAAGAAAAATCGCAATCCGACGTTTGGAACGAGGCTATGCGAAAACCCCCATCCGAGGACGGAAACAACGGCAGTTCAGAGGATGGGTGGGACGTGGCCACGACAACAGAGAAAGATACCTCTAGGTCGACAGGGATAGGAGGCTTACCAAAACCGGGAGAAAAAACGCCGGATAACTTTCTGTTGATGAAGGGAGTTCGAAGTTCAATCTGCTCGTAGCGAGCAGTCGTATGTGAGATCGACAGTTCGACCCGAAGCGCGCCACCTATGTCGTCGATTTGCGTGTTGCCGAAAAAGCCCGAAAGCTGCATAGTAACGCCGGTACCGGGCAGAGGGATTGTCCCGGCGACGGTGGCCAATTGGGCCTCGCTACTTGGAGCGTCGTCCTTTGCGCTCCGAAGCTCGGTCTTTTCAATGCCGCCTGCCGCCATGTTTAGGAGCGGCCTCCAATCTGGCACTAACCCGGCGCGGACCTGACGTGCACGGTTCAAGAAAAAGAACTCCCCCTCGCTTTGGCGTGCGGATAAGTCCCCGAGTTGTGGGCACTGTCGCTGTTCTGTGGAGATTTGGACTTCCTGCCTGAGATAAGCATAAAGTTCAGTCGCAGTGACAATCCCGTCGCCCCCGTCGGGAAATCTATCGGCCGCTCCTCCCAGCCCAGCAAGCACTTTCTCGAAAAACACACTCCCGGGCCCAATTCGGCTATCACTCCATGCCCTTTCGCCTGCGGCGCCTGCTGTAATTGCGTGCGCTCCGGGGTGTTTTGGCAGATAGCGGCCCCCAAATGACGTATTGGTCAAGAAAGCGCCCGCGTAGCAGGAGTTTAGAAGCACTAATACCTGGTAGCCAGACCGCACCTCTTCATCGATTAAGCCACGCACATTGCGTAGGTTAACCGCCGAATTCTTATCTTCAAAACTAATAGCGGAGCTGCGGAGCAAGTAACCTTGGTCCCCATCGGAAAAGCCGTGGCCGCTATACGCAAATAGAAATCTAGATTTTGGAAATGCGGCCAGACGACGAGGGAAGTACTCTCGCAAGAAATATGACAAGTTTTCGAGATTCATGTCGTCATCCCACAAGACGACGACCTCATCGAAAAACTCATTTTTTTGAAGATACGAAATTAACTCGTCTCGGTCGGCCTCCGCGGGTCGCAACTCTCGCGAACCGACAGGTAAGCGGG
>JBEKZJ010000069.1:0-25415 GCA_049509995.1 Occallatibacter sp. | reverse complement strand
AGTAGCCTGGACGACGGCGGCTAAAGCCGTGCCCTTTCAGAGTAGCCTGGACGACGGCGGCTAAAGCCGTGCCCTTTCAAAGTAGCCTGGACGACGGCGGCTAAAGCCGTGCCCTTTCAAAGCTGCGACCCGGGCTCGGCGTGCTAATCCAGCTCCGAGACGGGTTCGCGGCGACGCTCGCGAATCTGGTCGGGCACAATGCCGATCAGGTCCTGGTCGTAGATGTTCTTCTTGCGGTCGGCGAGGGCGACGAAGCGGTAGTAGACATGTTGCAGTTCCTCGCGGGAGAGGGTGAAGCCGAGTTGCTCCAGGCGATGGCGGAGAGCGGCGCGGCCGGAGTGCTTGCCGAGGACGAGATGGGTCTTGGCAACGCCGACCAGCGTGGGAGTCATGATCTCGTAGCAGAGGGGGTTGGCCAACATGCCGTGCTGATGAATGCCGGACTCGTGGGCAAAGGCGTTGTCGCCGACGACAGCCTTATTGGGCGAGGGGCGGAAGGTGATGATCTGGCCGAGGACCTGGCTGGTGGGGTAGAGGTTTTCGAGCTTGATGGAGGTGGATATGCCGAAGTGATCGCCGCGGACGTAGAGGGCGGCGGCGATCTCTTCCAGAGCTGCGTTGCCGGCGCGCTCGCCGATGCCGTTGATGGTGCACTCGACCTGGCGGGCTCCGTTCTGGATGGCGGCCAGCGAGTTGGCGACCGCCAGGCCGAGGTCGTCGTGGCAGTGCGAGGAGAGGACGATGCCTTGGGCATCGATAGCCGGGACGCGCTCGCGGACCTCGGCGAACATGCGGCCGTACTCCTCGGGGGTGGAGTAGCCGACGGTGTCGGGCATGTTGATGGTGGTGGCGCCGGCCTCGACGGCCACGCGGACCATCTGGACGAGGAAATCGCGATCGGAACGGGTGGCGTCTTCGGGGGAGAATTCGACATCGTCGCACAGGGAGCGGGCGAGGCGCACCGAATCGGCGGTTTGGTCCAGGGCCTCGGCGCGGCTCATCTTGAGCTTGTATTCGAGATGCAGGTCGCTGGAGGCGAGGAAGACATGGATGCGGGCGCGGTCGGCAAACTGCAGGGCGCGGGCGGCCATCTCGATATCTTCAGTCTTGGCGCGGGCCAGCGAGGCGATGCGGGGTTTGCGGACGGCCTGGGTGATGGTGGCGATGGCCGCGAAGTCGCCCTCTGAGGCCATGGCGAAGCCGGCCTCGATGATGTCCACGCCCAGGTCCTCGAGGGCATGGGCCATGGTGAGCTTTTCCTGCGTGGTCATGCTGCAGCCGGGCGACTGCTCGCCGTCGCGCAGGGTGGTGTCGAAGAAAAACAAGTGATTTGAGGTCATGTACCTGCCTGCCAGGGAAGCATATTGCGATTATTACCAGTGTCTCGCATGAGGGTGGTATAAGGCAAAGTTATTATTTTTGTGGAAGCGATTAGAATCGCTTATGATGCTTCAGAGACGGGAGATCAGGGAACAGGGAACAGGGAACAGGGCTAGGGACTAGGGAACAGAGAAGAGGAACAGAAGACAGACCTCGGCAAGGCGTGATTGAATCGGAAGCGAATCCCAGGTCTTAAAAGCGAGACCTGGGGCACTCATTTTTTCTGTTCCCTGTTCTTTGCTTTTCGGAGGCTTCTTGTGGAACTGAATCAACTGGAGACGTTTTTGGCGGTGGCGGAGGAGCGGAGCTTCTCGCGGGCGGCGGTGCGGCTGCGCCGGACGCAGCCGGCGGTGAGCCAGGTGATCCGCAAACTGGAGGCGTCAGTGGGCGAGACGCTGTTCGACCGCGCGGCGCGGGACGGGTCGCTGACGGCGGCGGGGGTGCTGTTGCGCGATTATGCGCTGCGCCTCTTGGCGCTCAGGCGGGAGGCGTCGAGCGCGCTGGGCGAGCTGAAGAGCCTGGAGCGGGGACGGCTGCAACTGGCGGCCAACGAGTACACCTGCATGTACCTGCTGCCGGCGATCGATCGATTTCGGAGGGAGTTTCCGCAGGTGAGCGTGACGGTACACCGGATGCTGGCCTCGCGCATTCCCGAGGAGCTGAACCTGCGCACATTTGAGCTGGGGATGATCTCGTTCAAGGCGGATCCGGCGCAGTTCCGCACCATCGCGGTGTACGCCGACAGCCTGGCTTTCATTGTGGCCCCGCATCATCCGCTGGCGGGAACGGAGCGGGTTTCCATCACCGACCTGGGGGAGGAGCTTTTTGTGGCGCACAACGTGGCCTCGCCGTTGCGGCGGAAGGTGATCGAGACGTTCCAGCGTTACCGGACGCCGTTGAAGATGGCGATCGAGCTGCCGACCATCGAGGCGATCAAGCGATTTGTGGCCATGGGGAACGGGGTGGCGCTGGTGCCGCACCTGACGGTGGCGCGGGAGTTGGAGAGCGGGGACCTGGTGCGGGTGGCGGTGGACGAGCTGGAGATACGGCGGGTGCTCAGGCTGGTACACCGGCGACAGGCGGCACTTTCTTACGCGGCGAGGGCCTTTCTGCGCACGGTGCGAACGCTGGCCCAGGAGCAGGGACCGCCGTTGTACTACCATGTGGAGCGGGCGGGCTGAGGGGGGATGGCAGGGCAATCGCATTTGGATTTTTTCATGATGAATGAAGGGCACGGACCTTAGAGGCTGCGGAAAGATTTCGATGTTTTGAAAGGGCCCGGCTTCAGAGCCTGCCCTGAGCTTGCCGAAGGGTGTCGATGACGGGGCCAATTTTGCCGGCTTCAGCAGCTGAGGGACGTATTGAATACATCCAAACCATCCCTCAGGGGCTAAAGCCCAGGAGATTTCTGGCTGTTTTGCGGCACGGCTGAAGCCGTGCCCTTTCAAAACAACTCAACGGTTCAAATGCGATTGCCCTGGGCGGATGGTTCTAAGATGTGTACGATGGCAAAACTGGACGTACTCTGTTTTTTGCCGTCATACGGAGAACGAACCATGAACGTTGAGGAAGCGATTCGGCTACGGCGAAGCGTAAGGAAGTATCAACAGAAAGCGGTGGAAGCGGAAAAACTCGAGGCCCTTGCGGAAGCGGTGCGGCTGGCTCCTTCGGCCAGCAATTCGCAGCCCTGGAAGCTGATTCTTGTTGACGATCCGGCGATTCGGGAGCAGGTTGCCCAGGCGACATTCAGCACCATGTTCCCCTTTAACAAGCACGCACTGGAGGCGCCGGCGATTGCCGTACTCGCCGTCGAGCGCCATTCGGCGATGACGCAGATTGGCGGCTGGCTCAAAAAGCGCCCTTACTATCTGATCGACATCGGCATTGCCGCCGCGCACTTTTGCCTGCGGGCCACGGAGCTCGGCCTGGGAACGTGCATGCTGGGCTGGTTCGACGAATCGGCCATCAAGAAAATCCTCGACGTCCCGCGCCCCTCGCGCATCGGCCTCCTGATCACGCTGGGATACGCCGCGGAGCCGACGTCGCCGCACGCCAAGACGCGCAAAGCTGCCGGCGAGATGAGCAGCAGGAACAGATACTGAGGGACCAGGGACAACAGAGACCGGCGACCCGGCGCCTACCCCAGGACCCCTTGCTATTTCCTAAAACGCCGTAAGAGCCTGTTGGAAAAACTGATGCGGGCGAGGATCAGGGGCTAAAGCCCGCGTTCATCTTGCTGCAACTTCGGCACCACTGAACAGGCTGCGGAAAAACCCCAAAGGTATGGCGAAACCTGAAAGAAACCATCCCTCAGGGGCTAAAGCCTTGTTCATTCTATTGGCTTTATCGGCACGGTACCCCGACCCTGGAGGGTGCCCCGGTACCCGGCCGTGCGCTTTCAAAACAACGGCGGAAACGAGTTTTTCCGCAATTTGTGAAGTCGTGCCCTTTTGCGCTTGATGCTCCGAATTCGAGTTTTTCAACAGGTTCTTGATACTACAGTTGTACTTGCTTTCTTTCGCGGAAAATGGACCAAAGCCCGGGCCTGAAGGCCCCGCCAATTCGCGCTTTTTTCGGGGGCTGAAGCCCCCGGCTCCCTCCGGAAAAAGTGATCTACAACTGTAGTATTAAGCCGGCCCTTTGGAATTGCGCGGGCAAACCCACCCTGGCCGCAAAAATCCGCCGCGGTCCGCCGCAGCGGAGCGAGGGTGGCCTATTGCGCAGTAGATGGATTCAACGGTACAGGGGCACCCGGTTTTGTTTCAGGGGCACCGGTTTCATTTCAGGGGCACCGGTTTCGTTTCAGGGGCACCCGAGTTTCGTTGCAATCGCCGAGGTGCGGATCAATAACGGGATGGTTGGTATCCCTTTGGCTTGCGGTGCGTCTATAGGCTCAGAAACATCTTGTTGAAAGGCCGGGGGATGGGTTTCTGTCACGGACCCGCCCCGGCCAGTTACAATGCTGAGAGCGGGGCCCGGATCGAACCGGCGCGCCGGATTCGACAAGCTCGTTGCCAGCCGGACGGCGCGCGCAGTCGTGAGGTTCAGGACCGAATGAAGAAGATCGCCATCATTGCATTCCTGTTGGCCGTAAGCGTAGCCGCAGGCCGCGCCCAGGAAAGCCGCCAGGATATCAGCATCAGCGGAACGGCTCTTGTTGAGCCGTTCATTGCCTCGCAAACCGATGTCCAAGTCCACTCCAACTACGCCCTGGGCGCCTTGGCCAGCTATCGCTTCATGCTGACGCCATCGAGCGCGCTGGAGGCCAACTACGGCATTACCTACCAGAACACCATCAAGTTCGTCTATCCCTCGTTTCCAAAAGGCGTCAAGGTGTTGACCCGCACGCAGGAGGCATCGGCGGCTTACGTGCGCACGTTCACCTACCACAGATTCAATCCATTTGTCGAAGCGGGCCCGGCCGCATTCATCTTCCTGCCTATCCGCAACAGCGGCACCCAAACACTGGATGCCAAGCAGCAGACCGCGGTGGGCGCCATTTACGGAGCCGGCATTGCGTACGAGATCAGCCCCAGCTTCGACATTCGCGCGGAGTACCGGGGCATGATCACCAAGGTGCCGACCTTCGGCGACACCTCGTTTGCCACCAACAAGTGGTACAACATTTACAACCCGGTGATCGGCGTGGCGTATCACTTCTAGTGTGCTGTCCCTTGTTAATCTTTACAACTCTGCACTCGGAAAGGCATCCCTCAGCGGCTAAAGCCGTATTCATCTCTGAGCCTTTACGGCACGACTAAAGTCGTGCCCTTTCAAAACTCTGCGTAAACTATTATGCGGGACGGGACACTAGGGCCGCGGGCGCAGGTCTGACGAGCAGGACAAAAGGGGATGGGCCGAGGCCCATCCCCTTTTTGCCGAGGGCGCGAAGAAAATAGATTTCGATCGCAGTTTTACGAACGGGCCCGCGCCGGCAGCAGCGCTTCCCGGTAGCGTCCCAATTCCTTCACCATGGAGCAATGGGATGCGAGCGCCTGGAGCGCGCGTGAACCTTCTTCAGAGGAGTGAATCTGGCAATCGACGTAAAAGATGTATTCCCAGGGTTTGCCGTGGACGGGGCGGGACTCGATTTTGGTGAGGTTGGTGCCGAGGGCGGAAAGCTGAGAGAGCGCGGCAACCAGCGAACCGGGGCGATTCTCGACTGAAAACGCCAAGCTGATCTTTTTCGACCTGGGATCGACAACGGTGTCCGCGGCGCGGCGGACGAGGAAAAAGCGGGTAAAGTTTTCCGGGTTGTCTTCGATGCCGGATTCGAGAATCTGGGCGCCGTAGTGGTAGGCGGCGGCCTCGCTGGCGATGGCGGCGGCGTGGCGGTCGCGCAATTCGACCAGTTGCTTGACGCTGCCTGCGGTGTCATAGAAGGCGAAGGCTTCCATCCTGGGGTGGTTGGCGAGGAAGCGCCGGCACTGGGCCAGGGCCACGGGATGGGAGAAAACCCGGTCGATCTCGCTGGTTGCGGCTCCGGAGATGGCGATCAGGTTGTGCTTGATGCGCAACAGGGTCTCCCGCTCGACGAGCACGTTGTGGGTGAGCAGCAGGTCAAAGTGCTCTGAGACCGAGCCGGCCAGGCTGTTCTCAATGGGAATGACCGCGGCCTCCACGGTTCCGTTCGCCAGCGCCGCAAAAGCGTCCGCGGAGAGCGAAAAAGGAACGATGGCGGCATCGGCGACCAGCTTGATCGCGGCTTCGTGGCTGAATGAGCCGAATTCTCCCTGAATGGCAATCTTCATTCCGGCGGCTTGATCTCCTGCAAGCAAATTGGGTGTGGTGGCCATGGGGCGTCTTGGATGGAATGCTTTCTCGCACCATACCACAGGTGGAACGGGGTTTTGACATGGATTCGGGTGGAAGGCGTGAAAATCAGCGGCTGAGCCACAGGTCGGCGGCCACAAAGGCAAGAAAGACGGTGGCGATGACGCCGTTCATGGTGAAGAAGGCGGCGTTCAGGCGGCGCAGGTCGCGCGGGGAGACCAGGGAGTGCTCGTAAGCCAGCAGGAGGGCGACGGCGGCGATGCCGAGCCAGCCGAGTGTCTGAAATTGGAACAGCACGCCGAGCCAGGCGAGGAGGGCGAGCATGGCAAGATGCATGGCGCGGGCGGCAAAAAAAGCGGCGGGGAGGCCGGCGGACTGGGGCAGGCTGTGGAGGCCGGCGGCGCGGTCGTGCTCGAAGTCCTGGCAGGCGTAGAGGACGTCGAAGCCGCCGGCCCAGAGGGTGACGGCGGCGGTGAGGACGAGAATGCGGGGATCCAGAGAGCCGCGGACAGCGATCCAGGCCGCGGTGGGGGCCAGGCCGAGGGCGAGGCCGAGGCCCAGGTGCGACCACCGGGTGAAGCGCTTCAGGTAGCTGTAGCCCAGCAGCACCACGAGAACCACGGGCGACAGGTAGAGGGTGAGCCGGTTAAGCCGGGCGGCGGCCAGCACGAAGACCAGCGCCGCGATGCAGGTGAAACCGAGAACGAACTGGCGCGAGAGCAGGCCGGCGGGAATGGCGCGGGTGCGGGTGCGGGGATTGGCGCGGTCGAGGTCGGCGTCGGCCCAGCGGTTGAAGGCCATGGCCGAGGAGCGGGCGGCGACCATGGCGACGAGAATCCAGACGATGGTGCGCCCGGCGGGCAGGCCATGGGCGGCGAGGAGGACGGCGGTGAGGGCAAAGGGAAGCGCGAAGATGGAGTGCTCCCACTTGATCATCTCCAGGGTGGTTCGCGTTTTGTACCAGATGCCTGGCATGGGGGTCCTCATGGGACAGTGTACTTGAGTGGTGGTGAGCAATAACCTGAGGTATACTCGGCGCACCGGGAGAGCCCAACGGGAATTCCGGACTAAAGGAGGGGAAATGAAAATCAGCAGCATTGCAAGCGTGGTCGGGATTTGCTTCTGTATGGGATCTGTCAGCCTGATGGGACAGACCGTTCGTGTGGGAGGCGAGTCGTTGCGCGCCAATGGCCAGGTTGCACAAGGCTTTCAGTACACGGGTTCATGCCCCGTCAACCTTAAATTTGGCTGGGGTCTGATCAGCACGGGACCAACCACTGCGAATTACAGCTTTGTTCGCAACGACGGCGGCCATTCTTCCAACTCGCAGAGCGTCAATATACCTCAGGCTAACCACTCCGTGCCGGTCTACGACACCTGGAGACTCGGCGCGAATACGCCGCAATTCGCCAATTACACCGGCTGGGTGAAAATTCTCATCGATTCTCCCAATAAAGTTGAGGGGAAGATTGGATTCACCATCCATTGCCAGTAAGGGAGATGGAGGCAGGGATTCCGGCCAAAGAATGACTTTGCAAGGAGGTCCCCATGAAGCGATCCGAGATCAACCGGCACATTGCCGAGGCGGGCGCGTTCTTTGCTGAGAACCGGTTTGTGCTGCCGCCGTATGCGGATTGGACGCCGGAAGAATGGCTCGGACGGGGCAGCGAGGCGAATGAACTGCGCACCCAGCGGCTGGGGTGGGATGTTACGGATTTCAACGCCGGGCACTTTGAGACGCTGGGACTGACGCTGTTTACGCTGCGCAACGGGGTGCCGGCGGGCGGGGGGAACGGCAAAATCTACGCCGAGAAGATCATGTTCGTGCGTCAGGATCAGGTGACGCCCTTCCACTACCATGCGCGCAAGACTGAGGACATCATCAACCGGGGCGGCAAAGGGACAGGGCGGCTGGCGGTGCAACTCTACAATTCGACCGCGGACGGAGGATTGGCCGGGAGCGCCGTTTCGGTAGCTTGCGATGGAATCCGGCGGCAGGTGGAAGCCGGAGGCACGGTGATCCTGGGGCCGGGCGAGTCCATTACGCTGACCCCTTATCTCTACCACACGTTCCACGCCGTGGAGGGCCATGGGCTGATCGGGGAGGTGTCGTCGGTGAACGACGACGACGGGGATAACTACTTCCTTGAGCCGCTCCCGCGCTATCCCGAGATCATTGAGGATGAGGCTCCGTTGCGCGTGCTTTGCACCGAGTACCGGCTGGCTTGAGCAGGATTGGCCCCGCCGCTGCCACGGGATGCTTATTTCTTAGTAGCCTGTGGCAAAAGTCGAGAAGGCCGATAAACCGTCCCTCAGGGGCTAAAGCCCTGTTGATTGTATTGCCTTTACGGCACGACTAAAGTCGTGCCCTTTCAAAACCAGACTTCCACCACAGGGGCTAAAGCCCTGTTGATTGTATTGGCTTTACGGCACGACTAAAGTCGTGCCCTTTCAAAACCAGACTTCCACCACAGGTTGTTAGGCGCCTTCATGCCATGGCCGCCCTGATGAAGGACGAGGTGCGTTACGTTGACTTGACGGTCCTTGAAGAACTCGATTTCCGCGCCGATGACGATGGAAAAGAACCTGGTCTCGGACTCGGCGCAGAGGGGGACCTTGCTCTGACCGGTAGCCTGGGCGATGAGTTGACCGTTCTCCACGGTGACGGCCAGGTCGAAGTTCGGCGCGAGTGCGAAGGTTCGAACGTATTGAGCGAGAATTTTGGGATCCACTGAAATCGCGGGGTGAACTGTGGGGTGATAGTCGGGCCATCCGTCCCCGGCAGCGATGCTGTGCATGATCTCGCCGGCGATAGGGCCTCCGGCGTCCGCATTCGTCGTCACCGCGCCCTTTCAAAATCAGAGAAATTGTTTGATGAGAAGAGTTTTTCCGCAGCCTGTAAAGTCCGTACCCTTCAAATCGTGTGCATCAGCAATATATTATCGGGCGATTCTTGCGGAGCCGCCTTTGATGAGGCGTTCGACTTCAGCGAGCGTGGCGGTGCTGGTGTCGCCGGGGGTGGTCATGGCGAGGGCGCCGTGAGCAACGCCCGAGCGGACGGCCCAGTCAATAGGCTTGCCGGCGAGCAGGCCGTAGATGAGGCCGGAGGCGAAGCTGTCGCCGCCGCCGACGCGGTCGTAGATGTCGATGTCGCGCTGGGGGACGTGGACGATCTGGTCTTGATAGAGAGCGATGGCGCCCCAGGCATTGCGGCTGGCTGTGGTGGCGGTGCGGAGGGTGCTGGCGATGAGCTTGAGGTTGGGGTAGGAAGCGGCGACTTCGCGGAGCATTTCTTCATAACCCTGAATGGGCAGCTCGGCGAAGTCTTCGCTGACGCCTTTGATGGATACGCCGAGCATGGCGGAGAAGTCTTCTTCGTTGCCGAGAAGCAGATCGACCTTGCGGACCAGTTCGCGGTTGACTTCCTGGGCTTTGGCTTTGCCGCCGATGCTTTTCCAGAGGGAATCACGGAAGTTGAGATCGTAGGAGACGGGGGTCGCGTGGCGGCGAGCGGCATCCATGGCTTCGCCGGCAACCTGGGCGGTGGAGGCGGAGAGCGCGGCGAAGATGCCGCCGGTGTGGAACCAGCGGGAACCGTTTGCGGCGCCGAAGATGGATTCCCAGTCGAAGTCGCCGGGGTTGAGCTGGCTGACGGCGGTGTGGCCGCGGTCGGAACAGCCGGCGGCGGCGCGGACGCCGAAGCCGCGTTCAGTGAAGTTGAGGCCATTGCGGACGGTGCGGCCGACGCCGTCGTAGGGAACCCACTTGATGAGGGAGGGATCGACGCCGCCCTGGAGGATGAGGTCTTCAACGAGGCGGCCGACGGGGTTGTCGGCCAGAGCGGTGGCGATGGCGGTGCGCAGCGAGAAGCAGCGGCGCAGGCCGCGGGCCACGTTGTATTCGCCGCCGCCTTCCCAGACCTGGAAGTGGCGAGTGGTGTGGATGCGGCTTTCGCCGGGATCGAGGCGGAGCATGACTTCGCCGAGCGAAAGACAGTCCCAGCGGCGGGGGGAATCGGGAATGAGAATGGGGTTCATGGGCGTGAGGGTGGCTTTCAATGAAACTGTAGCGCATTGCAGCGACTGCCGGGGGTGTGAGGGGCTGAGCCGCAGATAAATCGGCTTACATGATAATGTTTTTGGGGGCGGGCGCTGGACGGGGGAACGCCGCTCTGGTTTCTTCGGAGAGAAAGCGGCGGAAGGAAAGCGCGTGGGTGAGAAATAGCTTCATGAGTCAGGGTCTTTTCGATTTGAGCGGAAGGGTTGCGGTGGTGACCGGCGGGACGACCGGGCTGGGCCACGCGATTGCGCTGGGTCTGGCGGGGGCCGGAGCCGACGTGGTGGCCAGCTCAAGGCGGCAGGAACAGGTGGAGAAAGCAGCTGCGGAGATTGAAGCGCTGGGACGGCGGTCGTTGTGCGTGACGAGCGACGTGGTGGAGCGGGCCCAGGTGCAGGCGCTGCACGATGCGGTGGTGAAGAAGTTCGGGCAGGTGGATATTCTGGTGAACGCGGCCGGGATCACTCACAATGGGCCGACGCTGGAAGTGGACGAGGCCGACTGGGGGCGGGTGATGGAGACCAACCTGACGGGAACGCTGCGGGCCTGCCAGATCTTCGGGGCGACGATGGTGCGGGCGGGGTATGGGCGGATTGTGAACATCGCGTCGCTGTCTTCGTTTGTGAGTTTTTACCAGGTGGCGGCTTACTCGGCGAGCAAGGCGGCGGTGGCGTCGCTGACCAGATCGCTGGCAGTGGAGCTGGCGCGCAAGGGCGTGAACGTGAATGCGATTGCGCCGGGGATTTTTCCGACGCCGCTGAACGCGAAGCTGATCGAAGGGACTCCGCGTGGAGAAGAGCTGATTCTGCGCACGCCGATGGGGCGGTTTGGCGAGGCGCGGGAAGTGGCCGGAGCGGCGATTTTTCTGGCTTCGGAGGCGGCTTCGTTTGTGACGGGGCAGGTGATTGCAGTGGATGGAGGGTTTCTGGCGAGCGGGGTGAATCGGTAGACAGGGACTAGGGACTAGGGACTAGGGACTAGGGAATAGGGAATAGGGAACAGGGAACAGGGAACAGGGAACAGGGAACAGGGACTAGGGAACAGGGACTTGGGACTAGGGACTAGGGAATAGGGAACAGGGAACAGGGAACAGGGAAGAGGGAACAGGGAACAGGGAATCGGGGTGAATGGGCTGGACTTATTGGGAGTTATGCGGTGGTGAAGCTGTGAAGATTACGAATGCGTACGTGAACATTACTTCGCCGGGGCGGAACTTTGTGACGCTGAAGGTCGAGACCGACGAGGGGATCTATGGATTGGGCGACGGGACGCTGAACGGGCGCGAGTTAGCGGTGGCGAGTTATCTGAAGGACCATGTGATTCCATGCATTGTGGCGCGCGATCCATTGCAGACGGAAGATATCTGGCAGTACCTGTATCGCGGGGCTTACTGGCGGCGCGGGCCGGCGACGATGGCGGCCATTGGGGCGGTCGATGTGGCTCTTTGGGACATCAAGGGCAAGGCGCTGAATACGCCGGTGTATAACTTGCTGGGCGGCAAGAGCCGTGAGGGCGTGCTGGTATATGGGCACGCCAACGGGAAGGACACGGAGCAGGCACTGGAAGACGTGGCGCGGCACAAGGAGATGGGATTCAAGGCGGTGCGGGTGCAGAGCGGGATTCCGGGGCTGTCGGCCACCTATGGGATTTCGAAGGGTCCGGGGAGATATGAGCCGGCCGAGCGGGGGCTGCCGTCGGAGTATGAGTGGTCGACGGAACTTTACCTGCGGCATGTTCCCAAGCTTTTTGCGCGGGCGCGCGAGGTTTTCGGCGATGAGCTGCACCTGCTGCACGACTGCCACCACCGGCTGACCCCCATCGAGGCGGGACGGCTGGGCAAGGAACTGGAGCCGTTTCACCTGTTCTGGATGGAAGACCCTACGCCGGCCGAGTTACAGGAGGGGTTCAAGATTATCCGCGAGCATACGACGACGCCGATTGCGGTGGGCGAAGTGTTCAATTCGATCTGGGACGCGCACGACCTGATGCGCAACCAGTGGATCGACTACCTGCGCATGACGCTGGTTCATGGAGGCGGATTTACGGCGCTGAAGAAGGTGGCCGACTTTGCGGACCTGTATCACGTGCGCACCGGGTTTCATGGGGCGACGGATCTGTCGCCGGTGACGATGGCCGCGGCGCTGCACTTCGACACGGCGATTCATAACTTCGGGATACAGGAGCTGATGCCGCACACGGAGGAGACGGACGCGGTGTTTCCGCACCGCTATAGCTTCAAGGATGGGTTGATGTTTGCGGGCGACGGGCCGGGGCTGGGCGTGGAGCTGGACGAGAAGTTAGCGGCCAGGTACGAGTATCAGCGGGCGTATCTTCCGATTAACAGGAAGCTGGACGGGACGTTGACGGATTGGTGAGATGTTTGCCGGTGGGCATGCGGAGGGGAAGTTATGGCAGTTACACGCAGGTTGCGGATGGGAATGGTAGGCGGCGGGCCGGGAGCGTTCATTGGCCCGGTACACAAGATGGCGGCCGAGCTGGACGGCAGGATTGAACTGGTGGCGGGGGCATTTTCGCAATCGGCGGAGCGGTCGCGGGCGGCCGGCGAGGGATTTGGGATCGATCCCGGCAGGGCGTATGCGGATTACCGGGAGATGCTGAGGGCGGAACGGGAGCGGAGGGATGGGATCGACTTTGTGGTGATTGCGACGCCGAACCATTTGCACCTGCCGGTGGCCGAGGCCGCGCTGGAGGCGGGGATTGCGGTGATGAGCGACAAGCCGGCAACGGCTACGTATGCCGAGGCGCTGGCGCTGGAGGCCGCAGTGGCAAAGGCCGGGCAGGCTTACGGGCTGACCCATACGTATGCCGGTTATTCGCTGGTGCGGGAGGCGCGCGCGATCTGCTCTAGCGGGCAATTGGGCCAGATTCGCAAGATTGCGGTCGAGTACCTGCAGGGGTGGTTGAGCCGGCCGGTGGAGAAGACAGGGCACAAGCAGGCGGCGTGGCGGTCCGACCCGGCGCTGAACGGGCCGGGAGGGTGCATTGGCGACATCGGGACGCATGCGTTTCACCTGGTTGAATATGTGACCGGCCTGCAGGTGACAAGCCTGAATGCCGCATTGCGCTCGGTGGTGGAGGGGCGGCTGCTGGACGACGATTGCAATGCGTTGCTGCGGCTGGACAACGGCGCGAGCGGCGTGCTGATGGCGTCGCAGGTTGCGGCGGGCGAGGGGAACGGATTGCGGCTGCGCGTGTATGGCGAGAAGGGTTCAATCGACTGGCGGCAGGAGGACCCCAACCGGCTGCGGGTGAAATGGTTGGATGGACCGGAGGAGATTCGGCACGCGGCAGGGAGTTATCTGAGCGGGGATGCGCGCGCCGTTACGCGGCTGCCGGGAGGGCATCCAGAGGGGTATATCGAGGCGTTCGCGGTGCTGTATCGCGAGTTTGCCGAGGGGCTGATTGCGTGGCGGAAGGGGGAGCGAAACGCGCTGCCGCCGACGCTGCCGGGAATTGTGGCTGGAGTGCGCGGGATGCGATTTATCGAGCGCGCGATCGAGAGCAGCCGCGCGGAAAGCTGGGTAGAGTTTTAGGGATGCAGACGATTTTTGATGCGGAGGACTTTGCAGGAGAGAAGCAATGAAAACCATCAAGGGGCCGGGGATTTTTCTGGCGCAGTTTGCGGGGGATGCGGCGCCGTTCAACACGCTGGGAGGTATGGCGCAATGGGCGGCCGGACTGGGATTTGAGGGCGTGCAGATTCCCAGCTGGGACGGAAGGCTGTTCGATTTGAAACTTGCCGCGGAGAGCCTGAGTTATTGCGACGATGTGCTGGGCGTGGTGGACCAGGCGGGGCTTGCGGTTACGGAACTTTCGACGCATTTGCAGGGTCAGTTGGTGGCTACGCACACGGCTTACGACGTGCTGTTTGCGGACTTTGCGCCGGCTGAGTTGGCGCAGGACCCCAAGGGCCGGCAGGCGTGGGCGGTGGAGCAGTTGGGGTTTGCGGCCAAGGCGAGCCGCAACCTGGGGCTCGATGCGCACGCTACGTTTTCAGGGGCGCTGGCGTGGCCGTTCTTTTATCCGTGGCCGCAGCGGCCGGCGGGGCTGATCGACGATGCGTTTGAGGAGTTGGGGCGGCGGTGGCTGCCGATTTTGCGGCTCTTCGATGAGGCGGGCGTGGATATCTGCTACGAGTTGCATCCGGGCGAAGACTTGCACGACGGCGCGACCTTCGAGCGGTTTCTGGGCGCGGTGGGCGGGCACAAGCGAGCCAACATTCTCTACGACCCGAGCCACATGATCCTGCAGCAGATGGATTATCTGGGATTTCTGGATTTGTACCACGAGCGGGTGCGGGCCTTTCACGTGAAGGACGCGGAGTACAGGGCGAGCGGGCGGAGTGGCGTGTATGGCGGCTACCAGGATTGGATCGACAGGCCGGGACGGTTCCGGTCGCTGGGCGACGGGCAGATCGATTTCCACTCGATCTTCTCGAAGATGGCGCAGTACGACTTTCCGGGGTGGGCGGTGCTGGAGTGGGAGTGCTGCCTGAAGCATCCGGAGGCGGGCGCGGCAGAGGGAGCGGCGTTCATTCGCGACCGCATTATCCGGGTGACGGACCGGGCGTTTGACGACTTTGCGGGGGGTGGGGCGGACGAGGAACGGAATCGGAAGATTCTGGGGTTGGGAGGCAAGTGAAGCCAGTTGGAGGCCTGCGGGTTGTGTGGGCTTAGAATCGCAGCCGGAGGCGAACGAAGGTGCACGCTTCTTTCTATTTCAATTCGTCCTCCGAGAGACCTCCGCTGCGCATTGGAGTGTTACTGAATAGCGGCTTCCAACCCGCATGGGTAGCCGAGGTTCTGGAGCATATCTCGCGCAGTAACTTCGCGCGCCTGGAACTGGTGGTTTACAACGGCGAGGAGGACGCGAAGCGGTCGAAACTGAGGAAAGCGATCGACTTTCTGCGCGATAAGAAGAAGCGTCGCAGCCTGCTCTTCAATCTGTATGCGCGATGGGATCGCAGGCGGATTGCGGGGCCCGGGGACCCTTTCCGCGAGACGGATTGCGGCGCGTTGCTGAAGGATGTGGAGTCGATCGTTGTTATCCCCTTCAGGAAACGCTTTGTGCATCGCTTTCCGGAAGACGACCTTTGCCGCATACGGCAAGAAAATCTGGATGTGCTAATACGTTTTGGCTTCAACATCCTGCGTGGAGAGATATTAGAGGCCGCGCGCCATGGAGTGTGGTCCTATCACCACGGAGACAACGATTTTTACCGCGGCGGTCCGCCGTACTTCTGGGAGATGGTTGAAGGTAACCCGATCTCGGGCGCGATGCTACAGGTGCTCACGGAGGACCTGGACGCGGGAAGAGTGTTATATAAAGGTTTCTTTGCCACTCAGCAGGGACTTTCCTGGTCGCGCAATCGAGTTCAGCCGTACTGGGGCGCTTCGACTTTCATCATTCAGAAACTGCACCAACTGCATCAGCAAGGCTGGGAAGCTGTCCAGAGGGAGATGCCCGCCCCTGCGCCTTACCAGGGAAGGGTCAAGCTCTATACCACTCCGACGAATCGGCAAATGGCGCATTGGCTGGGGCCCCGGCTGGCGGGGGCGGCGCTGGCGTGGGTGATGAGCCCGCTGCGGCATTTGCGGATCGACCATTGGACGCTGGCGATTCATCGCGGGAGCCGGACGCATCTGACGGCAGGTTCGGCGGCGGATCCGGGCCGGTTCCGCTGGATTCAATCGCCGCGAGGGCGCTTTTATGCGGACCCATTCCTGTTCAGTCATGAGGGCAGGCCGTGGGTGTTTTTTGAGGACTTCGATTATGCGACCAGACGCGGCGCCATTGCTTGTGCCGAAGTGCTGGCGGATGGAGGACTTGCAAAGGCCGCCCGGGTGCTCGAACGGCCGTACCATCTCTCCTATCCATGCATTTTTCGCGCCGGCGAGGAGATCTACATGGTTCCGGAGACGCGCGCCAATGGGACGGTGGAGATGTATCGCTGCGAGCGATTTCCGGATAAGTGGGAGCTTGCGAAAGTATTGCTGAATGCTTCGGCCGTAGATACGACGGTGTGGAGCGAGGGAGGCATCCATTGGTTCTTCGTGACGCTGCGCGAGGCGCGCGGGGGCGGCTTGCAGCTTTGGCTGTTTTACTCGGCAGACATCGTGGGCGATTGGATCAGCCATCCTGCAAATCCCATCAGCACGGACATTCGCAGCAGCCGTGGCGGGGGAGCAATTTACCGGGAGGGCGAGAGACTTATCCGGCCCAGCCAGGATTGCAGCGGGAATTACGGCCGGTCCTTTACGTTGAACGAGATTCTGGTTCTGAACCGGGAGGAATACCGGGAGCGGCCGTATTGCACGGTGGAGGCTCCGAAAGAGATGATCGGCACCCATACTTACAGCCGGCTGGACGATATTGAAGCGATCGACGGCTGCGCGGTGCTGCCAATTTACAGGGTTTGGGACATGCGGTCGTTAGCCGGCCGGATGCGGCACAAGTTGCGGATCGAGTGAGGCCGGCGGCGGGGCGGCGCGGTTGCATCGGGGTGAGTTTGCGCGTCAGATGGCGATGCCCGCCGAGCGATAGATTTCGGTGATGTAACGCATGTCGCGCAGGCCTTCTTCGCCGGGAGTCCCCGGTTCCGTTCCGTCTTGAATGTTGGCGGAAAAATGCGCGGCTTCGGCCATGAAGTGAGAGGGGTCGCGGGCGGGGTTGGGCTCGTCGAGTTGCGTGCCGGAGAAATCGGCGCGGAGGCGCAGGCCTTCGTAGACAAAGGCCTGGTCGACTTCGAGCCAGCCCTTGGACCCGTACACGCGATAGTAGCCTTCCATATTCGCGCCGTAGGTGGTGGTGCAACTGGCGACGATGCCGGAAGGAAACCGCATGGTCCAGGCGACGTTTTCCTCGACCTCATTGAAGCGGCCGTCGTGGTCAATGACCGAGGCATAGGCGGAGATGTGTTCGGGCTCCTCGCCGGTGAGATAGCGGCAAGCGTTGAGGGAGTAGATGCCGACGTCGAAGAGCGGGCCGCCGCCGGCCATTTTCTTGCTGAGACGCCACTCGCCGGGGGCGATGTTGAAGCCGAAGGGGCTTGCGATGGCCTGCACCTGACCGAGGGCGCCCGAGCGGATGAGTTTGATGGCGCGGAGGTTGGTAGGCTCGTAGTGGCAGCGGTAGGCGATCATGAGCTTGACGTTGGCGGCCTTGCAGGCGGCGATCATTTGCTCGGCCTCGGCAACATTGGTGGACATGGGCTTTTCGCAGAGGACGTGCTTGCCGGCCTTGGCGGAGCGGATGGTGTATTCGGCGTGCATGGAGTTGGGTAACGCGACATAGACGGCGTCGACGGCCGGGTTGTGCGCGATCTGGTCGAAGTTTTCGTAGTTGTAGATGGAGCTTGAGGGGACGGCGTACTCGGCGGCGATGCGCGCGGCCTTGTCAGGATGGCCGCTGACGAGGGCGGTGATCCGGGAGTTGGTGGTCAAGCGCACGCCAGGCATGAAGTGGCCGGCGATGCGGCCGAGGCCGATGACGGCGTAGCCGATCTTCTTTGTGGAGGATTGGCCGCTGGGCGCCTGGGCGCTGAGAGCCGGTGCGAAGCGGGCGGCGAGGCTGAGTGCGCCGAGTTTGGCGAAATCTCTGCGGGTGAAGATCGTCATTGGCCGGGACCCCTTTATGTCGAATGTAAGCATAGTGGAGTTGATGGCTTGAGCCAAGGACAGGCGGGGAAAAGCCCCTGTACCAGCGGCGGTCTCCGCGCCTAGTATCGAAGGCATGGAACCTTTGATTCTGGACGGCCAGGCGCTGACGCTGGCCGAAATTGAAGCTGTGTCGCTCAATGGGCGTCCGGTGGCGATCGCTGGCGCCGCTTTGGCGCGCGTGGCGGCGAGCCGGGAACTGATTGAGGGGATTCTGGCCGAGGGCCAGACGGTTTACGGGGTGAACACGGGGTTTGGGAAGCTCGCGGACGTGCGCATTGCGGCAGGCAGCCTGGCGCAGTTGCAGACCAACCTGGTGCGCAGCCACGCGGGCGGGGTGGGCCAGCCGCTTTCGGAAGGCGAGTCGCGGGCGATGCTGCTGCTGCGGGCCAATGTGCTGGCCAAGGGATTCAGCGGCTGCCGGCCGGCGCTGGTGGAACTGCTTGTGGCGCTGCTGAACGCGGGCGTGCATCCGGTGATTCCCGAGAAGGGGTCGGTGGGCGCGAGCGGGGACCTGGCGCCGCTGGCTCACTTGGCGCTGGTGGCGATCGGCGAGGGCGAGGCGGTTTTGAAGGGCGAGCGCATGGCCGGTGGCGAGGCGCTGCGGCGCGCCGGGTTGCAGCCGTTGGCGCTGGCTGCCAAGGAGGGACTGGCGCTGTTGAATGGGACGCAGGCGATGACCGCCGTGGGCGCGCTGGCCGTGGCGCGAGGGCTACGCGTGGCGCAGCTTGCGGATGTGGCCGGGGCGATGTCGCTGGAAGCGCTGATGGGGACGCCGGCGGCGTTCGATGCGCGGATTCACGAGGCGCGGCCGCACGCGGGGCAGATTGCCGCAGCGGAGCACCTGTTGCGGCTGCTTGAGGGCTCGGAGATTCGGGAGGCGCACAGGGAGCACGATGCGCGGGTGCAGGACGCCTATTGCCTGCGCTGCATGCCGCAGGTGCATGGAGCGGTGCGGGATGTGCTCAGGCATGTGCGGGGAGTGCTGGAGATTGAGGCGGGTTCGGCTACGGACAATCCGCTGGTATTTCCCGAGAACGGCTCCAAGGCGCTGAGCCGGGGAGCGGACGCAGTAGTTTCGGGGGGGAATTTTCATGGGGCGCCGCTGGCGTACGCATTCGACTACGCGGCCATTGCGCTGACGGACCTTGGGAGCATCACGGAGCGGCGGATCGACCGGCTGCTGAATCCCGACATCAACGAGGGGCTGCCGGCGTTCCTGTCGCCCGATCCAGGGCTCTCGTCGGGGTTCATGATGGCGCAGATTGTGGCGGCGGCGCTGATCAACGAGTGCCAGGTGCTGGCGCATCCGGCGTCGACGGGCAGCATTCCTACCGATGGAGGCAAGGAAGACCACGTTTCGATGGGCATGACGGGGGCGATCAAATTGCGCCAGATTGTGGAACATGCCGAGCGGATCGTGGGCATCGAGCTGATGTGCGCGGCGCAGGGATTGGAGTTCCGCAGGCCGCTGAAGTCCGGCCGGGGAATTGAGCGGGCGTACGAAGCGGTGCGGGCGGTGGTTGCGCGGCTGGAGCAGGACCGGGTGTTGGCGACGGATATCGATGCGCTGGTCGGAGCGGTGCGGGCGGGAGCGTTTGACACGTGGTGCGCGTAGGTGTTGATTCGGCCCCTTTGGAATGCGACGGCGGAATCCCACCCTAGCCGCAAAAAGTGGCCGCGGCGACACGCGGGGCCCAGGGGGCGCCCCGGTGGGGCACCCACTTTCTTGGGCTGGGTCAGGGTGCGGCACCGGGCTTGAAGCCGCCCTCTCGGGTTCCGGCTTTTGGGTAGCTTTAAAACGGCCGGTGGAGGCTCGTGGCCTCCCACCCTTCGCCAGGAAAAAGGCGAAGGATGGGGCACCCAGTTTTATGGCTGGGTCAGGGTGCGGCACCGGGGCAAAAAGTCGCCGAGGCGACACGCGGGGCCCAAGGGGCGCCCCGGTGGGGCAACCAGTTTCGTTTTGGATCGTCAAGGGCCGGATCAATAACGGCCGGTTGCGCCACGAGGTGATAGTCCCGCTCTATTTCACGCTCAGATCGCCGTCCACGTCGACGACCAGCGCGTCGCCCTGGATTTGAATGGAGTGGATCTTGAGCCGTTCCAAGGTAATCTTGTAGCCGGAGGAGGCGGTGGAGCCTACGAGGGTCTTGCGGAGCAGATCGGCGGCATTGACCTTCATGGCGGAGGGAATCTGGTGGCTGAGGAAGGGAGTGAGCACGAAGTTGAGCTCCTGATGGTCACTTACACGGTCGACGCGGGCATCGCGGAAGCCGATGGTTTCGCCCTCCCCGTCGGGAGCCAGCGAGACCTCGGACGTGAGCGAGAGCTTGATGCCGATGCAGGCGTCCCCCACCGGTCTGCCCAGGCGCGCATGGGATTTGACCTGGACGACGATGCGGTCCCCGGCAAAGCGAAGTTGGGGGTTCTCGGCATAAATGGAGCAGGGGGATTGAGCGTTGCCCTTGAGGTAATAGCGTCCGTTGGGACCGCTGAAGAGCTGCTGCTTGAGGGTTCGCTCGAGGGCTTCGCGGCTCACATTCAGCTCGACGGCACCGCACTGCGCCAGCCCGCCTGCCAGAAGCAGCAGGCCGGCGGCGAGCATTCGCCGGGATGTTGTCATACTAGTATACTGACATTGGCGGCCGGTATGTTGCCAGTTCTGTCAATAGAGACAAAGCAGAGTGGCCGCCGGTGAGCCGTTTCCCGCCTGGGTAATTCATTGTGGAGGAGCCAGATAGAGCAACCGTCCGCAGGGAGGGGGTGGTGCAATTTTCTGGGGCAATGCGTCATTTTTCTATTGATTTTTGAAGAAAAAATCCGTAAAATAAGACTCTAGAGTTTCCTCCGGACTGACAGACCCCCCAGCTCGTCTCCGAGGAAGTACAGGCAAATCACCCCTTCTAAGGACACCAAATCGATGGCAAAGCGTCGTGGAAATCCGAATTGGGGCAAGCCGGAGCCCATTGGCCCGGTTGTGCCCACAGTGACCTCCTTCGAGCAGATTGTGAAGGAGTTCAAGCTCAGCCCGGACCAGTACATCCGATCCACCCGGTTGCGGGAATGGGCCCGCCGGAACAAGAACTCCAAGTATATCCCCGAGGCGCTGCTGGAGGCCTGGGGATTTGAGATTGAATCGACGTTGTAGGCCGCTTCACTGTTGTTTCTGTCAAAAGCGCCGCCTTCGGGCGGCGCTTTTGCTGTTTGCGGCTGCGATGGGCGAGAATGGGAGGGAGGCCATGCCCAATCCTGCACGCACTTTCGAGCCCCCCTTCACGGACGTTCCCGGCGCGCTCAACGAGATCCGCGCCGGCCGCATGGTAGTGGTGGTGGACGACGAGGACCGGGAGAACGAAGGCGACCTGACGCTGGGGTCCGAATTTGTGACCCCGGAGGCGATCAACTTCATGGCCAGGTATGGCCGGGGATTGATCTGCCTGACGCTGACCGAGGAGCGGGCCGACTATCTGCGGCTGTTCCCCATGACGCAGCAGAACTCGTCGCGGTTTGGGACGGCGTTTACCGAGACCATCGAGGCGCGCGAGGGGGTGACGACGGGGATCTCGGCGGCCGACCGGGCGCACACCATCCGCGCCGCGATCGATCCGGGCGCCAAGTATACCGATCTGGCGCGGCCGGGGCACGTGTTTCCGCTGCGGGCGCGCAAGGGCGGGGTGCTGGTGCGCGCCGGGCAAACCGAGGCTTCAGTGGATCTGGCGCGGCTGGCGGGGCTGAATCCGTCGGGGGTGATCTGCGAGATCATGCGCGACGACGGAGAGATGGCGCGGATTCCGGACCTGATTCCGTTCTGCAAGGAGCACGGGCTGCTGATTCTTACCGTGGCGGAGCTGATCCGCTACCGGCTGCGCCACGAGCGCTATATTGTGCGCGCGGGGGAAAGCCGCATCCAGACCCGTTACGGCGAGTTCCGCATGATCGCGTATGAGAGCGAGGTAAACGGCGGAGAGAGCCACATCGCGCTGGTGCGTGGGGAGCTTTGTCCGGACTGTCCGGCCTTCCATAGCGGGCCCGCAATGGGCAGGCCGGCGGGTGACGGCTCCGCGGGCGCGGAACTGGCGGGGAATCCGGAGGGAGCGCGGCCTGTGTGCGCGCACGCGGTTCTGGTGCGCGTTCACACGCGGTGCACGGCCGGAGATGTGTTTGCCGCCGACTGCCGGTGCCGCGAGACGCTGGACCAGTCGATGCGGATGATTGCCGAGGAGGGTTGCGGCGTGGTGCTCTACCTGCACAATACCTCGCGCGGGTTTGAGGTTGACCGCACGCCGGCTTCGCGGGGCACGTTTGAGCCCGGTGGAGCGGCGGCCGCGCCGGCCGCGCCGAGGACGGATGGCGGACGGCTGATCCTGCATCAGGAGTTGCGGGCGCGCGAAGGTTCGCAGGCTCGCACCGGGCGGATTCTGCGCGCCATCGGCCTGGGAGGGCAGATTCTCTCCGACCTGGGCATTCAGCGCATTCGGCTGCTGTCGAATACGCCCATGCACATTCCGGCTCTGGAGGGCTTCGGGCTGGAGATCGTGGAGCAGGTGGCGATTCCGGTGGAGGAGTGCAGCCGGGTGGGGTGAAGGTTTCGAGGGGTCAGGTCGCTCATTGCGCAGCGCCACCATGGGATCTACGCTGGCTGCGCGGCGTGCCGGCGCCCAGGCGGCCGGCGAGGGCAAGAAATCTTCAGAGCATTCATTGAATAGGGGTTCCCGGTTGGCAGAAGCGGTCAGAAATTGACTGCTTGCCATCGCTGGAAGCCTGTATGATTAGGAGACCCATCCGGCGGGAAGACTCGGCATCGCCGATCATGCGGGGACGCGCTCCCCGCCATCGATTCGACCGATTACGATGACGCTCTCTGAGGCCACTTTACTCGCACGAGGAAAGGTTGGATCTGTTGAGCGTTCATCTTGTCAATCCCAGCGACAACTCATTTGGCACCGCAGTCATCACTCCGCGATGGCTGTTTGTGATTGCGGCGGCGACACCGCGCGCGGTGGGAGATCCCATTCTGGTGGATGAGTCGCTGGAGCAGATTGTGCCGGAGAGCATCCAGCCGGGCGACATAGTGGGCATCAGCGTGCATACAGGCAATGCGCTGCGCGGCTACCAGGTGGGCCGGATGGCGCGCAGCCGTGGTGCATGGGTGGTGTACGGAGGGATTCACGCAACGCTGTTCCCGGAGGAGGCTCTGGAGAGCGGCGAAGGCCACGCGGTGGTGAAGGGCGACGGCGACATTGCCTGGGGCAAGGTGGTGATGGATTGCCTGGCAGGCGCGCCAAAGCGGATCTACGAAGGCGGGCGGCTTGAAGGCAGCCAATTTCTGGCGGCGCGCTGGGACCTGATGGCTCCGGAGAAGTATATGTGGGCCTCGGTTCAGACCATTCGCGGATGCCCGAAGCACTGTTCTTTCTGCAGCGTGTGGCGGACGGATGGGCAAAAGCCGCGACAGAGGAAGTTCCAGAGCGTGATCGACGAGATTGTAGCGCTGCGGCGGTTGGGATTTCGCTATATTGCGCTGGCCGACGATAACTTCTACCCGGTGACATTCACGGATTTGCGGTTAGCAAGGGAGCAAAACAACACGGCAAAGGTGGAAGAGCTGACGACGATTCGCGCGGAGCGCTTCCAACTGATGGAAGAGCTGGCCAAGCTGCCCAAAGACATGGTGTTCTATACGCAGATGACCATGGAGGCGGGCGAGGACGGGAGTTATCTGGATGCGATGCGGAAGGCTAACATCAAGGGCGCGCTGGTGGGTGTGGAGGCGGTAACTCCGGAGGGACTGAAGGCGGTTTTCAAGGATTGGAATTACTCCGGCGAGGCGCTCGCGAGGCAGTTACAGACATTCAAAGCGCATGGGGTGCATGTGCTTGGCTCATTCATTTTCGGGCTGCCTACGGACAGGCCGGCGACCTTCGACGCCACCGTGGCCATGGCGCTGAAGGCGGGGGTTACGTTTGCGCAGTTTGTGATGATGACGCCGTTTCCGGGCACCGTGGATTTTATGCACTGGGAGAAGGAACAGGCCAAGAACCCGACCATGGTGGGCGACGTGCCGATTACCCGGTACTGGATGATTCCCATCGAGGTTCGGCCCAAGATGTTTACGCCGCATCCGACGATGAGCTCGGATGAGATACGCGAGCGGACGCAAAAGGTGTGGGACAGGTTTTATACCTGGGGAGCCATCTGGGAGCGGTCGGGCTGCACGCCGAATCTGCGGTCCAGGATCGCCTTTGTCTTTCTTTCGAAGCTCTACCGGCAGATGTATGCGGGGACGGGCATCTCGACAGACAGCGCTCGGCGCAGGAAGTCGAAGGCGTGGGCCAAGTGGACGGCGCGGCAGTGCAAGAAGTTGTTCCGGGCAAAGCCGATGCCGGAACTTGCGGGGCCGGAATGGGAGCTTGGGTTGCCTGGGATGGGACAGGCGGCGTTTGACGGTGGTGCGATGGGTGGGCCGTTTGTGGTGATTGGGGAGAAGTAAGGGGACTGGAACAACAACTTGTCTTAAGCGAAGGGTACGGGCTGCGAGCTCGTACCCTTCTTTGCTTTCTGCCATGGGTCGTGAGTTAAGGAGTGAGTTACCAGCCGAGGACGCAGGCAAAGATCAACGGGGCGACGATGGAGGCGTCGGACTCGATGATGAACTTGGGGGTGTTCTCGCCGAGCTTGCCCCAGGTGATCTTTTCGTTGGGGACGGCGCCGGAGTAGGAGCCGTAGCTGGTGGTGGAGTCTGAGATCTGGCAGAAGTAGGCCCACAGCGGCACGTGCTCGCGCTGCAAATCCTGGTGGAGCATGGGGACTACGCAGATGGGAAAGTCGCCGGCAATCCCGCCGCCGATCTGGAAGAAACCGAGCGGGGACTGAGCGGTGGTGGCCGTGTACCACTCGGCCAGTTCCATCATGTATTCGATGCCGGTGCGGACGGTGTGAACGTTTTTGACGTCGCCGGAGATGCAGTGGCCGGAATACATGTTGCCGAGGGTCGAGTCTTCCCAGCCGGGGACGAAGATGGGCAGGTTCATCTGGGCGGCGGCAAGGAGCCAACTGTCTTTGGGATCGATTTGGTAGGACTTTTCGAGGTCGCCGGAGAGCAGGATTTTGTAGAAGAACTGGTGGGGGAAAAAGCGGTCGCCGGCCTGGTCGGCGCGGACCCACTCCTTGAGCACTTCGTTTTCGATGCGGCGCATGGCCTCCATCTCCGGGATGCAGGTATCGGTGACCCGGTTCATGTGGCGGCTGAGGAGCTTGGCTTCATCGGCGGGGGTGAGATCGCGGTAATGGGGAACGCGTTCATAGAAGTCGTGGGCGACGAGATTGAAGACGTCTTCCTCAAGATTGGCGCCGGTCGAGCAGATGCCGTGAATCTTGTCCTGGCGGATCATTTCGGCCAGTGAAAGGCCGAGCTCGGCGCTGCTCATGGCGCCGCCGATGGTGACGAACATCTTTCCGCCCGAGGCGAGCAGGGCGTTGTAGGCATGGGCGGCATCGACCAGGGCGGCGGCATTGAAATGGCGATAGTGG
>JBEKZJ010000068.1:0-25420 GCA_049509995.1 Occallatibacter sp. | reverse complement strand
CCTTGGTACCGGCCTGCGCCATCGGCCCCTGGTTGCCGGGCAGAGTTCCAGTCGGATTCAGTCCAGCGGCGTCCATCATTCTCACGATGTTCTACCCTTCGCGGCGTATGCGCTGATGATAGTAGACGAGGGCTGTGGCGACTGGGTAAAGGGTTGGGATCATGCAAGCTGTCCGGCTTGCGGGGGCGCGGGCAGCAGGCTGTCCTTGCGCAGGCGCTGGTCGTGATAGAGCACCGCCAGAGAAGTGGTCAAAGCGGCCCACGTGAGCGCGGTAAATAGAAAGATTGCACCGAAGCCGCAAATCCCCAAACCGCCCAACCCGATATAGCTCCATGGCGCCACCGGATGAAGGTGCGACGCTATTGCGACCAACATGCCAATGGCGACGAGAAACATCGCCACGAGTTCGGCAACCAGAAGCACGGCATAAAGGATGGCGTAGACGACGAGCACCACTATAAAGATGCGGCCCTTCGCGCCGCGGGTGAGTTGGAAGCTCCGCTTGATTGCGGCGCCGGCAGTGAGCCCCTCTTCAACGCAGGCCGGGAACGCCAGGGAGAGACACAGCGCCATGATTATTCCGTAAACAGCGGCCGCAATGAGCGCCAGAAACGCCACAGGAGCGAGCAAAAACACTGCCGGGCCGGCGTTTAACGCACCTCGGGAAAGCTTGCCTGCTCCCAGCAGAAACACCATCTCGATCAGCAGGGCTGGAAGAGCGGCGTACACGTAGGAAAGCACCATCAGCCACAGGTACCTTCCGGCGCCACGCCAAGCCAGCTCATAGGCCTCGCGGAAAGTGACTTTGACGCCCAGGTCCAATCTGGTTGCCGCGTAACTTGCGGCCGCCATATAGAGCGAGAAAACTGCGATGCTCAGCACCGTGAGCACGATGAACGCCGGGACGAAGATCGCCGGCTTCATGTAGCGAAGTATGACCTCAGGCGGGAGCGGTTTGGGGAATTGGCGGATCATCGGAATCCAAATGACCGCCTCCATCGACATGATGAAGAGGATCAGCGCCGCGGAGGGAACCGCCGCAATGCCCGCCAACAGTTTGAAGTGACTGCGCATGAGCTGGTAAGTGCGGTCAAGAATCTGGCCGAAGGTCATGGGGGCGAAGGGCGTTGGAGCATAGGGCGCGGAATAAGAGGATTGGTTCATAAAGACTCCTCGGAAGCTGCATGGGTTGGATCTGTGGAATGGCGAGGCTCTTCGGCCCGCGGCGATTCCGGCTCGGAGTGCGCAGCCGGCGCGACGTCCGCAGCCGGCGCGAAGTCCGCAGCGGGCTCGGCGTGGGCTTCCGGCGGCGGGCCGGGCGGTGCGGCAACTGGCGCCGCTTCGGCCGGGGTTGCGGCCGGAACAGGGCCGGCAGCGAGGGCGGGCACCGTGAGCCCGGCAGCCTCCATCATCCACTCGATGTCGTAGCCTTCCTTGCGGATGCGCTGGTCATAGTAGAAAAGGGTCAGGCCGGTGGCATACATGGGACCGATGAAGCTGTTGGTCAGGAACCCTATGATCTGCTGCAGCACCTGCGCCCAGGCCGGCAACAGACCGTGCTGCTTGACCGCCGCCACGATGAAGAAGATCTGGGTGACGACCACCAGCCCGGTTTGAATGACGGCGATCAGCAAGCCCAGAACGAAGATGCGCCCTCGCGATCCCTTGCTGAGGTCGATGCTGCGGCGGAGGGCGGGAAGGGCCTTCAGGTCCTCCACCACGGAGGCCGGAACGGCCAGCGAATAACGCAAAGCCATCAGGATGGCATAAACGATGGCCAGGATGAGCAGCAGGACAAAGGCCAGAGTGGCCAATGCGATGATGATTGCGGCCTGAGGGTCGATGCCGGCGCCTGTGCGGTTGTGGGACAGCAGCCCCTTGGGACGCGCATAGAAAAAGATCAGCGCGAAATAGCCGCCATAGATCAGCACCATCGGGAGCCAGATGACGAAGGCGGCGATGGTCATCAGCCACAGATAGCGTCCCAGACGGGGCAGAGTGCTGGCATACGCGCTGCGAATGGTGGCCGGTTGGCCGAGGTTGACCCAGGCCACGGCGCGGTTGTTGGCGGCCACGGCCGCTCCCGCAAAGATGAACATCAGGGGCAGGATCAGGGCAACGAAGCCGAGGGTGAGCCATTGCAGTTGTTGGGTCATGTGCAGCACGCGGAACAGTTCCCCCAGTCCGATCTGCAGCAGGTTCAGCACCAGCAAGACCCCGGCATAGACGGCGGAGATTCCGGCAAACAGGACAAAATTAGTGCGGTAAAGCTGGGCGGTGCGGTCGAGGATCTCGCCAAGAGTGAGGGGGCGGAGGTTGCATTCCATTCTGGGTTCCTCGGAAATGACTGGTAAGCGCTTGCGGGGATACTAGCACAGGCTGAAAGCCCACCGCCGCGCGCAGGTTACCGGAAAGTTCATTCTCATTTACAAACAAATAACTGTTGCCGCAGCCGTGCGATAAACTGGTGTCCCGCACGATGAACGGACTTCGTACTTCGGTAAACGATCTGGCCAAATCCTGCGCCCACTCCGCCGATGCCGCGGAGTGGGAGGAGTTTGTGTGCCGTTGCGGGCCCCTGGCCTCGGTGGTGGCGCTGCGCGTTTCGCGGATGTGGGTCAGCAACCCATCGCCGGCGACGGTGGACGATATCGTGCAGGAGGTGTTCCTGAAACTGTGCGAGCAGGAGCGGCGCATCCTGAGGGATTTCGAGCCGCGCGGAGAAGATTCCTTCCTGGGCCTGCTGCGCATGGTTTCCGTTTCGGTGGCCAACGACTATTTCCGGCGTCTGCGCTCGGCGAAGAGGGGTGGCAACGTGGTAACGGCGCCGCTGCTCGAAGAGGAGGCGCAGTTGCCAGGCGACGGCGCGCAGCCGGCGGCGCGGATGCAGCGATCCGTCCTTCTTGCCGAACTGGACCGGAAACTCCGCTCGGCGCCGGAAGTGGTGACCGAACGCGACCGGGCCTTGTTCTGGCTTTATTACCGCCAGGGCTTCACGGCGGAGGAGATTGCCCGCCTGACCGCCATCGGACTGACGGCCAAGGGCGTGGAGAGCGCGCTGCGGCGCGTGACGACCTGGCTGCGCGGGGAGATCGAACGCCAGAAATCGGAGGGGCCCCGCGCATCCGGTTAGATTCGGAAATAGTTTCGTGAAAGGAATGTGGTACGAAAGCCCGTTAAACAGAGTGCAGAGATGAATGACGATTTGAACACGGGCCCCGCTTCAGAAAGCACTCCAGTCACCTCAGGAGACGCGTTATCGCGTGCACTCGAAGAGCTGATTGAAGGGCCACGGTCGCGCGCCGGCGCTCCGGTCATGGACCAGGGGAGCGTACCGCGGGCCGGCCCTTGTCCCGAGCCGGGCGAGTGGGCCCTGCTGCTCAGTGGAGAAGCACGCCCGGCGGAATGGGCGAAAGTGGATGCATTGCTGGCGCACGGAGCCGTTTGCCGCACCTGCGCGGAGCGCCTGCGCATTCTGTCCGCGGATGCTTCGCCGGAAGAGACGGCTGAGCTTGGCAAGCTGGCCTGGGCATCCCGCGAGGGGCAACGCGGCCTGGCGGCACAGCTTGCCCACACCCCCCATCGCGCTCTCCATGGTCCGGTGCGCAACCGGCTGCCACGGCTCTACCTCTGGGCAGGAGCCGCGCTTGCCGCATCGCTGCTCATCGTTGCCGTAGCGTCGGTCTGGTGGCACCGCGCCAATACCCCCGAGCGGCTGCTTGCCGAGGCCTATACCCGGGACCGCATCTTTGATTTGCGCATGCCCGGCGCCGGCTTCGCTGAAGTGACGCCGGGAACCCATCTTCGCGGCACCGCAACCGGCCACGAATCGGCCAAGCTGCTGGAGGCCCGCGCCCGCATTGAAGACCACCTGGAGGCCGCGCCCGGGGACCCGCACTGGCTGCAGCTTGAAGCTCGCGCCGATGTTCTGGAAGAAAAATTCGACCCCGCCATCGAGATTCTCGACCGCCTGCTGGCCGCCGGTCCGGCCACCCCCAGCCTGCTGGTGGACGATGCGGCCGCCTACTTCCAGCGTGGCGCCGCCACCGGCAGCGAAAACGATCGCGCCACGGCCCTTGAATACCTCCGCCACGCCGACGAGCTGGCCCCCGGCGATCCCGTCGTGCTCTTCAACGAAGCCGTGGTCATGGAAGATCGAGGCCAGGTGATGAACGCCGTAGAAACCTGGAATCGCTACCTGCGCTTCGAGCGCAACCCCGGCTGGCTGGCCGAAGGCCGCCGCCGCCTGCAGGCCCTGGAGCAAAAGTTCAACCAGTTGAAGTCCCATCAGAGCCGCATGGAGCGGTACCTGGCCACGCCGCAGGCCATGCGCGTGCTGGCGGCCGATCGCGCCACGCTGGGGGCAATCGACGAGGAGCTGTCCAGCACGCTGCTTCCCCGCCTGCTCGACCCCGCCTTCCCCATGCCCGTCGACCGCTCCCGCGGCTCCCCGTGCGGGGATGACTGCCAGGCTGCCCGCACCCTTCTCAACGCCCTCGCAGCTTCTCTCGAACGCAACCACCAGGACCCCTGGCTCACCCAGCTTCTTCCCGCCAACTCTTCCCTTTCCGGCTCCTTCCCGCCCGATCCGCAATTCATCCAGGCCATCCATGCGCTTGCCCAGGCCGTCGGCGCGGACGTTCTGGGCGAATTTCCCGCCGCCCGCCAGCGCGCCCTCGAGGCCGGCCAGCTCTTTCACACCCTGCACAATCCAGCCGGAGAAGACCGCGCCCAGGTCGAGCAGTCCTACGCGCTGGGGCGTGCCTCCGAGTTTGTCGGCTGCTATCAGACGGTCCACCCCGTCCTGGGCCGCAACCCCCAGTTTCAATGGATTCAGATCCACGTGCTCACGCAGAACACCCTCTGCGATCCCGCCCCTGGAACCGCCTCGGAGAACAATCCGTCCTACCTGCGCGCCATCAGCCTGGCCCATGATCGCGGCTATGCGCTTCTGGAGCTGCGAGCCAGGAACCTGCTCGGCATGGCGGCGGTCGACTCGGGAGACGCGGAGGCCGCCTGGCAGGTGAACCTTCTGACGGTGCGCAGGTTCTACTCCGGCGACTATGCCCCCCTGCGGCTGTATAGCACCTTGTCGGGGTTGGAGTCGGTCGAGGAGACCACTCCCCGCGTCCGGCACGCGCTTTTGCTGCAGCGCGAGGTGGTTGCGGTGCTCAAGCTGACGCAGGCCCGTGAACTGATTCCAACCGAGAGGTTCAAGCTGGCCTCAGTGGCCATTCGCGCCGGTTCCATTGCCGAGGCGCAGGAGCAGATGCGCCTGGCGCAGGGCGAATTGGCAGCCTATGGAGGCGGGGCGTCGGTAAAAGCCCTTTTGGCCGAGAATGAAATCGCCCTGGCCGGCGCCTATCTTGACCGCCAGGATCTGCCTGCCGCGGCAAAGATGCTCGAGGTCGCGCTCGAACACATGGCTGGAGAGCATAACTCCTATCATCGCCGGGACTATGCGGCGGCGCGGGGACGGCTGGAACTGGCGCAGGGTCACCTGGAGACGGCCGAACCCTTGCTGCTGGAAGCGCTTCTCGAGGAGGAACGCCTGGCGGGCAAGGATGGCGCGGCGGGCATCGTGCTGGCCCAGCAGGACCGCGGCCTGTATGCCGTGCTGGCTGGTGTGTGGCTGGCGCAGGGCCGTTCCGGCCAGGATATTCTGGCCCTTTGGGAGAGATACAGGCTGCGGATTCTGGGCATTGCTGTGACGGCGTGCGCGGACAGAGGCCTTGCCTGCCTGCAGCCGGAGGTGGCGGCCGCGCTGAAGCGGCTCGGTACCGATCGTCTGCTGGGCCAGGTGGTTCTGCCTGATCGACTTCTCCTTTACCGCGCCAGCGCCGGGGGAGTGGCCTGGCTCCAGGTTCCGCTGCGCAGGGAGGAGATGGAGGCAGCGACAGAGCCGCTGGAGCGCGCCGTCAGTTCGCCCGCGACCCCCATGGACGCCGTGGATCGCGCGGCGCGGCGCGCGGGCGCCGTCCTGCTTGATCCGCTGCACGAGGTTGAGCCGCTGGACGGATCGGCCGGCCAAGGCAGCCATTTGTTGATCGAGTCAGACCCTCTGCTTGGCAATCTGCCCTGGCCCTCGGTTGCAACCGCCGCGGGTCCTCTCGGATTGCAGTCCAATCTGGAGGAGTTGCCGTCCTTGCTGCTGGTCCGGCCCTCCGCGGTCAACGGACCATCCCCTGCCAAGCCCATCGGCAACCCGCTCATTGTGGGTGCGTCGGTGGCTTCAGGGGAGAGCCAGTTCCTGCCTGAAGCGCTGAGCGAGGCGCGGGCCGTGGCGCGCTTCGGCAACAACCCCAATCTTCTGTTGGGCGATCAGGCAACCCAGGCGCAGGTGACCGCGCGTCTGGCCAAGGCCGCGTCGATTCATTTTGCCGGCCACGCCGCACAGCGGGAGGGCGCCACGCGCTTGCTGCTGGCTCCCGCGAGGGCGGCTTCCACGGCCACGGGTCCGGCAGGCGCCAGTCAAAAAGAAACCAGTGCAGACACGCCCTGGCTGGACAGCGGCTTGCTGCGCCGGCACCCGCCCCGCAACGTCCGGCTGGCCGTCTTCTCCGCCTGCTCTACGGGGAAAAAGGAAGAAGGCTGGAATCACGGCATGGGCGACATCGTCGGCACTTTGGCCTCGCTCGGCGTCCCCGATGTAGTCGCCACCCGCTGGCAGATCGACTCCGCGTCCGCCGTTCCCATGATGGACGGCTTCTATGGCGGGCTGGCAAAAGGACTCACGGTTCCCCAGGCGCTGACGGCGGCCCGCCAAACGCTGATCCGGGATCCCCGCTACCGTCACCCCTATTACTGGGCGGCCTGGTACGCTTCCGGCGGGGGAAGGTCCGACCTGGGCGCTCTTTTCCATGCCGCAAAGTAGTCGTGGCGGCGGCTCGCCGCACCCTGCCGCGATTTTATGACCTCCGAGACCGGTGCCCTTGCCGGGCTGTGCCGGTGGGAGTTGCTCTCAGGCGAACTGGTCCAGGCTGAATCCGAGCTGGTAGGTTTCGCCATGGGCGAGCAGGTCTTCCCAGGTTACTTCGCGGTGCTGTAGGCCGGCCATGCGGCCCAACATGCAGCTGAGAGCGGTTTCAACGCCGGCGGAAATCTGGTTGTGACTGTTGCCGGAAGTGATGCTGTCGATAAACGTGCGCTCCTTGTCGCGGTCGGCAAAGGCCAGATTGTCACTGAAGGCGCCGTTGGCCGCGAACTTGCCGGAGCCGGGAGCGGTGAAGGTGGAATCCTGCCACGCCCACGCCTGGGCGCCCGTAATCTGCACCGGGCCCGAGTAGGGAACGTTTGCGGAGCCTGAGGCGCCAAAGAGGCGCAGGCCGGCATCGAAAACGCCATAGTCGCCAAACTGGGTGGAAGAGAAGGATAGGTGAATGTCGCCGGGATAGGTGAAGTCGACCTGGTAATTGTCCCAGCAATCGCCGAAGTGGGTGAGGATGTTGCGGCCTCCGGTGACGATCGCCTTGAGGGGACGGGCGCCAAGAAGCCAGTTGCAGAGATCGATGATGTGAATATTCTGCTCGACCAGGATGTCGCCCGAGAGGGCGCGGTCCCAGAGCCAGTTGCGCAGGCGATACTCATCGGCGGAGGCGCCGGGGTGGGTCTTTTCCGTCGAGGCCGGGGCGTAATAGATGCCCGACACCAGGGCGATCTTGCCCAGCGCGCCTGCCTTGATCTTCTCCGCGATGGCGGCGATGGGCGGCGCGTTGCGGCATTGGAATCCGACATCGACGCTTTGCGTGGGCTTGACGCGTTTGGCGATTTCGAGAGCCTGCCGCGCCTGGCGCACGTCGATTCCCACCGGCTTCTCGCAGTAGACGTGCTTGCCCGAAGCAACCGCGGCTTCAAGATGCTGGACGTGGAAGAAGGGCGGCGTGGAGATCTGAATCAGATCGACGTCGGGCGACGCGGCCAGTTGCTCGAAGGCGTGGGGGCCGTGAAAGAGGAGCTTCGTGTCGATGGGCGGGCGGCCAAGGCTCGCGTTGAGCTGGTCAAAGTGGCTGTGGCCGGCGGCGAGCTGGTCGGGGAAAAGATCGGCCAGCGCCACGACCTGCGCGGAGGTGTTTTGGGAGAATGAGTTGGCCACGGAAGTGCCGCGGTTGCCGCAGCCCAGCAGGCCGTGGCGGACGGCGGAGTTGGCCTGGTAGCCGAATGCCGTGAGGGGTTTGAGCAGAATCATGCCGGAAGCGGCTGCCGCTCCGGTCTGAACAAAATGGCGACGGTTCATATGTCCTCATTTCATTGTGAGTGCCTGGATTGCCTTGCCAGTACGCAAGGAGCGCGGGGCGAAACTTGCTCCTTGTGGAACGGAATGGACCTTTACTTGAACGGTATGTCCACCTCTGCATAACTGCCCCGGTGTGGCCTCGTTCACTGCGGCGGCGACGCGTTCAAGGTGAAGTCTGACACGCGCCCATTTCGTGGTGCCGGTCAAAACGACGAGGGCGATTTTGCGCCCGGCGAGGTTCTGCTGAAAGCGAATTCTTCTGTCGGTCGTGAGCAAGAGATCGAACGCCGCTTCCTCCGCGGCATTCAGCAATGTGCCGTTGTTGAGCCTGTCCCAACCTCGGGATTGGGCCGTGATGACCGTGTGGCCGGGAAGGGCGCGGATGAGGCCCTTGGGCGTTCCGTGGTCAAAGAGAATGAGCATCGACGGGCACGGGGGGTTGCTCGGGCGCTGAGGCGCTGAGGCTCCGGGCTACAAAATCCAGTACTGCCGCGATCTGCTCCCGCGTCACGTCGAATTGCTCCATCACTTCCTCAACGCTTAGATCCTCAAGGTTCTCGAAGACGGTCGCGACGGGCAAGCGGGTATCTCGAAACACCCAGGCGCCGCTGACCTTGCCGGGGATGCTTTCGACGGCGGGACATTGGGACCAATCAAGAGCTGCCATGTTCTTACCCTCCTTTTCATCGTAATCCCTTTTCGCATGGCTGAAGAACAGCGTGACGAAGGGGAACCCCCCTTACGCCAGGACTTCGCGGAGGATCTTTTCCAGATAGATCTTCTCCTGGCGCACATCCTCGATCTGCTGCGGGCCGCTGGTTTCGCGCTCGATGGTGATGGCTCCGGTGTAGCCGAGGCGATGCAGCTTGGTGAAGACCTGTTTGAAGTCGACCAGCCCTTTGCCGATCAGGACCTCTTCGCCGAGTTCGCTGGGGTTGGTGGGCCAGCGGCCGTCCTTGGCGTGGACGCTGCGCACGTGGGGCCCGATGATATCGACAGCGTCGACGGGATTGGCTTTGCCGTAGAGGATGAGGTTGGCCGTGTCGAGGCCGACGGCAAGGTTGGGCAGGGCCACGTCGCGGATCATGCGCGACATGGTGGTCGGGGTCTCCTGGCCGGTCTCCATCAGGAAGTATTGTCCGTTGCCCTGGCAGTATTGGGCGACGGTGCGGACGGCTTCGACCGCTCCGGGGTAGAGAGGATCGGCGGGATCTTCGGGGATAAAGCCGCAGTGCGTCTGCACCTGGGGTATGCCGAGCAGTTTGGCAAAGTCGGAAGCCTGGCGAAGGGCGTCGATGCGGGCCGCGCGGGTTTTGGGGGGGACCAGGCCGATGGTGGAAGGGCCGCGCGTAAAGTTCCATTCGAGCGGCGGCGGGCCGACCACTTCGACCGTGGTGGCAATCAGCGAGTACTTCGCGAGCAGATCCCCAAACTGGGCCGCGATCTGCGGCGTGAAGCCGTTGATGTATTCGTCGAGCGAGAGGAAGCAGTTGGAAAAGCCGATCTCGTGTACGCGGCGGAAAGTTGCCTCAGGAGCGCCGAAGGGGCTGATGATCAGGCCTAAATCCATCGGTTTGAGTGGGGCGGGCGGGATGGCGGCGAGGGCCGCGGTGGGTTGAAGCGCGTCTGCGAGGAGGGCGGCGGATGCAGTGGCGAGAAACGTTCTCCGGTCCATGGCGTGTCCTTTCTTGACGGAACAATGAGCAGGAACCTCCCTTTTTTAGCACAGAAGGCGGGGTGGTTGCTGCGCATAGCGGTCCGGGCCGGAATCCGCTATTCCAGGTTCTGCACCTTGGCGCCTTCGGCCGGCTTCACCAAAAACTGGTCGTCGGCAAGCGGTTGATTCTCATGCACATCGTCTACGGTGAGGACAATCTGGATTTCGTCGATGGGACGCTTGATGATGACCAGGGAAGGGTATTGGCTGCCTTCAAAGTCCTGGTAGGCCGAATAGGTGACATGGGTCTCGAGGTTGCCTTCGCTGTCGTATATATCTTGTTGATATGGCAGAAGATTGTCGCGCCTGAAGGTGACAACGCGTACCGGTATCAACTGCTGAGTGGCCGGTTTGGGGCGGCTAATGCTAAGTATGTATTCCGGAACGGTGAACAAGTGCTTCCGGGCCGCATCTTCCAGCGTTTCCGAGTCAATCACCACGGAGTACAAATCGTCCGGGTCCAGCCCCCGCACCAGCAAGGCATCGACGAAGAAACCCGGACGCAGGTTCTCCCACGTGTTGAGCGATTTCTTCTTCAGCGAGTTGGAGCCTTTGATGAATTTGTTCTTGGTAGGGACGGACAAGCTGAAGTTCTTTCCATCGCTGCTCATGTCAAAGGCCAGCACACCGAAGTACCGCCCCAGCACGCGCAAATCGGCGGGCTTGCGCAGCAGAATGTGCCCCTCGATGCTGGGGTAGTCCGTGGCTACGCCTTGCTTGCTCTTGGCCACGCTGGCCCGAAACTCGACCTTGGCCGTGAGGGTAGTGATTGCAGCCCAGCGTTCATTCAGCCGGGCAACCAGTTGCTCCGGCGTGGCCGTTTGGGTAATCACAGGCGCCTTGGGCACGGGCAGTTTGCGCGTGGTGGGAAAAAGAGAGCAGCCCGCAAGCAGGAGGGGAAGGAACAGGGTTGCGAGGGAGGCCAGACGGTAGTTTGCCCTCATCGGCCACCTTCCTGTTTCATGGCATGGCGGTAGCCGGCCACGTTGTGGCTTTGCTCTTCCAGGGTATGGGAGAACAGCGACCGTCCCTGGGGATTGGCCCCGGCGGCGACAAAATACAAATAGTCCGTCCTGGCCGGCTCCATGGCCGCTCGCAACGACTTGGCGCCCGGGTTGGCCACCGGGCCCGGCGGCAGGCCAGTGTGCAGATAGGTGTTATAGGCGGTATCGCGGCTCAAATCGCTCTGGTAGATGCCACCCCGCCATTGGCCCTGAAGCTCCAGGCCGTAGATCACGGCGGGGTCGGTCATAAGCGGCATCTTTTTGGCCAGCCGGTTCAAAAAGACGCTGGCCACCAGCGGACGCTCCGCATCCACTGCCGTCTCCCGCTCGACCAGCGAAGCCATGGTCACCACTGCGTGCACGTCACCCTTCAGTCCCAGTTGGCCGGCCACCGCCCTGAAGCGCCGGACCATTGCGGCACAAATCTGTGCCGGACTTGTCTTGCGTTCAAAATGATACGTGTCTGGAAACAGGTAACCCTCCAGGCTCTTTGCTCCGGGGTCCAGATCGGCCACCAGGCCGGCCTGTTTTACCGCCGCGTCAAGAAAATCCTGGCGCGCGCCAAGCCCTGCCTGTTCCAGCCGTGCAGCGATCTCAAAGATGTTTGCGCCCTCCGGAACAGTCACCGCCCTGGTAAAAACGTCGCCGCGCGCAATGCGCGCATAGACCTCAGTTACCGCGACCGGGTGATCGAACCGGTACTCGCCGGCCTGGAGCGTTCCCCGCTTCCACCAGCGCACCAGGTCGAAGGCAAACTGGCTGCGCACCACGCCCGCCGACTCCAGTTGCTGGCCGATCCGCTCCGAAGAAAAGCCCGGCGCCAGCTCGACAAAGGTCTCCGCGTTCGGCCCGAACGGCGCCAAGACGAGCCAGGCGGCCGTCCCGGCCGCAAGAAGCGCCAGGAGAAAAGCTGCCAGCAGGATTCCCGCCGCGCCAGAACTTTTCTTCTTTCTTGTCTTCCGTCTGCGGCCTACCATTCAGATGTTCTTGACCCTTCACTTGTTAAAGACGCGAGAATTCCCGGTGAGGATTCCCTTCCTTGATTGTACCGGGTAAGCCGGCTCCGCAAGGTATACAGTAACGGCAAAGCCCCGTGGAAAGGCAAAAGCCCCGATGCCCCTGCTCGACCAGATTCGCGAGACGAAGCTCATCGAACTGGCGAAGACTCGCTTCAGCCCCGACTTGACGCCAGCCGAACTCAAGGTGCTGCATGACTCAGCCAGCTCCGAGGATCTTCCCGAGCCGGATGAGAAGGTCCCGCGTCCAGAGGTTCGCGCGGCCTTCCTCCGCTGGCTGGCCACCGATCCGGGAGCCGCGCCGCACATTGACCCCAAGGGGCTGCGCGTCTACGCCGCGATCATCCCCGGAATGCTCGATCTTTCGAATTGTCATGTCAATCCGCCGCTGGATTTCCGCCGCTGCAACTTTCAGGGGGAGATTAACCTCCTCTCCGCGGAGACACGAGGCCTCTTCTTCTTGGATTCTTCACTGGCCGTGGGCATTCTTGCCGATCGAGTCATTATTCACGGCCCGCTCTATCTCCCGAACATCCAGTCCGAGGGTGAGATTCGCCTGCTGGGCGCGGAGATCACGGGACAACTCAACTGCAACGGCGCGAAGTTGAGTACCAAGGGCGACGCGTTCAGCGCGGACGGCGCAAAGATCGGCGGCGACGTTGCGCTGACGGATGGCTTTGAGACCGAAGGCGCGCTTCGTCTGCCCGGCGCGGAGATTAGCGGGGACTTATGGATTAGAGGCGCCAAGGTTGCCGGGGTTATCTGCCACAATACGGTCATCAAGGGCGATCTGGCTTGGCACCGCATCGAGAAATCCAAGGACACAGGTCTCGATCTGAAGGGCGCGAAGGTGAAAAACCTGCGCGACGACAAAATGAGTTGGCCGGATGAGGGGAACCTTCACCTCGACGGACTGGTCTATGAGGGACTGAAGCTCTACGAGCCATCATCGGACGAAAACATCAAGAACAACACATATTCGAAAGAAATGCCGCTGGTGGCCAGGGATCGGATCGCATGGCTTGAGCTACAACCGGAAAAAGGCGCCGCGGCTGCTCAGCCTTGGGTGCAGTTGGCCAATCTGCTGAACGCTAGCGGCGACCCCGAAGGCGCGCGGGAGGTACTGTATGCGTATCGGCGCCGTTCGCGTGGGCGAAATGTGCTGCTACGGGGCGGAACCTACCCAACGGACCATCTGGAACAATGGCCATTGGATATTTGGGAGCCAATCGCCGCCCTTGGGTTACTCGGCTCATTGATCTTCTGGCGCGCTCATCGCATGAGCATGATGGCCCCCGCCGAAAAGGAGGCATTCAAGGAGTTTCACGAAACAGGGAAGCTCCCCGAGCGCTATGCGCCGTTCAGCCCGATTATCTATACGCTGGAGAATGTGCTGCCAGTGGTGGAGCTGGGCCAGGACAGCGCCTGGTACCCCAACCCGCAAGCAGCGCCGGGAAGCTTGCTGCCGGACTGGCCCAAATGGTTGAAGAACACGGCTGAGCGGTGGGCTCTGACCCGTTGGGTATTTCGGCTGAATTACAGGCGGCTGGCGGCCTTGCGCTGGTCGCTGATCCTGCTTGGCTGGGCATTGGCCATCATTTTGGCTGGAGCTATCAGTGGTCTTTTCAAGCCCTAGACAGTAAACCGGCCACTCACCTCGTAAGCTAGAAGCCAGGAGCCAAGAGCTGGAGACTCACGCCCGATATCTCGGTCTCGACGTCGGCAATCGCCGCATCGGGGTGGCTGTGTCGGACGAGCTGGGGCTGACGGCGCAGCCGGTGCTGACGCTGGAGCGGAGGCGCAGCCCGCGCGAGGACTTGCGCTCGCTGGCCAGGCTGGCGCGGCGGTTTGCCGTGGCGGGCATCGTGGTGGGCAATCCGGTTTACCTCTCCGGCGAGGTGAGCCCGCAGGCGGCCAGGACGCAGGCTTTTGCCGCCGAACTGGGCGGGCTGACCGGCCTGCCGATCCACCTGTGGGATGAGCGGTTGACCACGCGCGAGGCCCATCAAATTCTGTATGAGGCCGGCCACGCCCGCCAGGAGCACCGCCGGGTGGTGGATCAGGTGGCGGCTACGCTGATTTTGCAATCGTTTCTTGAAGCAGGGACTAAGGGACTAGGGACTAGGGACTAGGGACTAAGGGACTAGGGAACAGGGAACAGGGAACAGGGAATAGGGAATAGGGAACAGCCGGTCGTCACCGCTCCAAAAATGGACCGATCCGTTCTCATCGCTCCGCTGACTTGCCGACCCGCTTCTGTTCTGTTCCCTATTCCCTGTTCCCTGCCTTCTCCACCCCCGCGTATAATGAGAGGTCGAGTTCATTTATCTCTCGCGGATGGAGCAACCCCGCTCCCCGCCACGGACCATGGATGCCCGAGCACATTAAAAAGCAACTTCTCGCCGAGATCAAACTTCTTGAGCACGAGCTCTCGCACGAGCTTCCCGCGGAAATCAAGAAGGCCGTGGCCATGGGAGACCTGTCGGAGAACGCCGAGTACCACATGGCGAGGCAGCGGCAGGATTTCGTCAATGCGCGGCTGGGCCAACTGAAGAGGCGCATGGCCGAGCTCTCCCTGGTGAACCTGACCAATATTCCCAGGGACAAGGCCGGCTTCGGCTCCACGGTGGTGGTGTACGACTCGACCAAGGACGAGGAGATTGTCTACCGCCTGGTGACCAGCGAGGAGTCCGACGTTTCCAAGGGGCTGATCTCGACGACCTCGCCGATTGGGCGCGGCCTGGTGGGCAAGCGGGTGGGCGACATTGCGACCATCGTCACGCCCAACGGCAAGCGCGCCCTTGAAGTTCTGAAACTGACCACCATTCACGATGAAGCGGGCGAAGGCGAACAGGAAAACGGAACCGCCGTCGCCGGCACAGAGCAGTAGCAAGGAAGATTGGAATGACCTGGACCAGCGCTTTCGGCCGCGGCTGCGGCTGGCTTCTCGACCACATTGTGCACGGCCTGGCGCTTACCCGTATCTCTCCGAACGTGCTCACCCTCATTGGCCTGGTCATCAATATAGTGGCCGCGTTTCTGTTTGGCCACGCCAACGCCAGCAACTCCGGGCGCATGTTTTTCTATGCAGGGATGGTGATATTTGGCGCCGGCATCTTCGACATGGTGGACGGGCGCGTGGCCCGGCGCAACAATCAGGTCACCGTGTTCGGCTCCTTCTTCGACTCGGTGATCGATCGCTACTCCGACGTGGTGCTGTTTTTCGGCCTGCTGGTCTATTACGGCCGCATCAACCGCTTCTATTATGTTTCGCTGGTGGCCTTCGTCATGGTTACTTCACTGATGGTCAGCTATACGCGCGCCCGCGCCGAGGCGCTGATCGGGCAGTGCAAGGTGGGTTTCATGGAGCGGCCGGAACGAATCGTGTTGGTAATTCTGGGCGCGCTGTTCAACCATTGGGGCGTGATGGCCCCGGTGCTGTGGGTGCTGGCCGTCCTCTCCACCGTCACCGTCGCCCACCGCATCATCTACACCTACTCGAAGACGAAGCACCTGGCGCCGATCAGCTGAGTTGCGGCCCAACCACCACGCAACCTACGGTATGCGCGGCGCTAGCAGTTCACCACCACGGCGGAGCAGCCCTCTTTGACGGGCCTCCATTGCACCAGGAAGCTGGTCAGAGCGGAGGAATCCAGATTGCGCATGGCTTCGAACTCGCCGCCCTTCTGGCTGTAAAGCAGCGTTCCCCTTTCGCTGAGGACGGCCAGCGCAGGCACGCCGCGGAGGAGAGGAATCTGGTATTTCCGGGCGATGTCGAGATTGGCGTCCATGTACCCGATGTTCACGTGGACCAGGACGAAGTTGGCCTCGAGGATGGGCCAGTTTCTGGCGTCGTGGAAGTAGAGGTCCAGCACCTGGCAGTCGCCGCACCAGTTGCCGCCAAAATCGAGCAGGATGCGCTTGTGGGTTGCGGCGGCGGTCTTGAGGGCGGCGGCCAAATCGGCCTTGGCTTGCGACGGATCGGGATAGATGTCGCGGCCGGCGGAGCGGGCGGGGCCGGCGGCAAGGGCCAGGATAGCGGCAAGGGCAAGGAGCTTGACGGTTTTCAACGGCGCAACCCTCCACATCTGCTTTCAGTCTGCCACAAAGATGCGGCGCGGTTCCATTTTCGTGCCACGATGCGGGCGCCCGAGGATTTACTCTGGAGATCGGATGTCAAGCCACAGCGAACTGCGCAAACGTCTGGAGTCGGCGCCCTACCCCGACCTGGGAGCGATGATGGAGGGCTATGCGCAAGCGGCGGCTGAGTTGGGAAAGCGCGAGTTTCGGCAGAAACTGGACTTTACCCCTGAATCGATCGACGGGCTGGACGAAATCCTGGTGCTGGTGGGTGAGAGCCCGGAGCTGGATGTGGACTTCGAGGTGCGGCTTTGGGGCAGCTACCTGGGCGAGATGCTGCGGCGGCGGTATGCGGGGAGCTGGGAGATGACGCAGTACCCCGGCGGGGTGGTGGCGGTTCCGGCTGTGGAGGTGCGGGGTTCGCGTCTGTTTCCGCTGATGAAGGTCTACCGCAGGCTGACCGCGGGCGAAGAGGAAGACCTGCGCGGATTTTTCACCATGGTGACGGAGCGGCTGGGCAGGCCGGCGCAGGTGAACTGACCTGGTGCCGCAAATCCGGCAGGCCTGCCGGAGCGCAGCCAGATTGCCGGCCCTGCGCGGGGATACGACTTTGTGCGACAATAACCACTGAGAATGCGTACCGGTTCAGCGCGGTGCGAGGAGGATGAAATGGGCGATCTACTTCAGCCGTGGCACCTGGTGGTGTTAGGCGTGGTTGCATTCCTGTTGTTCGGCGCCAAGCGGCTGCCGGAGTTGGGCAAGGGTCTGGGCGAGGGCTTAAAGGGCTTCAGGGAAGGCATCAAGGGCGTGACCGATCCTCCTGCTCCTGCGCCGACCGTGCAGCAGAATGTGGCTCCGGCGCCGCCGAGTTCGGCCCCGATCGAACCGAAGTAAGGTTGGCAGCAAGGGCATCCCATGCCTGCTGGGCTCTGGCCGGGTCCCAAGCCGGACTGCAATGGCAGGCTCGGCTGCATGGTTTGAGATTGCAAGGTAATTCGAGAGGCCTGTGCCGATGCGCAGGCCTTTTGTGCGTTCACGGACTGCAGGCCGGCCTAAACGCTGAGAAGCGCTACGGCACCCAGCGCCAGGGCGATGCCTGCCCATTGGCTGCGGGTGGGCCATTCGCGCAGCACCAGCGCGGCCAGCAGGATGGTGCCGGCCGGGTAGAGCGAACAGACCAGCGCGGCCACGTCGAGGCGGCCAAAGCGGGTGGCCTGGAGATAAAAGAGGTTGCCGATGGTGTCCAGCGCTCCGGCCAGGATGCCGAAGAGCCAGAAGCCGCGCCATGGCGCTTTGGGCGGCATCGCCAGGAGAAACAGCAGCAGAGCGACAGCGCCCGCGGCGCGGGCCGAGGTCATGACCCACATCATGCCGCCTCCACTGGCCATTTTGAAGAGAATCAACTGTGTGCCAAACCCGACGCCGGCGAGGGCGCCCAGCAGGAGCGCGGCCGGGGGAGTGGGTATTTCCTTCTTTCCGGGGCCCTTGGCGGCGGGCGCGTGCGTAATGAGCCAGATGGCGGCCAGGCCTATTGCCAATCCCGCGGCGGTAAGGGGGGCGGGCAGGCCGTCGTGAAAGAGCGAAAACAGGACGGGGACCAGGGCGGTGAGCAGGCCGGTGAGGGCCGCGGTCAATCCCATGGCGCCCATGGCCAGGGCGCGATAAAAGACGGCCAGGGCCAGTGAGCCCTCAAAGCCGCCCAGGGCGGCATAGAGGAGAAAATGCGCGCCAGGCACGGCAAGCCGGATTCCCAGGCAGATTGCCAGCAAAACGATCAGGGAGAAGACGTGGCCGGAAGCCACCACCAGCAGGGCGGGAGCGCGGCGCGCGCCCAGGCCGCCCACAAAGTCCGAGCCGCCCCAGGTGGCGGCCGACATCAGTCCCAGGCCAGCCGCGGCTCCTGAGGAATTCATGGGCTACCGGGACATCTGCGCCGAGGGGTAATAGCCGGGCTTGGCGATCACTTCCAGACCGGGCCGGTCGACGCGCACGTCGATCTTGCGGTACTTGCTGTCGTAGACCGACTCGTGGCTGGCGTAGACCAGGGTGTACTGGGTGCGCGCTTCCTCGGCGATCCTGGCGTAGCTTTTCTCAATGCCGTTCAGGTCGCGCTCGGAGTCAAGGAAACCGCCGGTGGCCACTGTGTAGCCGTACAGCCGGTTGTCGTACATGGTGAAGGGCAGGTGAAGGCGGCTCACGTAGCCCTCGCCCCAAAGGGCGGAGGTGCCCACTGCCGTGCCATAGACGGCAATTTCGTTGGTCTGGAGATAGCGCACCACCTCCTTGAAGGTGGCCTTGCTTCCGCTTTCCTTGCCGTCGGAGATGACGTAGATAACGCGGCGGCGGCCTTTGGGGCGGGTGGACAGCTCCTTGGCGGCGGCCAGAATGGCGTCGTTGAGGGTGTGAATCTCCTTGGGGATGGTGATGAACGAGGGGCTGCCGACCGAACGTCCCTGCTGGATGTTGGGGTCAACGCAGTTGCCGTTCTCGCGGATGTTGCAACCTGCCAGCGGGCCGCTGTTGACGGGCACCAGCTCCTCGGTTCCGGTGGCCTTGGTGAGGGCCAGCACGGCGGGCAGACGGGTGCTCTGGGCGCCGGTAAAACCGGTCTTCTCCTGGGCCCCGTTGCTGTAGGCAAAGACCGCTGCCTCGTCATAAGGAGTGAGCGCGCCCTGAATCGCGTCCAGGGAGTCGTTCACCTTGGCCATCACGTCGGCGGTCAGGCTCTGGTCGATGACAAAGGCGATCGAAAGGGGGGCCGAATCCGTGGTGAATTCCTTCAACGGTTCGCGCGTATCGTTCTCGAAGACCTTGAAATCGCGCCAGGTGAGGCCGGGAACCAGCTTCCCCTTGGGATCCTTGACGGTGACCGGAACCTCGACGTAGGTGACGTTCAGCCGGATTAAGGTGCTGGTCGTTTCCACGCCCTCCCCGGGCGCGGGCAACTCAGGAGGGGTGGTTTGGAAGTTGTCCTTGCCCTGAGTGGAGGGCGCCTGGGTGCTGGGCGCCTGCTGGTTGGGAGCAGCCGAGGACGAATTGGGCGCAACCGGCTCATTCCCCATGCCTTTGCCGGGCGTGATGGCGGTGCCGTCCATGCCCGTCAACGGCGGGGGCGGCTGGGGCGCAGGGGCATCGGGAACGGCGGGCTGCTGCTGTTGTTGGGCCACAGCCGCCGGGCTCCAATGGGGGTTGAAACTCAGAAGCGCCGTCAGCGCCATTGCCGTCAAACGAAGCTTCACAGGCATTCTCCATTGGTCAGTTGTCAGTTTTCAGCGGTCGGTTAAAGCCATCCCCGATCGCTCGTGAATCCGCCGCTTCCAGTGGTCAGTTGAGGGCGGTCAGCGGCTACCAACAACTGAGAACTGACAACGGAGGGCTGACAACTGGCGAAAAACCAGCCAGCAAGGCTGCCTTCGTCAGAGTATCAGACGCGCCAGCGGCGCGCAGGTTGCGCGCCAGCAGGGAAAGAGTTCAGGTATGCTTTCTTAGTGGTACAGTTTTCGTCTAATTGACCAGAATGCGCATGCGATGGAGAGTTGCCGCTTTGTTGCTCGGCCTGCCGGGGGTGGTTCCGGCGGCGTGGGGCCAGCTTGCCCCTTCGCCGGACGCGCCGCCAGTGAGCACCGCGCCGGCCCCAGGGCCCGAGGAAGAATCGGTGGCTACCTTCAAGCTCAATGTCAACCTGGTGGACGTGTTCTTCACGGTGAAGGACAAGGGCGGGAATCTGGTTCCCCACCTGACCAAGGACGACTGCACCATTACTGAAGACAAGCAACCGCAAAAGCTGAAGAGCTTTGTGGCTGAGACCCAACAGCCGATTACGCTGGGCATTCTGCTGGACACTTCAGGGAGCCAATACCGAGTGCTGCCGCTGGAGCAGGAGGTGGGAAGCCAGTTTCTGGAACGCGTGCTGAGGCAAAAGGACGAAGCGTTTCTGCTCTCCTTTGATGTGAACGTGGACCTGCTGCAGGACTACACCAACAGCGCCCGGCTGCTTTCGCGGGCCATGAACAAGGCGGAGATCAACACCGCGGGCGGCAATGGAGCGGCGGGGATTCCGGGAGCAGGCGGGGGAACCATTCCCACCATCGGAACACCCAAGGGGACGCTGCTTTACGATGCGGTCGTCCTGGCCTCGAACGAAAAGATGAACCAGGAGACGGGACGCAAGGCGATGATCCTGCTGACCGACGGCGAGGACGAAGGCAGCGTCCACAAGATCAGCGAGGCGATTGCCGCGGCGCAAAAGTCCAACGTCCTGGTCTACACGATTCTGATCGCCGACCGGGACTTCTACGGGGGCTTTGGTTACAGCGGCTATTCGGCCATGAAGAAGTTGACCGAGGAGACCGGCGGCCGGCTGATCGACGTGGGCAACAACGGCAAGAAGCTGGAGGCCGCCTTCCAGCAGATCGAAGACGAATTGCGTACCCAGTATGTGGCCAGCTATACGCCCAGCAACCTCAAGCTGGACGGCACGTTCCGGCACCTCGGGGTGGAATGCCGGGGGGATGGCATGAAGGTGCAGGTGCGCAGGGGCTATTACGCAACGGCGCCGCAAGACTAGGTCTCTGACCGTGTGATTTCGCACATTAGGGTTCACGGTTTCCCACCCTTTCGCCAGAAAAAAGGCGAAAGGATGGGGCACGGAGCTGGTACAAAAACAAGCGGTAAGAGACCTGGCGGAAAGATCGGTTTCAGGTTTGGGTAAGCCGGATAAGTTGTGCAAAAGGTCTGGAGAAAGGGCCGGGTTGTCCTGTTTTCAGACAGTTTGTTACGTTCGACTCATTCGACGGTAATCTGGCGCGCGGAGTTAGTCTTCTCTAATATCGGCACAAGCGGGAAAAACTTGAGGCCGCCCATGAAAGAATCTTCAGCCTCAACAATCCCAGCTCTCAGGAGCCTGCCATGATTACCAATTGCGCCGCCAATGAAGGCTTTGAGATCAGCCCACGGTTTCGCCGGACCATTGAAGAGCGGATCGCCAAGCTGGAGAGGGATGCCGAGTTCGACGAGGCGCAAGTGACCAAAATGGTAGACGGCGACCATATCCGCAGGCAGATGCGGCTGGTGGCCCTGCAGCGGTCAGAGGCTCTGCGCATGAGGCTGTTCCTGGACCGCTCCAGCACGCGCCTTCCCCGGCCACTGATCGCGCTGTGAAAGAAACAGGGATTAGGGAATAGGGAATAGGGAACAGGGAACAGGGAACAGGGAACAGGGAACAGGGAACAGGGAATAGGGAACAGGGAACAGGGAACAGGGAATAGGGAACAGAAAAAGAAGCCCAGTTGTGAAACTCCGCTCCCGGCTCCCATAGAAATAAAATAACGACGCCTTCTGTCTAAAAACTTGGAGCACCGGGCGGGAATTGAACCCGCGTATACAGGTTTTGCAGACCTGCGCGTTAGCCGCTTCGCCACCGGTGCTCGTGAGGGAACAGGGATTAGGGAACAGGGAACAGAGGGCATTCATGCAACCTACGCATCGTAGATTCCCCTTGGAATGCTCGCCGCTGCTCCCAATCTCCGAACTGGCGCAACTGTTCCCTGTTCCCTGTTCCCTGTTCCCTATTCCCTGTTCCCTGTTCCCTCAAGACTAAAAAACCCACCGCGCCTAGTGGCGGGTGGGTCGTCTGGAGATCCTTTGTTTTCGGAATCTAGCCCAGAGAACACGCCCGCGTGGCGCAGCCCTGACAGCAGCAGCACATACAGATTGCGGGAGTGGAGAAACTGGTCATCGAAATCCTTTGCCTGCCGAGTGCTCTGACAGAATTCCACAGAACCGCACAGGGCAGCATAGCCGTAGGCTATAGCGTGAGCGGAGACGTGTCAAGCGATGCCTGGGCAGGGATCGATGGAGCTGGATTATTTCGTGGTGGATGTTTTCACCGCAACGCCGCTGGCCGGCAACCCGCTGGCCGTGGTGATGAACTGCGTGGGTCTGACGGCAGAGCGGATGCAGGCCATTGCGCGCGAGTTCAATCTGTCGGAGACCACGTTTGTGGAGCGGAGAGCGGCGGCGGTGGAACAGGCTGAGGGCGTGCGGGTGCGCATCTTCACTACCCAGGAGGAGCTGAACTTTGCCGGCCATCCTACGCTGGGAACAGCCAGCGTGCTGAAGCTCGACGCGCCCGACACTCTCAAGGGCGGCACGGTAACGCTGAAGCTCAACGTGGGCGCGGTTCCGGTGCGCTTTGCCGGGCAGGGCCTTTTCGGGGAGATGACGCAGCGGGACCCGGAGTTTGGCGCGGAGCTGGATCGCGGCGAGGTGGCGCGGCTGACCGGGCTGGCCGAAGAGGATCTGGACCCCGGGCTGCCGCCGCAGATCGTCTCCACGGGCACGGCATTCGCCATTGTGGTCCTGCGGTCGCATGAGGCATTGGCGGGGCTCAGGGTGAACCGTCAGGAGGCCGCGGCGTGGCTGCCGGCGCGCGGGGCGCGGTGGTTCTATGTGCTGGGGCCAACCGGCGGAGACGCTCCCGCGTGGCGCGCCCGCATGCAGTTTTATGGCGGTGAGGATCCGGCCACGGGATCCGCGGCCGGATGCGCCATCGGCTACCTGGTGCAGCGTGGCGCCGTGGCGGCAGGCCAACGCATCGCTCTGCGCCAGGGGGTGGAGATCGGCAGGCCGAGCGATTTGTATCTTTCTGCTCAGGTGAAATCGGCGAAGGTCAGCGATGTGCGCGTGGCAGGCAGCACTGTTCTTGTGGCAAAAGGACGGCTTTTCCTGCCGTGATGCACATTCTTTCAACAGGTATTCATCATTGCAAGTGACTATATGTGTTAATCCTAGCCATTTTTCCCTTGTTTCATGGGGATTTTCAGAGTGGAATTCGCTTGCTGTTCCCTCTTCCCACGGACCTCGAAGGCTCGTACTGTTGGCTTTCATTGAAGCAGTTTAGCCGGCGCTAAAGCCGGTCTTGCCCTCAGGCATCCTGCCCAAACTGATCGCGAGCGAAGGCTAGTCTCCTGGATATCGAATGCCAGAAGCAGCCCTGCGGGAAAGCCGCGCCCTCCTGGGCCGCCGACACGACCCGCAGGGCCACTCGGGCTGCAAGATCAACCAGCATAGGGCTGCCTGGTCTCCAATCGCTGGACCCCGGCAATCCATCACGCCAGCCAACCGGAAGAGCGGGCAAGGGCGGAGTGTTGCCGAGCGGACGGACAAGCAAACTGAACCATGGAAATTGAACGAAGGAGCTTACACCAGATCATGCGACCGAAGAAAGTGATTCTCTGCGTGGACGACAATGAACAGGAGCTTTCCGTGCTCAAGTTCATGCTGGCAACTAACGGATATCGAGTGGTTTCGGCCTCCGCCGGGCAAGAGGCGATCGGCATATTTGCCGGGACGCAAGTGGACCTGGTTCTGGCGGATTACGGCATGCCGCAGATGAATGGGAGCCAACTGGTGGACAGGCTGAAACAGATCGCGCCGCATATTCCCATGATTCTGCTGGGCGACCCGCAGAGGATGGGCGGCGATATCCACGCGGCCGATGCGCTGCTGGCGAAGAAGAGTTGCTCGGCACAGGAACTGCTGGAACGGATCAAGGTGATGAGCGCGCGCAAGCGCGGACCGCGCAAGGGCACGGTGCGGCTGGCGGCGATGGCGGAGCTGGCGGTGGCTTCGTAATCAGTTGTGAGTAATCGGTTGTCGGTAATCAGTTGTCAGTAGCCGGCTGACAGTGGTCAGGGACCGCGGATTACTGAAACGTGAACATTGCCTGACAGCCGCCGATTCGGCCAACTCCCGAGTAGCCGGCAACTCTTCCGTCAGCGGATTGGAGAGGGAAGACCTGGCCATCGGTTTTCTCTCTTCATGGCGAATGGCCCCAATCGCAACAGCCGCATTCGCAGGCGGTGCGACGGCATCCGCGAACATCCATGTGCCCGGGGCGCCATAGCCCCACGTGCAAATGCACGTAAAACCAGCACGCCCCGGCCCAGGTGTTTTCTTTGCGCCCATGCATGGCGCGTCCCCTCAAAGCTCTTCACACACTCGACCAGGAACATTGCCGTCTGAGCGGCAACTGATACACTTGGCACGCCCTGAGGTTGACGCCATTGCCTGGGTTGAATCGGCTCTGAGCCATAGCAGACAGGAGGTTGTTTATTGTTGCAATCGCATGAGAGAGAGCATGGGGAGCAACGCATCGCAACGAACACGCGTGTCCTGTTCAGATCATGGCTGCTCCTTGTCGGCTGCCTTTGCTTTTGTCCTGCTTCATTCGCGGGCGCATCCGCGGCGAAGGCTGTCATCGTGGCCTATGTCTTTCCGCAAGACAATCCGATTGGCGCGGGCGAGATTGCGGCGCAGAAACTGACGCGCATCAACTATGCCTTCGCCAATATCCAGGGTGGCCGCATCGTCAATGGTTTTGCCAACGACGATCAGAACATGGCCGCGCTGGTGGCGCTGAAGCAGGAAAACCCCTCCCTGACGGTGCTCGTCAGCGTGGGCGGATGGCTGTGGTCGGGCGCATTTTCCGATATGGCGCTGACCAAACAGAGCCGCGGCATCTTCATCGCCAGCGCGGCCGGATTTATGGATCGCCATCAACTCGATGGGTTGGACATCGACTGGGAATATCCGGGGCTGCCCGGCGCCGAAAACCATTTTCGCCCCGAGGACAAGCGGAATTACACGCTGCTGCTGAAAGAACTGCGCATGCGCTTCGACCAGTTGGAAAAGAAGCTTCACCGGCGGCTCTATATCACCATTGCTGTCGGCGCTTCGTCCGAGTTTCTCGCGCATACCGAGATGGACAAGGTGCAGAAGTATGTGGATACGGTGAACCTGATGGCGTACGACTACTACGAGCCTTCCTCCGATGCAGTTACCGGCCACCACGCGCCCCTGTTCACCAATCCATCCGACCCGAAGAAGATATCGGCAGACAATTCCGTTCAGGAATATGAGCGGGCCGGTGTTCCCGCCGCGAAAATCGTGCTCGGCGTTCCCTTTTATGGGCATGCATGGGGCGAGGTGCCCGACACCGACCATGGTTTGTTTCAGCCGGGGAAAGAGGTTCCGCATGCCTACGCGCAGTATGGCGATTCGCCGGAGGCGATGCTGAAAAACGGATTCATCCGCTACTGGGACCCCATCGCTTCGGTGCCTTACCTTTACAACCCGGAGAAAAAGATCTTCGTATCGTATGAAGATCCGGAGTCGCTGGCGTTGAAATGCAAATACGTGCTCGATCGCAAACTCCGGGGCGTCATGTTCTGGGACTATGAGGGCGATGCCACCGGGGCGCTGCTCGATGCAATCAATGCCGGGCTCCACAGCAACCCAAACATGCAAGGCGCGAGCAAATGACCACAACTGCACCATCGCCATCCATTGGTATCGCAGGGCAGGCGGT